>NZ_JAZAQP010000002.1:0-296570 GCF_036231725.1 Pseudomonas sp. JH-2 | reverse complement strand
GGTCGCCTTCGCCACTGGTGTTCCTTCCTATATCTACGCATTTCACCGCTACACAGGAAATTCCACCACCCTCTACCGTACTCTAGTCAGGCAGTTATGGATGCAGTTCCCAGGTTGAGCCCGGGGATTTCACATCCATCTTACCAAACCACCTACGCGCGCTTTACGCCCAGTAATTCCGATTAACGCTTGCACCCTTCGTATTACCGCGGCTGCTGGCACGAAGTTAGCCGGTGCTTATTCTGTTGGTAACGTCAAAACTACAAGGTATTAACTTGCAGCCCTTCCTCCCAACTTAAAGTGCTTTACAATCCGAAGACCTTCTTCACACACGCGGCATGGCTGGATCAGGCTTTCGCCCATTGTCCAATATTCCCCACTGCTGCCTCCCGTAGGAGTCTGGACCGTGTCTCAGTTCCAGTGTGACTGATCATCCTCTCAGACCAGTTACGGATCGTCGCCTAGGTGAGCCATTACCCCACCTACTAGCTAATCCGACCTAGGCTCATCTGATAGCGTGAGGTCCGAAGATCCCCCACTTTCTCCCGTAGGACGTATGCGGTATTAGCGTCCCTTTCGGAACGTTGTCCCCCACTACCAGGCAGATTCCTAGGCATTACTCACCCGTCCGCCGCTGAATCCGGAAGCAAGCTCCCTTCATCCGCTCGACTTGCATGTGTTAGGCCTGCCGCCAGCGTTCAATCTGAGCCATGATCAAACTCTTCAGTTCAATACTGATCGGGTTTTGAGAAAACCCTAAACTTGGCTCAGCAATCGCAAAAAACTCTCGAATTCACGAGTGTTACTTGTGATGCTGATAATCTTGCGATCACCAGTCTTAGCTCACAAGCACCCACACGAATTGCTTGATTCAACTTGTTAAAGAGCAGTGGTTGATTCTTTCGTCTCAACCGAGGCCGCGCATTCTACGCCAACCTCTTATTCCGTCAAGCGTTATTTTCAGAATTTTTCGTTCCTACTCAACCGCTTGCGCTTTCGATCGGCCGAAGCTTCTCGTCAGCGGGAGGCGCATTCTACAGCGTTCAAACTCGCTGTCAAGCACCTCGGCGATCTTCCTTTTCGGCCCACTGCCGGAGCAGCTGTCGAACCGAAAGGCGGCAAGTGAATCACCTGCCTGACCACCACCCTCAACTTCGAACCCGCTTAAGTGCTTGATTTTCAAGCTCTTTCAGCGCTTCGTCGCTGGGAGTGGTGCGCATTATAGGGACTTCAGAATGCCCGTCAACGACTTTTTGAAACTTTTCTGAAAAACCTGTCCGATCGATCAATTGGTGACCAGCGAAGCCCCACTGGCCAGGCGTTCCTGGCGCAGCAGGAAGCAGCCAGTGAGGAAGCCCACCAGGCACAGCGCAGCCACATAGTAGGCGGGGCCCATGGGGTCTTCCTTCATCAGCAGCGCCACCACCATCGGCGTCAGGCCACCGAAGATCGCGTAGGACAGGTTGTAGGAGAAGGACAGGCCGCTGAAACGCACCACCGCCGGGAACGCCTTGACCATGACGTAGGGCACGGCGCCGACGATGCCGACGCACAGGCCGGTCAGTGCATATAAAGGGAAGAGCCAGTCCGGATGGGTCTTCAGGCTGCTGTAGAAGATCCACGAGGTCACGCCCAGCAGCAGGCTGCCGCCGATGAAGGTACGGCCCCCGCCGATGCGGTCGACGATGCGCCCGGCGAGGATGCAGCCGCCGGTGAGGAAGATGATCGCCAGGCTGTTGGCCTTGAGCGCGGTGGCCGCCGGCACGCCGTAGACGCTCTGCAGTACCGAGGGCGTCATGAGGATGACCACGACGATGGCCGCCGACAGCAGCCAGGTGAGCAGCATGGAGATGGCCACCGCCGGACGGTGCTCGCGCACCACCACGCCCAGGGGCACCTCGTCGGCCAGTTGCTTGCGTTGCTGCAGTTCGGCGAACACCGGGGTCTCGTGCAGCCAGCGGCGCAGGTAGACGGAGAACAGGCCGAAGATGCCGCCGAGCAGGAAGGGGATGCGCCAGGCGTAGGCCAGCACTTCCTCGGTGCTATAGAAGCTGTTGATCACCGTGGCCATCAGCGAGCCGATGAGGATGCCCGCGGTCAGCCCCGCGGTGAGGGTGCCGCAGGCGAAGCCGACGTTGCGCGAAGGCACGTGTTCGGAAACGAAGACCCAGGCCCCGGGCACCTCGCCGCCGATGGCCGCGCCCTGCACCACGCGCAGCAGCAACAGCGCCAGCGGCGCCCAGATGCCGATCTGCTCGTAGGTGGGCAGCACGCCCATGAGCAGGGTCGGGACGGACATCATGAAGATGCTCAGGGTGAACATCTTCTTGCGCCCGAGCAGGTCGCCGAAGTGCGCCATGACGATGCCGCCCAGCGGTCGCGCCAGGTAGCCGGCGGCGAACAGGCCGAAGGTCTGCAGCTGGCGCAGCCATTCGGGCATGTCGGCGGGGAAGAACAGCTTGCCCACCACGGTGGCGAAGAAGACGAAGATGATGAAGTCGTAGAACTCCAGGGCACCGCCCAGGGCGGAGAGGGACAGGGTCTTGTAGTCGCTGCGGGTGAGCGGACGGGCGGCTGGGGTATTCGCAGAAGGCATGCAAGGTTTCTCGGCAGGTTGGCGGCGCTGACACGGGATCGCGAACGGCAAACCATGGCAAATGGATACTCGTCAGCGCAACATTGTTATGGGGAATTCTGCGGTCGCTGCCGCAGGCCGGCCTCTATATAATGCCCAAGCCATGTGCGCGGGGCCGATCAGAAAGTTGTCCCAAGTTTCTGTAGGAAGCAACACAAAGCAGGACTCTTGGGAGAGCTTTTCCTTTCGTACCTTGAATCGAGACCGTCGGGGCAAGAGGCCCTTACCTATGATCGAGCTTGAACAAGAAGACCCCATCCCGCAGGGCGACCTGGCACTGCAGATAACCGCGCTGCCGCGCGAGACCAACGGTTTCGGCGATATCTTCGGCGGCTGGCTGGTGTCGCAGATGGACCTGGCCGGCACCGCCATGGCCAGCCGCATCGCCGCCGGCCGCGTGGCCACGGTGGCGATCGACCGCATGGCCTTCCTGGTGCCGGTGGCGGTGGGCGCGCAGCTGTCCTTCTATACCCAGACGCTGGAGGTCGGGCGCAGCTCGATCCGCATGCTGGTGGAGGTGTGGAGCGACGATCCGCTGTCCAGCGAGTGGCGCAAGGTCACCGAGGCGGTGTTCGTGTTCGTGGCCATCGATGGCAGCGGGCGGACTAGGCCGGTGCCGCCGCGGCGGGGGTGAGGGTTTGTCCTCGTTCGGAGTGGTGAATAGCCCCGCTCCATCCTGATATCGCTTTTCCCTCTCCCCAACCCTCTCCCTGAAGGGAGAGGGGGCTTGTCCGCTGCTGGCATGAAGTTCGGCACTAGCCGTCCACCTCTGCCTTGCCTCGATACTCATAAAAGAAAGGCGCCAACTCGTGGCGCCCTCCCCTATTCCTGCTTGGAACTCACGCCCGCATCGGCTTGCCCCGCACCGGTGCGCCGTTGGCCTTGTAGTAGTCCGCGGTGCTGCGCGGCAGCGGCTGGCGGCCGCGGATACGGTCGGCGATCTTCTCGGCGATCATGATGGTGGTGGCGTTGAGGTTGCCGGTGATGATCAGCGGCATGATCGACGCATCCACCACGCGCAGCCCTTCCATGCCGTGCACGCGGCCCTGGCCGTCGACCACCGCCATGTCGTCCTCGCCCATCTTGCACGAGCAGGAGGGGTGGAAGGCGGTTTCGGCGTGTTCGCGGACGAAGGCGTCCAGCTCGGCGTCGCTCTTCTTGTCCAGGCCCGGGCTCAGTTCGCGGCCGCGGTAGGCGTCCAGCGCCGGCTGCGCCATGATCTCGCGGGTGACGCGGATGGCGTCGCGGAACTCCTGCCAGTCCTGCTCGCTGGACATGTAGTTGAAGAGGATGCTCGGGTGCTTGCGCGGGTCGCGCGAGGTCAGCTGGATCCGCCCGCGGCTGGGCGAGCGCATGGAGCCGACGTGGGCCTGGAAGCCATGTTCCTTCACCGCGTTGCTGCCGTTGTAGTTAATCGCCACCGGCAGGAAGTGGTACTGGATGTTCGGCCATTCGAACTCGTCGCGGGTGCGGATGAAGCCGCCGGCCTCGAACTGGTTGCTGGCGCCCAGGCCGCTGCCGAGGAACATCCACTCGGCGCCGATCTGCGGCTGGTTCCACCACTGCAGCGCCGGGTACAGCGACACCGGCTGCTTGCAGGCGTACTGCAGGTACATCTCCAGGTGGTCCTGGAGGTTCTGGCCGACGCCCGGCAGGTCGTGCACCACCTCGATGCCCAGGTCGCGCAACACGGGCGCCGGGCCGACGCCGGAACGCTGCAGCAGTTGCGGCGAGGCGATGGCCCCGGAGCACACCAGCACTTCGCGGCGCGCGCGCACTTCCTTCGGCGTAGTGTCGTCCCCCTGCAGGTAGCTGGCGCCGATGGCGCGCTTGCCGCTGAACAGGATGCGGTCGGTCAGGGCGTGGGTGACGATGGTCAGGTTGGCGCGTTCGCGGGCCTGGTCCAGGTAGCCGCGCGCGGTGCTGGCGCGACGGCCCTGGGGCGTCACGGTGCGGTCCATGGGGCCGAAGCCTTCCTGCTGGTAGCCGTTGAGGTCCTCGGTACGCGGGTAGCCGGCCTGCACGCCGGCCTCGACCATGGCGTGGAACAACGGGTTGTTGCCGGCCTTGGGCGTGGTCACGCTGACCGGGCCGTCGCCGCCGTGGTAGTCGTTGGGGCCGATGTCGCGGGTCTCGGCCTTGCGGAAGTACGGCAGGCAGTCGAGGTAGGCCCAGTCCTCCAGGCCCTTCTCTTTCGCCCAGCCGTCGAAGTCCATGGCGTTGCCGCGGATGTAGCACATGCCGTTGATCAGCGAGGAGCCGCCCAGGCCCTTGCCGCGCCCGCATTCCATGCGGCGGTTGTTCATGTGCGGCTCGGGGTCGGTGAGGTAGGCCCAGTTGTAGCGGCGGCCCTGCAGCGGGTAGGCCAGCGCGGCGGGCATCTGGGTGCGGAAGTCGGCGCGGTAGTCCGGGCCGCCGGCCTCGAGCAGCAGCACGCTGACGTCCGGGTCCTCGGTCAGGCGGGTGGCGAGGACGTTACCGGCGGAACCGGCGCCGATGATGATGTAGTCATATTCCTGGGTCATGCAGGCCTACCTCTTTTTCTGGGCACGACACCGCCCGCGACGCTGGGCGCGCCGGTGTCTGAAGGTCGGAATGGCCGGTCGCTCCGCCGACCGGCCGCTCAGGGCTCGATCGCGGTGGTCAGAACACCGAGGCGTAGTCGCCCAGCTCCACCTGCACGGACTTGATGCGAGTGTAATGAGCCAGGGTGGTCAGGCCGTTCTCGCGACCGACGCCGGATTGCTTGTAGCCGCCCACCGGCATTTCCGCCGGCGACTCGCCCCAGGTGTTGATCCAGCAGATGCCCGCCTCCAGGCGGTGGATCACCCGGTGGGCGCGGGCCAGGTCCTGGGTGACAACGCCGGCGGCCAGGCCGTACTCGGTGTCGTTGGCGCGGCGGATGACTTCTTCCTCGCTGTCGTAGACGAGGATGCTCATCACCGGGCCGAAGATTTCCTCGCGGACGATGGTCATGTCGTCGCGGCAGTCGGTGAACACGGTGGGGGCGACGTAGGCGCCCTTGGCGAATTCGCCTTCGGTGACGCGCTCGCCGCCGCACAGCAGGCGGGCCTTCTGGTCCTTGCCGGCCTGGATGTAGCCGAGCACGCTCTCCATGTGCGCGAAGCTCACCAGCGGGCCGAAGTTGGTGTTCGCATCCTGCGGGCTGCCCAGGCGGATACGCTTCACCCGCTCCAGCACCTTCTCCTCGAAGCGCGCCTGCAGGCCGCGCGGGACGAACACCCGGGTACCGTTGGTGCAGACCTGGCCGGAGCTGAAGAAGTTGGCCATGACGGCGATGTCGGCGGCGCGGTCGAGGTTGGCGTCGTCGAAGATGATCAGCGGCGACTTGCCGCCCAGCTCCATGGTGACTTCCTTGAGCGAGGAACTGGAGGCGCTGGCCATGACCTTCTTGCCGGTGGAGGTGCCGCCGGTGAAGGAGATCTTCTCGATCAGCGGGTGCTCGGTCAACCACTGGCCGACCTCGCGGCCGCTGCCGGTGAGGACGTTGAACACGCCATCGGGCAGGCCGGCCTCGGTGTAGATCTCGGCGAGCTTGAGCACGCTCAGCGGGGTGACTTCGCTGGGCTTGAAGATCATCGCGTTGCCCGCGGCCAGGGCCGGGGCGGATTTCCACAGGGCGATCTGGATCGGGTAGTTCCAGGCACCGATGCCGGCGACCACGCCCAGCGGCTCGCGGCGGGTATAGACGAAGCTGGTCTCGCGCAGCGGGATCTGCTCGCCCTCGATGGCCGGCACCAGGCCGGCGTAGTACTCGAGCACGTCGGCGCCGGTGACGATGTCGACGTAGCGCGTCTCGGCCAGCGGCTTGCCGGTGTCCAGGGTTTCCAGCTCGGCCAGTTCGTCGTTGCGCTGGCGGAGGATGTCCACGGCGCGGCGCAGGATGCGCGAGCGCTGCATGGCGGTCATCGCCGCCCAGACCTTCTGGCCTTCGACGGCGCTGGCGACGGCGCGCTCGACGTCTTCCTTCGAAGCCCGCTGCACCAGGGCGAGGACCTCCCCGTTGGCCGGGTTGACGGTCTCGAAGGTGGCGCCACTGGTGGCCTCCACGTAGCGGCCGCCAATGTAGAGCTTCTGAACGTCGAATCGAGCCATGGGTCGGTTGTCCTCTCTTATGGTTTCAGCACGTAAGGCCGCGCCCGCTATCCGGTGCGCTTGGCCAGTTGTTGGTCGAGATAGTCGTAGGCGATAGCCAGCGCCTGCTCGGTGTCGAAGGCGTCGCCCGAAAGCGCGCCGCGCAGCCACAGGCCGTCGATCAGCGCGGCCAGGCCACGGGCGGCGCTGCGCGCCTGGCGCAGCGGCAGCTCGCGGCGGAACTGCCAGCACAGGTTGGAATACAGCCTGTGGTCGTTGATCCGCTGCAGCCGGCGCAGGGACGGCTGGTGCATGCTGCTGGCCCAGAACGCCAGCCAGGTCTTCATGGCCGGGCCGTTGACCTGGCTGTTGTCGAAGTTGCCGGCGACGATCGCCCGCAGGTGGGCACGCGGATCGTCGGTTCGCAGGCTAGCGCGGCGTTCGCGCACGGCCTTGCTCAAAGCCGACATCAGATGCCGCATCGTCGCCTCCAGGAGGCCGTTCTTGTCCTGGAAGTAGTGGCTGATGATGCCGTTGGAGACCCCCGCCAGGCGGGCGATCAGGGCGATGCTGGCGTCGCTCATGCCGACCTGGTCCACGGCCTCGAGGGTGGCGTGGATCAGTTGCGAACGGCGAATCGGCTGCATACCGACCTTGGGCATTGGTTTCTCTCCTCACGCGGGACGTGGCTGTGCCGTCCGGCGTCAATGTGGGCCAGTCTATTTTGTTTTTATTGAACGTTCAATCAACTAAGAATAAGCTGCGCTCCGTGAACCCTCCCGAGCCCTTGCGTGCAAGCGGGCCCGAGCCGTTCATCACCGCGCCGCTCTCCAATGGCCAAGGATCGCAGAATCCCGGCCGGAAGTGTCGCGGCGGCAATGCTGTGTCTGTGGTTCGCGGCCCGTCGCCGTGCCTCGCGCACTGTCGCCGGCCGCCATGCGTTCACTGCCATGGGATCCCCCTGAAAAATGAGTTCTGCTTCGCCAAGAAAAACAAACGAGCAGGCCCGTCTGAACCCGATCGTGTTCTTCGGCTCCACCGCCCTGATCCTGGTTCTGACCGCCATCCTGATCTTCTTCCCGGACAGCGCCGGCGCCGCCCTGGCCCGTACCCAGGCCTGGCTGTCGCACAGCTTCGGCTGGTACTACATGCTGGCCATCGGGGCCTACCTGTTCTTCGTCGCCTGGGTCGCCTTCTCGCGCTATGGCACGCTGAAGCTCGGCGCCGACCATGAGAAGCCCGACTTCAGCTACGGCGCCTGGGCCGGCATGCTGTTCTCCTCGGGGATCGGCATCTCGCTGCTGTACTTCGCCGCCTCCGAGCCCATCGACCACCTCTACCACCCGCCCGAGGGCGTGGCCGGCAGCCCGCAGGCGGCGCGCCAGGCATTGCAGCTGACCTTCCTGCACTGGGGCCTGCACGGCTGGGCGATCTACGCCCTGGTCGGCCTGGCCGTGGGCTACTTCGCCTATCGCCACCGCCAGCCGCTGGCGTTGCGCTCGGCGCTGCTGCCGATCCTCGGCGAGCGCTGGGTGAAGGGCGGCGCCGGCCACGCGGTGGATATCTTCGGCATCTTCGTCACCCTGCTGGGCCTGGTCACCAACCTGGGCATCGGCGCGCTGCAGGTGTCCTCCGGCCTGGAATACCTGGCCGGCATGGAACATTCGAAGACCACGCTGCTGATCGTGCTGCTGGTGATGAGCCTGGTGGCCACCCTGGCGGCGGTCTCGGGCATCGAGAAAGGCATCCGCCGGCTGTCCAACCTGAACATCGTGCTGTTCAGCTCGCTGCTGGTGTTCGTGCTGGTCTGCGGCTCCACCCTGGAGCTGCTCAACGGCTTCGTGCAGAACCTGGGCGACTACCTCAACGGCCTGGTCCTCAAGACCTTCGACCTCTACGTCTACACCGGCGGCAGCGCCGCCAGGAGCGAGGAATGGCTGGGCCTGTGGACCCTGTTCTACTGGGCCTGGTGGATTTCCTGGGCGCCCTTCGTGGGCATGTTCGTGGCGCGCATCTCCCGCGGGCGCACCGTGCGCGAGCTGGTCTGCGGCGTGCTGTTGATCCCCCTGGGCTTCACCCTGGCCTGGCTCTCGGTATTCGGCAACAGCGCCCTGGACCTGGTGATGAACCACGGCGCCGCCGACCTCGGCAAGGCCGCCCTGGAGCAGCCGTCGATGTCGATCTACCTGCTGCTGGAGCACTACCCCTTCGCCAAGGTGGTGATCGGCGTGTCGATCTTCGTCGGCTTCGTGCTCTTCCTCACCCCGGCGGACTCCGGCTCGGTGATGCTGGCCAACCTGTCCCGCGAGGGCGGCGACCTGGACGAGGACGCGCCGAACTGGCTGCGCATCCTCTGGTCGGCGATCGTCACCCTGGTGACCATCGGCCTGCTGTTCGCCGGCAACTTCACCGCCATGCAGACGGTGGTGGTGCTGGCCGGGCTGCCCTTCTCGGCGGTGCTGATCCTGTTCATGTTCGGCCTGCACAAGGCCATGCGCGCCGACTACGAGCGGTTGCACGGCCCGCGGCCGGAAGCCGGCGGCGAGCTGGCCGCCGGCTGATCCGCGGCTCCCCGGTGGCGTCCCGCCCGACGCCGCCCGCCTGCCCCGGCAGGCCCTTTCGCCCGGCCCCGCGCCGGGCTTTTCTTTTTGCCCGGCTCTTCGTAGGGGCGAGCTTGCTCGCGAAAGGGCGGGGTTCGCGAGCAAGCTCGCTCCTACGAAAAGCGTCCACGGGCACGGGGCTGCTATGGTTTCTGGCGAACCCCGCTGGAGAACCCCATGAACGATCATCCCCTGTGGCAAGCCCTGGGCCGGCACTGGAAATGGATCGCCCTGCGCGGCGTCGCCGCCGTGCTGTTCGGCATCCTGGCCATCGCCTGGCCGGGCATCGCCCTCACCGTGCTGGTCATCGTCTGGGGCGCCTACGCCTTCGTCGATGGCGTCTTCACCCTGATCGCCGCGGCCAGCATGCGCGAGTCGCAACGGCCGATCTGGCCGCTGTGGCTGGTCGGCGCCCTGGGCGTGCTGGCCGGGCTGGTGGCCTTCTTCTGGCCGGCGCTGACGGCGCTGGGCCTGCTGATGCTGATCGCCGGCTGGGCGCTGGCCACCGGCGTGCTGCAGATCGTCGCCGCCTTCCGCCTGCGCAAGAGCCTGGCCAACGAATGGTGGCTGGGCCTGTCGGGGGCGCTGTCGGTGCTGTTCGGCGTGCTGATGATCGCCAACCCCGGCGCCGGCGCGGTGGCGGTGGTCTGGGTGATCGGCGCCTATGCGCTGTTCTTCGGCGTACTGCTGATCCTGCTCGCGCTGCGCCTGCGCAAGACCTCGACCTTCGATGCCTGAAGCGCGCGACTGGTGCCTGTGGCGGCTGGACGACAACGGCAACCGCTTCGTCGTGCGCCGCGGCCTGAGCCGCGACGAGGCCGAGGCCCTGGCCCTGGAGTACCAGGGCCGCGGGCACAAGCAGACCTACTGGGCCGAGCGCGAGGAAAAGCCCCCGGGCTCTTCGTAGGATCGAAGGGGGCGCCTAGCTCCTACGAAAGCGGAAGTTTCCAGGCCTTGCGCAAGGCCTTCAGGGCCTCGGCGATACGCGCCTCGGGCACCGCGGCGAAGCCCATGACCAGGCCGGCGCGCTCGTCTTCGGGCTCCGTCGATTCGGGCAGCCAGTAGTCGCTCAGCGCGTTGACCTCCACCCCGGCCTGCAGCGCGCGCTCCACCAGCCAGCACTCGCGCTCGCGGCTTTCCACCCGCACGCACAGGTGCAGCCCCGCCTCCACCGGCGGCATGGGCGCGCAGCCGGGCACCTCGGGCCAGCCGCGCAGCAGGGCGTCGCGCCGTGCCCGGGCGGCCCGGCGCATGCGCCGCACATGGCGCTGGAAGTGGCCTTCGGCGATGAAGTCGGCCATCACCCGCTGGGTGCCGACCTCCGAATGCCGCACGTCGAGGGCGCGGCGGCGGGCGAAGGCCTCGGCCAGGGCCGGCGGCACCACCAGGTAGCCCAGGCGCAGGGCGGGGAAGGCGATCTTGCAGAAGGTGCCGACGTAGAGCACGCGCTGCTGGCGGTCGAGCGCCGCCAGGGGCATCAGCGGGGTGCCGGCGTAGCGGTACTCGCCGTCGTAGTCGTCCTCGACTATCCAGCCGCCGCTGCGCTCGGCCCATTCCAGCAGGGCCAGGCGCCGCGCCAGCGACAGGGTGACGCCGGTGGGGTACTGGTGCGAGGGGGTGAGGTAGACCAGCCGGCAATCCGGCAGCTCGCGCAGCAGGTCGGTGCGCAGGCCCTCGGCGTCCACCGCCACCCCGTGCAGGTGCGCGCCGGCGGTGGCGAAGGCATGGCCGGCGGCGCGGTAGCCGGGGTTCTCGATGGCCACGTGGTCGCCCGCGGCGAGCAGCACCTGAGCGCACAGGGCGATGGCCTGCTGCGCGCCGCTGGTGACTATCACCTGCCCCGCCTCGCAATGCAGGCCACGCGCGCTACGCAGGTAGGCGGCGATCAGCTCGCGCAGGCGCCATTCGCCGGCGGCGTCGCCGTAGCCCAGGCAGTCCGCCGGCGGGTCGCGCCAGAAGCGCGCCTGCAGGCGCGCCCAGGTCTCGAAAGGGAACAGGTCGAAGGCCGGCACGCCGACGCGGAAGGCCCTGGGCGCACCGCTCGGCGGCCTGGGCAGGTGGTGCCGCTGCAGGCGCTCCAGCGCCGCCACCTCGGGCACCTTGCCCGGTTGCGGGGCGGGCGCGCAGCGCGGCTGCACGCGTTCGGCGACGTAGGTGCCGTCGCCGGTGCGGCCCTCGATGTAGCCCTCGGCGTAGAGCTGCTCGTAGGCGCGCACCACGGTGTTGCGCGACACCCCCAGGGCGGCGGCCAGGTCGCGGCTGGCCGGCAGCCGCGAGCGCGCGCCGAGGCGGCCGTCAAGGATGCGTTCGCGCAGCGCCTGGAACAGCTGCTGGCCCAGCCCCCTGGCAGGGTCCAGGCGGATGCCGGACGGGTCGAAAGGCAGCGGGGCGTTCATGGCGGGCTCCGGAAATGGCTCCTCGAATTGGACCATGAATGGCTCTTTAGCGGAACCAATTCCCGATCTAGTCTGGCACCAGACCCCAAGGACAAAGGCCACCCCATGACCGCACCGCTCGAGATCGCCTCCGTCACCGCCGACGACCACTCCGCCTGGCTGCCGCTCTGGCAGGGCTACCAGCGCTTCTACAAGACCGTGATAGACGAGGCCACCAGCGCCCTGACCTGGCAGCGCTTCCTCGACCCCGCCGAACCCATGCACGCGGCGCTGGCCTGGCGCGACGGCAAGGCCATCGGCATGGTCCACTACATCTTCCACCGCTCCTGCTGGACCCAGGGCGACTACGTGTACCTGCAGGACCTCTACGTCGCCGAGGGCCTGCGCGGCGGCGGCATCGGCCGCGAGCTGATCGAGCACGTCTACGTCATGGCGCGCGCCGCCGGCGCCTCGCGGGTGCACTGGCTGACCCACGAGACCAACACCGACGCCATGCACCTGTACGACCGGATCGCCGACCGCTCCGGCTTCGTCCAGTACCGCAAGATCCTCTGACCGGAGCACCGCCATGACCGACTCGCAACCCGCCCTGCACTGGCAGCCGGTGCCCGCCCCGGCCCGGGAAACCCTGGAAGGCCGCTACCTGGCCCTGGAGCCGCTGGACGCCGCGCGCCACGGCGATGACCTGTGGGAAGCCCTGCAGGGCCCGGAATCCGACCCCGTGCTGTGGGACTACCTGCCCTACGGCCCCTTCCCCGAGCGCGCCGCCTTCGACGCCTGGATCGCCGGCAACGCCGCCAGCGCCGACCCGCAGTTCTACGCCGTGCGCGAGCGCAGCAGCGGCCGCGTCACCGGCCTGCTGAGCTTCCTGCGCATCACCCCGAAGGACGGGGTGATCGAGATCGGCCACATCGCCTTCGGCCGCGTCATGCAGCGCAGCCCGGCCTCCACCGAGGCGGTGTACCTGCTGGCCAGGCGCGCCTTCGAGCTGGGCTACCGGCGCCTGGAGTGGAAGTGCAACTCGCGCAACGCGCGCTCCATGCGCGCCGCCGAGCGCCTGGGCTTCGTCTACGAGGGCACCTTCCGCCAGCACATGGTGATCAAGGACCACAACCGCGACAGCGCCTGGTTCTCCATCCTCGACAGCGAATGGCCGGTGCGCCAGGCGGCCTTCGAGGCCTGGCTCGACGCGGCCAACTTCGACGCGCAGGGGCGCCAGCGGCGCAGCCTGGAAAGCCTGCGCCAGGGCTGAAAAAAGCCGTTTCGGGGAACTGCCCGGCCGCCGGGGGATCGGTGATACTGAATCCTTTCCCCTTGCAGTGCCGGAGGCCCCCATGAGCAGCCCCTACATCACCCCCCGCGTCGAACAGACGACCATCGACGAGCTGCCCTGCTGGCGCATCCACACCGAGTTCGGCGAGGCGCTGATCGCCCAGCAGGGCGCCCAGCTGCTCAGCTACCAGCCCCACGAACAGCCACCGCTGGTGTGGCTCAGCGAGCAGGCCGGGTACAAGCGCGGCCAGTCCCTGCGCGGCGGCGTGCCGGTGTGCTGGCCCTGGTTCGGCGACCTGGCGCGCAACCCGGTGCAGGTGCGCACCGAATACGAAGGCGACAAGCCCCCGGCCCACGGCCTGGTGCGCGGCATCGACTGGCAACTGGACGACATCGCCGACGAACAGGGCGCGCTGGCCGTGCACTGGAAGCTCGACGCCCGCCAGGGCCTGCCGGGCTGGGCCCATTGCGCCGAACTGAGCCTGGTGATGCGCTTCGGCGAGCGCCTGGCCCTGGAACTGACCACCCGAAACCTCGGCGACAAGCCGCTGGCCCTGAGCCAGGCGCTGCACACCTACTTCGCCGTCAGCGACGCCCGCCAGGTCAGCGTCGACGGCCTGCAGGGCTGCCGCTACATCGAGACGCTGGAGAACTGGGAGGAGCGCCGCCAGGACGGCGTGGTGCGCATCCAGGGCGAGACCGACCGCATCTACCTGGACGTCGACCGCCCCCTGGTGATCCGCGACCCACAGTGGAACCGCGGCATCCACATCCAGGCCAGCCACTCGCGCTCGGCGGTGCTGTGGAACCCCTGGATCGACAAGGCCCAGCGCCTCTCGCAGTTCGCCGACGACGCCTGGCAGCGCATGCTGTGCATCGAGACGGCGCGGGTCTGGGACGACGTGCTGAGCGTGGCGCCGGGGCGTAGCGAGACGATGGCGGTGGAAATCTGGAGCGAGGCGCTGGAGACCCCGTAGGGCGCATAACGCCCCAGGCGTTATCCGCCGGCTTTTCGTAGGAGCGAGCTTGCTCGCGAACGGTGTTTCCCGGCGGCTCTGGTGTGTTGGGTTGACTCCGTTCCCTCTCCCCAGCCCTCTCCCTGAAGGGAGAGGGGGCTTGTCCGTGCCGAGAGAAGGCATGGTTTCAACCGGAAACCTTCAGTGCTGCCGGCTGACTCCAAAACACCCAGCCCTGCCCAACGGTCCCCTCTCCCTTCAGGGCGGGGCGCGCAGCCGAGGGTTAGGGAGAGGGCGCTCTTCAGGCCAAGCACCGAACCGGGTTCGCGAGCAAGCTCGCTCCTACGAAGAGCAAGGCACGCTACAGATCGCTATCCTGCACCGCCCGCACCTTGGCCTCGTCCATGGCGTAGGCGGCGTCGGCCATCTCGTTGCTGACCTTCTCCACCTTCAGCTTGCCGGTCACCCACAGCGGGCTGTAGATGTCGTCGATCTTCATGCCCTTGGGGTAGCGCACCAGCACGATCTGGTTCGGCGGCGGCGGCGGCACGTGGATGCAGGCGCCCGGGTAGGGCACCAGGAAGAACTCGGTGACGCGGCCCCTGGCGTCGTTCTCCAGCGGCACCGGGTAGCCGCCCAGGCGGATCTGCTTGCCGTCCAGCGCGGCGACCGTCCTGGTCGAGAACATCACCTGCGGCAGCTTGCCCTTCTGCTTCAGGCCACCTTGCTTCTGGGTGAAGGTGCCGGCGGCTTCCGGGCTGTTGTGGTCGATCTCGGGCATTTCCTCCAGCGCCTTGCGGTCGCTGGGCGGCATCAGTTGCAGCCAGTCGGTTTCCGGGATGTCGGCGGCATGGGCCAGGCCGGTGAGCAGCGCGAGGCTGCAGGCGAGCAGGGTACGGCGCATGGATGGGCTCTCGGGCGCCGGCAGCGGGCGCCCACGCAACGGGAAGACGGCGAAGACCTTCGCCGCCCGCCCAGGCCGGGCGAGCGGGAATCGGCGCACATTCTTGGGGATCGCCGGGCAAATGACCAGCGCGAGGCGCTACCCGGCGTACGACGGGGTGGATCAGCTCTTCTTCACGATGCCGTAGATCACCAGCAGGATCACCGCGCCGACCACCGCGCCGATGAAGCCGGCGGCCTGCCCGGCCTGGTAGATGCCCACGGCCTGGCCGCCGTAGGTGGCCAGCAGCGAGCCGCCGATACCGATCAGGATGGTCATGATCCAGCCCATGCTGTCGTCCCCTGGTTTCAGGAAACGGGCGATGAGGCCGACGATCAGGCCGATGACGATGGTTCCGATTAAACCCATGGTTTTCCCTCCTGTGGATGGACGCGCCAACCGGCGCGCCCTTTGTCTGACAGTGTAGGAAAGCCTGGCGTTCCGCGCGGCCGCCCGCCATGAGGGACGGGCGACCGGGGTTGTCAGCCCTTGCCGATAAGGGCTTCGACTTCGCCGATGCGCGCCTTCAGGGTGGCCAGGTCCTTGCTGCGCAGGGTGGCGTGGCCGACCTTGCGCCCGGCCTTGAAGGCCTTGCCGTAGTGGTGCAGGTGGCAGTCGGCGATGGCCAGCACCTGGTCCACCGGCGGCACTTCGCCGATGAAGTTGAGCATGGCGCTCTCGCCCACCTTGGCGGTGGAGCCCAGCGGCAGGCCGGCGACGGCCCGCAGGTGGTTCTCGAACTGGCTGCACTCGGAGCCTTCGATGGTCCAGTGCCCGGAGTTGTGCACGCGCGGGGCGATCTCGTTGGCCTTCAGGCCGCCGTCCACCTCGAAGAACTCGAAGGCCAGCACGCCGACGTAGTCCAGCTTGTCCAGCACGCGACCGACGTAGTCCTCGGCCAGGGCCTGCAGCGGATGCTCGCTGCTGGCCACGGACAGGCGCAGGATGCCGTTCTCGTGGGTGTTGTGCACCAGCGGGTAGAAGCGCGTCTCGCCATCGCGGGCGCGCACCGCCACCAGCGACACCTCGCCGGTGAAAGGCACGAAGCCTTCGAGGATGCAGGGCACGCTGCCCAGCTCGGCGAAGGCGCCGGCGACGTCCTCGGTCTTGCGCAGGACCTTCTGGCCCTTGCCGTCGTAGCCCAGGGTGCGCGTCTTGAGCACCGCCGGCAGGCCGATGCTGGCCACGGCGGCGTCGAGGTCGGCCTGGGACTGGATGTCGGCGAAAGCCGGGGTGGGAATGCCCAGGTCCTTGAACATCGACTTCTCGAACCAGCGGTCACGGGCGATGCGCAGCGCCTCGGCGCTGGGGTAGACCGGCACGAACTGCGAGAGGAAGGCCACGGTCTCGGCCGGCACGCTCTCGAACTCGAAGGTCACCAGGTCCACTTCGTCGGCCAGCTGGCGCAGGTGGTCCTGGTCGCTGTAGTCCGCGCGGATGTGCTCGCCCAGGGCCTGGGCACAGGCGTCCGGCGCCGGGTCGAGGAAGGCGAAGTCCATGCCCAGCGGGGTACCCGCCAGGGACAGCATGCGGCCCAGCTGGCCGCCACCGATGACACCGATCTTCATGGTTCTGCTCAGGCCTCGCGGGGGTCGGGGTTGTCCAGCACCGAGGTGGTCTGCTCGGTGCGGAAGCGCTTGAGCGCGTCGTGGTACTGCGGGTGCTTGCCGCCGAGGATGCTCGCCGCCAGCAGCGCGGCGTTGATGGCGCCGGCCTTGCCGATGGCCAGGGTGGCGACCGGCACGCCGCCGGGCATCTGGACGATGGACAGCAGCGAGTCGACGCCCGAGAGCATGGACGACTGCACCGGCACGCCGAGCACCGGCAGGTGCGTCTTGGCCGCGCACATGCCCGGCAGGTGGGCGGCGCCGCCGGCACCGGCGATGATCACCTCGATGCCGCGGCCTTCGGCCTCTTCGGCGTACTGGAACAGCAGGTCCGGGGTGCGGTGGGCGGAAACCACCTTCACTTCATGGGGGATGCCCAGCTTGTCCAGCATGTCCGCGGTGTGACTAAGGGTGCTCCAGTCGGACTTGGAGCCCATGATCACGCCAACCAGTACGCTCATCGTCGTGCCTCTTGGTGGTGCGCGTGCTGCGCGTCAAAAACCAACAAGCCACGCATTCCGGTCCCGGGCGTGGCTTGTACATGGACGAACCGACGAGCGGGGCCGGTTCGGAGGCGGCGCAGTATACCGCAAGGCCGCGCCGTTCGTGGAGTCCGTGCGCGGGCCGTTGGGCGGGTGCTACCAAGGGATGAGGCGAGCGGCCCTTGCTCCAGCTCAATATCGCCTAGGCTCAAGGGTTCAGACTGATGCAACCCGCGGCGCAGACAGGCTTTCGCCCGCCCCCGTTCGTTTGCACAAGGAGAGCTTCGTCATGTCCTCGACCCTGCCCCAGACCATGAAAGCCGCAGTGGTGCACGCCTTCGGCGCGCCGCTGCGCCTGGAGGAAGTGAAGGTGCCGCTGCCCGGCCCCGGCCAGATCCTGGTGAAGATCGAGGCTTCCGGCGTCTGCCACACCGACCTGCACGCCGCCGAGGGCGACTGGCCGGTGAAGCCGAGCCTGCCGTTCATTCCCGGCCACGAGGGCGTCGGCTACGTCGCCGCGGTGGGCGCCGGGGTGACCCGGGTGAAGGAAGGCGACCGCGTCGGCGTGCCCTGGCTGTACACCGCCTGCGGCTGCTGCGAGCACTGCCTGACCGGCTGGGAAACCCTCTGCACGCACCAGCAGAACACCGGCTACTCGGTGAACGGCGGCTACGCCGAATACGTGCTGGCGGACCCGAACTTCGTCGGCATCCTGCCCAAGGGCGTCGGCTTCACCGAGATCGCCCCGATCCTCTGCGCGGGCGTCACCGTGTACAAGGGCCTGAAGGAAACCAAGGCGCGCCCCGGCCAGTGGGTGGCCATCTCCGGCATCGGCGGCCTGGGCCACGTCGCGGTGCAGTATGCCAAGGCCATGGGCCTGCACGTGGCGGCGGTGGACGTGGACGACGCCAAGCTGGAGCTGGCGCGCAAACTGGGCGCCAGCCTGACCATCAACGCGAAGCAGGAAAACCCGGTGGAAGTGGTCCAGCGCGACATCGGCGGCGCCCACGGCGTGCTGGTGACGGCGGTGTCCAACAGCGCCTTCGGCCAGGGCATCGGCATGGCCCGCCGCGGCGGCACCGTGTCCCTGGTCGGCCTGCCGCCGGGCGACTTCCCCACGCCGATCTTCGACGTGGTGCTCAAGGGCCTGCACATCACCGGCTCCATCGTCGGCACCCGCGCCGACCTGCAGGAGGCGCTGGACTTCGCCGGCGAGGGGCTGGTGAAGGCGACGGTGAGCGCCGGTAAGCTGGAGGACATCAACGGCATCTTCGACAAGATGCGCGCCGGGCAGATCGAGGGGCGGATTGTGGTGGAGATGTAAGTCTGCCGAGCTTGTAGAAGCGAGCTTGCTCGCGAACGGTGTTTCCCGGCGGCTCTGGTGTGTTGAGGTGACTCCGCTCCCTCTCCCCAGCCCTCTCCCTGAAGGGAGAGGGGGCTTGTCCGTGCCGAGAGAAGGCATGGTTTCAACCGGAACCTTCAGTGCTGCCGGCTGACTCCAAAACACCCAGCCCTGCCCAACGGTCCCCTCTCCCTTCAGGGAGAGGGTTAGGGAGAGGGCGCTCTTCAGGCCGAGCACTTGGTCCACCTGGCAGAACTCCGTTCGCGAGCAAGCTCGCTCCTACGAAAAGACCCTCCCCTCAGAACTCCACCGTCGTGGAAACCTCGAACTGCCGCGGCTCCCCCACCGCGACGTAGAGGTTGTTCGCCGCCGAAGGGTAGTACTCGCGGTTGAAGATGTTCTTCACGTTGAACTGGAAGCCGACGTTGTGCCCGCCCAGCTGGGTGTCGTAGCTGGCGAAGGCATCGGCCACCGTGTAGGACGGCAGCTCAAAGGAATTCGCCGGGTCGCCCGCGCGCTTGCCCACGTAGCGGGCGCCGCTGCCCAGGCGCAGCCTGTCGCCGCCGAAGATCGTCCCGGCGTCGTACACCGCCGACAGCGAGGCGGTTTCCTTGGCCACGTTCTGCAGGCGGTTGTCTTCCAGTTCCGGGTCCTCGGTCACTTCCGCGTCGAGCCAGGCGTAGCTGCCGAGCAGGCTCCAGCGTTCGCTCAGCTGGCCGGACAGGTCCAGTTCGGCGCCGTAGCTGCGCACCTTGCCGGCGGTGCGCACCACGGTGTCGCCGTTGGCGTCGAGCTGGTTGACCATGACGTTGCGCTTGCGGATGTCGAAGAACGCCAGGTTGCCGCTGATGCGCCCGGGAATATCCATCTTTGCGCCGATCTCCCAGGAACTGGCTTCTTCCGGCTGGATCGCCGAGTCGATCACCTGGCCGGTGGACAGCGGCGCGATCGTCGAGTTGGGCTTGAACGAACGGGTATAGCTGCCGTACAGCGAGAACTGGTCATCGAAGCGGTAGACCACGCCGGCGCGCGGCACCCACTTCTGCCCGTTCAGGTCGGTGTTGGCCTGGAACGGCCGGCCGCGGCCGGCGTATTGGTCGAACATCTGGTAACGCCCGCCGGCGACCAGAATCCAGTGCTCATCCAGGTGCCAGGAGTCCTGCAGGAACAGCGAGTCGCTGCGCAGCTTGTCGGTCTGGTCGCTGTCGCCGGGGCTGACCTGGGTGGCCGGTGACACCTGGCCGTAGACCGGGTCGTTGTAGTCCAGGGTGTTGGTGGCGGTGCTGCGGATCAGGTCGGCGCGGTAGATCTTGCGCTTCTCGCTGTCCATGCCCAGCACCAGTTCGTGGCGCAGGCCGCCCAGTTGCACGTCGCCCAGCAGCGAGGCGGTGGCGAAGCTGTCGCTGCTCACCGCGCCGTGGGTGCCGTCGACGCGGCGGGTGACGGTGCCCCTGGCGCTGTTCACCGCGGTCACCCGCGCCTGGTTGTCGTCGTAGGTCTCGCGGGTCCAGCCGTAGGCCAGGTGCGCCTTCCACTGCTCGTCGAGCTGGTGCTCGATGTCCAGGCGGGTCAGGTCGGAGCGGCCTTCGGTGATGTTGAAGGGCTCGTCCAGGCGGCGGGTGCGCGGCAGGTCCAGGGGCTTGTTGGTGCGCGGGTCGATGGCGGTGCCGCGGTCGAAGGGTGTCTTGAACTCGCGGTGCTCGTAGCCGAGGGTGACCGTGGTGGCCTCGCCGAACCAGGCCAGCGAGGGCGCCACCAGGGTTTCGCGCTGCTGGCCGAAGTCGCGCCAGTAGTTCTCGTCCTGGTGGTCGACGATCAGCCGGTAGGCCAGCGGCGAGTCGCCTATACCGCCGGTGCTGTCGATCTGTCCGCCGCTGCCCTGCTTGCCGTGGGCGTAGGTCGAGCCGCGCAGGGTCACTGCGTTGTACCGCGCCAACTGCGGCTTCTTGCTCACCACGTTGACCACCCCGCCCGGGTCCTGGATGCCGTAGAGCAGCGAGGCCGGGCCCTTGAGCACTTCCACGTGGTCGGCGGTGGCGGTGAGGTTGCGGCCCAGCACCGAAGGCAGGCCGTCGCGCATGATGGAGCCGTCGCGGTTGTCGCCGAAGCCGCGCTTCATCACCGCGTCCTGGGTGCCGCCGAGGGTGTTGGCCTGGGTCACGCCGCTGATGTTGTTCAGCGCGTCGTCGAGGTTGCGCGGCTGCTGGTCGCGGATCGCCCGGGCCGGCACCGTGACGATGCTCTGCGGGGTTTCCATGACCGGCGTGCCGGCGCGGTTGATCGAGCTGAGCGGTGCCGGCTGGTAGCTCTGTTCGGCGCTGGCCATCGCCGAGACGGTGGTGGCGTCCAGGCTCAGGGCGTCGGCGGGAATGCGTTCGAGGGTGACGCTGCGCCCGTCCAGCGGGCGGAAGCGCAGGCCGGAGCCGGCCAGCAGGCGCTCCAGGGCCTCGGCGGCGCTGTATTGGCCACGCAGCGACGGCGCCTGCAGGGCGTAGGGCGCCTCCTCGGTGTAGACCACGCTGAGGCCGGTGACGCGGCTGAATTCGCTCAGCGCCTGGGGCAGCGGCTGCGCCGCCAGGGCGAAGGCGTAGCGCGACTCCAGGCTGGCGGCAGCCGGTTCGGCAGCCAGCGCCGGCAGGTTCGCGGCACCGGCCAGGGCGCCGAGCAGGGCGAGGGTCAGGGGCTTGAGGGTGGTACGGGGACGCTGCGCTTTCATGGGGTTCTCGGGACTCGAAGGGCGGATTTCAACTGCGAATAAATCGCATTCATGCCCACTACACGGAGCAGCCCTATGGGTACCTCAGTGCCCGGCGGAAATTTTTTTCGCGTCAGCGGATCAGCACGAAACGCCCCAGCAGATGCTGCTGGCGGAAGCCCACCACGGCCTGCAGCGAATCCAGCGCCGCCTGCGGGTCGTGGCTGGGGAAGCTGCCGCTGACGCGGCGCTGCGCCAGCTCGTCGTCCAGCAGCAGGATGCGCCCCGGGTACCAGGGCGCCAGGCGCTCCAGCACCTCGCCCAGCGAGGCGCGGTAGAAGGTCAGCCAGCCCTGGCGCCAGGCCAGCGCGGCGCGGCCGTCGGCGCTCTCGGGGGCGCCCAGGGTGGCGCCGAAGCTCACCCGCTCGCCGGCGCCCAGCACCACCTCCGGCGCGCCCACGGCCCGGCTGGCGCGCACCGCCACGCGGCCCTCGGCCACGGTGACGCGGGCCTGGTCGCCCAGCCGGCGGACTTCGAATTCGGTGCCCAGCACCCGTGCCTCGCCCTCGCCCACCCGCACCACAAAAGGCCTGGGCAGGTGCCGCACGGCGAAGGAGGCGGCGCCGCGCAGCAGCTCGACGCGGCGCTGCTCGCCGTCCAGGGACACGGCCACAGCGCTGTCGGCGTCCAGCGTCAGGGTGGAACCGTCGACCAGCGTCACCTCGCGCACTTCGCCCGGGGCGCTGACGTAGTCGGCGGCCAGGTCGGCGTACCAGTGCCCCGGCTGCCACCAGCCGCCGGCCCAGAGCATCAGCAGCAGGCAGGCGGCGCTGGCCAGCGGGTACAGCCAGCGCCGCGGGTTGCCGCGCCTGCGGCTTCGCGGCGGGTGCTGCATGGCGGCCAGGTAGCCCTGCAGGGCAGCGCCCTCCTCCGCCGCCAGGCGCCGCGCCGGGCCTTCGCTGAGGCACCAGAGCGCCTCGGCTTCGGCGTAGGCCTCGGCGTGCGCCGGGGCTTCGTCCAGCCAGCGTTGCAGCGCCCCGGCATCCGCCTCGCCGCCGTGCACGCGCACCAGCCACTGGCGCGCCTGGCGCCGGGCGTCGGCCGGGAGGGTCGGGGTGTCAGGCGTCATGGCGTGGAGCTCCGCTGCGGGCGGCCGGTGCGGCGGGCTCCAGGCTCGCCTTGCAGGCATCGAGGGCGCGCATCATATGTTTTTCCACGGCGCTGCGGGTAACGCCCATGGCCTCGGCTATTTCGCCGTAGGTGCGGCCGTGCACGCGGCTGAGCAGGAACACGTGGCGGGTGCGTTCGGGCAACGCGCGCAGGGCTCGTTCGACGCGCTCCAGCTCGGCGCCGGCCTGCACCGCCTGTTCCGGCGACGGTTGCGCGGCGTCCTCGTCGGGCAGCAGCACGCTGAGGGTGCGGCCGCGCGAGTCCTCGCCGCGCAGGTGGTCGATGGCCAGGTTGCGCGCGCTGCGCAGCAGGTAGGTGCCCATCTCCTCCACCGGTTCCTGCGGGCGCTTCCAGAAGCGCAGGAAGAGTTCCTGGACCAGGTCCGCGGCGGTGGCCCGGCAGCCCACGCGGCGGCGTACCAGGGCCTCCATGCGCGGACGCTGGCTGAGGAACACGCGCAGGAAGTCCTCGCGCCCTGCGCTTTCGCCGGGCGCCGTCGGTTCGGCCGCGGGCGGCCGGACGGGGGACTCGTGGTCGGACATGGGGTGGCGGGCTCGCCAGCGGTCCGCGCCGGGCCGGCGCGAGGGGGAAACCCCTGGCAAAGGCGCAAATGATAATGCTTATCAAATAAGCATCATAGCCCCGGCCGTCCCCGCCTCAGGCGCTCTCGCCCAGCCCCAGGCCGCCTTCCAGCTTGCGCCAGAGCAGGCGGATCTGCGCCTTGCGCACCAGGGCGCAGCGGTACAGGCGGATTTCCTGCGGCACCACCCAGTGCGGCCCGCCGCACACCGCCAGCTCGCCGCGGGCCAGCTCCGCCTCCATGCTCAGGCGCGGCACCCAGGCCACGCCCATGCCCTGCAGCGCCATGCTCTTCAGGCTGTCGGCCATGGCCGTCTCGTAGACCGTGGTGTAGCGCAGGTTGCGCTGGCGCAGCAGCAGGTTGACGCCGCGGCCGAGGAATGCGCCGGCGCTGTAGGCCAGCAGCGGCACGCTCTGGCCGCTGTCGAGGTCATACAGCGGCAGGCCGGCGGAGTTCACCGCGCACACCGGGAGCATCTCGGTGCGCCCCAGGTGCAGCGAGGGGAACACTTCCGGGTCCATCTGCAGCGCCGCGTCCGGGTCGTAGAAGGCCAGCATCAGGTCGCAGCCGCCCTCGCGCAGCAGGTGCACGGCCTCGCCGACGTTGGTCGCCACCAGGCGGCTGGCGATGTTCAGGCCCTCGGCGCGCAGCCGGGCGATCCACGCCGGGAAGAAGCCCAGGGCCAGGGAGTGGGCGGCGGCGAACTGCAGCACTTCGCCCTGCCCGCCCTCCAGGTGGTGCAGGTGGCGCACCACCTGGCCGAGCTGCTCGACCACCGCGCGCGCGGTGACCAGGAACAGCTGGCCGGCCTCGGTCAGCTCGATGGGCGTGCGCTGGCGGTTCACCAGGGTCAGCCCGAGGGCGTCCTCCAGGCTGCGGATGCGCCGGCTGAAGGCCGGCTGGGTGACGAAGCGCTTCTCCGCGGCCTGGGAGAAGCTGCGGGTGGTGGCCAGGGTGCTGAAGTCCTCCAGCCATTTGGTTTCCAGGTTCACGTCGTCTCCTCCCGGCGCGGCGGGATGGTCCTGATCGATCGGTCAGTGGATGAACGGGCGCGCATAGCATGGCCATACGCTCGCCGTCATCAGGTCGTCACAGAATACATTATGCCGTTTGTGCATGAGACAGCTTCCAACAGCATTGGCCGACGATCGGCGAAATCCCTAGTCTACTGGGCATCGCGGCGCTGGCCGTGTCCTCCTGAGAAAAATCTCATCATGTCCCCTGTTGCATCGTTCCGCATCGAGAAAGACCTCCTCGGCACCCTCGAAGTACCTTCTGACGCCTACTACGGCATCCAGACCCTGCGCGCTGTGAACAACTTCCGCCTCTCCGGTGTGCCGCTGTCGCACTACCCGAAGCTGGTCGTCGCCCTGGCGATGGTCAAGCAGGCCGCGGCCGATGCGAACCACAAGCTGGGCCACCTGCCCGCCGACAAGCACGCCGCCATCAGCGAAGCCTGCGCTCGGCTGATCCGCGGTGACTTCCACGAGCAGTTCGTGGTCGACATGATCCAGGGTGGCGCCGGTACTTCCACCAACATGAACGCCAACGAGGTGATCGCCAACATCGCCCTCGAAGCGATGGGCCACGCCAAGGGCGAGTACAAGTACCTGCACCCGAACAACGACGTGAACATGGCGCAGTCGACCAACGACGCCTACCCGACCGCCATCCGCCTGGGCCTGCTGCTCGGCCACGACACCCTGCTGGCCAGCCTCGACAGCCTGATCCAGGCCTTCGCCGCCAAGGGCGAGGAGTTCGCCAACGTACTGAAGATGGGCCGCACCCAGCTGCAGGACGCGGTGCCCATGACCCTCGGCCAGGAATTCCATGCCTTCGCCACCACCCTGGGCGAAGACCTCGACCGCCTGCGCCGCCTGGCCCCGGAACTGCTGACCGAAGTGAACCTCGGCGGCACCGCCATCGGCACCGGCATCAACGCCGACCCCGGCTACCAGCACCTGGCCGTGCAGCGCCTGGCGGCCATCAGCGGCCAGCCGGTGGTCCCGGCCGCCGACCTGATCGAGGCCACCTCGGACATGGGCGCCTTCGTGCTGTTCTCCGGCATGCTCAAGCGCACCGCGGTCAAGCTGTCGAAGATCTGCAACGACCTGCGCCTGCTCTCCAGCGGCCCGCGCACCGGCATCAACGAGATCAACCTGCCGCCGCGCCAGCCGGGCAGCTCGATCATGCCGGGCAAGGTCAACCCGGTGATCCCGGAGGCGGTGAACATGTGCGCCTTCGAGATCATGGGCAACGACCTGGCGCTGACCATCGCCGCCGAAGGCGGCCAGCTGCAGCTGAACGTGATGGAGCCGCTGATCGCCTACAAGATCTTCGACTCGATCCGCCTGCTGCAACGCGCCATGGACATGCTGCGCGAGCACTGCATCACTGGCATCACCGCCAACGTCGAGCGCTGCCACCAGCTGGTGGAGCACAGCATCGGCCTGGTGACCGCGCTGAACCCGTACATCGGCTACGAGAACGCCACCCGCATCGCCAAGGTCGCGCTGGAAACCGGCCGCGGCGTCCTGGAGCTGGTGCGCGAGGAGAAGCTGCTGGACGAGGCCACCCTGGCCGACATCCTGCGCCCGGAGAACATGATCGCCCCGCGCCTGATCCCGCTGCGCGCCTGATGCACCGCCCGGCGCGAGCCGGGCACGACTCACCGGTCGAGAGGCAGTACCCGCCTCTCACCCTTCAGGGATGGGTTATCCCCCATCCCTTCTTTTATGCCCGGCGCGACGGGACTTCCCGCAGCGCCACGTCTCACCGGTCGAGAGGATATTCAGCCCTCTCTCCATTCATAGGGACGCCACGGACTGTGGTGTCCCTTTTTTTATACGTGCATATCCGCCCTGCGGGATGTCGCCGAGCGTAGGGCGAATAACCGTTCGCGGTTATCCGCCGCTACACCTTTCTTGTCGGCAACTTCGTGGTTGAGCTTGGTGTGGCTTTGAGGGCTGCTCCGTGCTCGGCGGCGAGCGGCATGGGGCCGAGGTCAAACGGCGGATAACGCCTGGGGCGTTATGCGCCCTACGTTGGGGTGACGGAGCAGAGGGCGGGGGATCAGTCCTGCGCCTGCAGGTGCGCGCGGATGCGCCGGTTGAGCGCGGCCAGGCGCTCCACCGTGCGGCTGTCTTCTTCGTCGTTGTCTTCAGCGCGTGGCGCCAGCTGGCGGGCGCAGAGGTTCAGGGCGCTGAGCAGCAACAGTTCGTTGCTGGTGACGTAGGGGAATTTCTGCTTGGCGGCGGCGAGCTCCGCCTGCAACAGCGCGGCGGCCTCCTGCAGGGCGCGCTCCTCGCCGGCCGGCGCCTTGACGCTGTAGTCGCGGCCGAGGATGCGCAGGACGCGCACGCCGTCGTTGCTCATGCGCTGGCGCGGCTGTCGCTGACGCGGCGGACCAGGGCCTGCAGGCGCACGGCGGTGGCGTTGTGCTTCTCTTCCTGCTCCATCAGCTGCAGTTGCAGGGCGTCGTTGTCTTCGCTGGCCTTGCCGAGGCTGTCGCGCAGCTGGGCGTTGTCGTCGGCCAGTTGCTTGTTCTGCTGCAGCAGCTCAGCCACCAGTTGTTCGAGCTGTTCGATAGTGCTGTCGAGCATGGGAGTCTCCGAGGCCGTGGTAAAGGTCGCGGAGGATAAAGAAAAGCACCCTTCCCGGCCAGGGAAAAGCGGCTTTTTCTGACAGAAAGTATACTGTCAATTCAATGGCTTAGAGGCTGATTTTCGTGTCGTTTCAGCGGCTTGCCGCAGGCGCAGCAGGAACCCCGTCGTAGGAGCGGACCTTGTCCGCGATAGCCGGGGGTATCGGCGCGATTCGCGGATGAGATCCGCTCCTACGCAAACCACCACCCCGCAGCTCCCTGTAGGAGCGCGCCCTGCGCGCGATTCGCGGGCAGGGCCCGCTAGCGACGCTCAGCGAATCACGCCTTCCTCGCGCAGCAGCTTGAAGATGGCTTCGGCACCGGCTTCCGGGGACAGGTCCTTGAGCACCTGGCCGGTGCCGCCTGAGGCCTTGGCGGTGGCGGCCTTCATGCGTTCGGCGCCGGTCTTGGCCTTGATCACCTTGAGCCGCTTGGGCCGCGGGCGTGCCGGTTGCAGGCTGCTGGCGGCGAGCAGGTCGTCGGCCAGCACTTCCACCTCGTGGGCCTCGACGAAGCCGCGCCGCGCCGGGCCGAAGGCGCTCTGGCGCGCCACCGGGGCGGCGTTGTCGACGCTGGCGACGAAGGGCAGGCGCACCTTCAGCCGGCGCCGCTGGCCGCGCGGCAGGGCCTGCAGCACCTGGGCGCTGCCACCCTCGACCCTTTCCACCTCGGCCAGGCCCACCACCAGCGGCCAGCCCAGGCGCTCGGCGAGGAGGAACGGCAGCATGCCGGAGCCCTCGCCGGTCTCGGCCTGGCTGCCGGTGAGCACCAGTTGCGCGCCGGCGCCACCGAGGTAGTCGACCAGCGCCGGCAACGCATCGGCGCCGGCCGGTTGTTCCAGCACGGCGAGTTCGTCCAGGCCCATGCCCAGGTAACTGCGCAGCGCCTCTTCCTGCGGGTTGCCGGCGTGCAGCACCTGCAGGCGCTTGCCGGCCAGGCGCAGGCCCAGTTCGACGGCACGGGCATCCTGCTCGGCACGCCGGGCACGGCCGGAGGCCGGATGGGCACCGATGGAGACCAGGGCGACTACGTTCAGATCGGTCATCGTTCGTACCTATGGATAAGGACTAGCACCGTGCTGCGCTCTTGCTTGAAGCTTGCAGCTTGAAGCTTGCCGCTGCTTTCAAGCCGCATCCCGCGCCCCTCCCTGCCGATACTCCTCGACCAGGCGGATCAGCGCCTGGAGGATCGCCGTGGAATCGCCAATCACCGAGAGGTCGGCGCGCTTGATCATGTCGCAGCCGGCGTCCATGTTCACCGCCACCACCTTGTCGCAGGCGCCGATGCCCTGCAGGTGCTGGATGGCGCCGGAGATGCCCACCGCCAGGTAGACCCGCGCGGTGACCCAGGTGCCGGTGGCGCCGACCTGGCGGTTGCGCGGCATGTGGCCGTCGTCCACCGCCACCCGCGAGGCGCCCTCGGTGGCGCCCAGGGCAGCGGCGGCACGGTGGAACAGGTCCCAGTCCTGCACGCCGTTGCCGCCGGAAAGGATGAACTCGGCCTCGGCCATGGGAATCTGCGCCGGGTCCACGGCCACCGGGCCGAGGTCCTCGATGCGCGGCAGGTTACGCGCCACGCCGCCGTCCAGGCCGACCGGGCGGGCCTCGTGGCGCGTCTCGCTGACCGGCTCGGCGCACTCGGCGGCGGCCAGGATCAGCCGCGCCAGCGGCCGCTGCAGGTCCTGCTGGCCGGCGCCGGCGCGGCCAATGCAGTGCTCGCCCTCGGCCTGCCAGACGCGGGTGGCCGGGCGCTCGCCGAGGCTGGCGGCCAGGCGCCGGCCCAGCTCGCCGCCACCGCTGCGGCTGTCGGGCAGCAGCCAGTGGCGCGGGACGAACTGGCCGTCCACGGCGCGCAGCGCCAGCACCCGCTGTTCCGGGGCGTAGCCTTCGTATTCGTCGCCTTCGACCTGCAACAGGCGGTCGACGCCGGCGGTGTCGAAGGCGCTTTCCTTGTGCTCGCCGAAGACGATGGCCAGTACCGCGCCGGCGTCGCCGGCGAGCTTGCGGGCCAGGCCCAGCAGGTCGCGGTCGTGGCTGCTCAGGCGGCCGCCGACCATGTCCGGCACCACGGCGATGTAGAAGGCCGGCTGCTCGATGACCTGCAGCGGCAGCTGCACCACTTCCGGCGCGCTGGAGCGCTTGCCGACGGTGCCCTGCTGGCCGCCGGAGCGGTCGATGCGCCTGATGCCGCTGGGGCCGATGAAGCCGACGGCATGGGGGTTCTTGCGGACCAGGCCATTGGGGCCCATCCAGCGCACCTCGCCGCCCTGGGCGGCCTGCATGGCCTGGTGCAGCGGGTGCAGGCGGTTGCGGGCGATCCACTCGGCGCGCGGGTCGCGGCGGATGATGTCGCTCATGCTTGGGCCTCCAGGGCGAATATGCTCTTCGTAGGAGCGAGCTTGCTCGCGAACGGGTTGGCATTGACGCTCGGGCTACCCTCTCCCCCCGCCCTCTCCCTGAAGGGAGAGGGAGCTATTCGTGCTGCCCTGTAAGAAACGGTGCATGTGGTCAGTCCAGTGCAGCGGGCAAACCAGCTAAAGCCGACGTCCGCCGTGGCAGAGACGGTCCCCTCTCCCTTCGGAGCGGGGCGCGCAGCCAGGGTTAGGGAGAGGGCCTGCGGACTCACAGTCAGCACAGGACCCAAAGTGAGGAACACCGTTCTCATCAATGCACCCCCGCCACTTCTTCACGCCGCGCCGGCTTTTTTGCCGGCGCCTCCGCGCTCTCGACCAGCACCTCCGCCACCAGCTCGGCGATGTCCTTGATCTCCGGGCGCGGGGCGACCACGCCTTCGAGCATCGCGGTGCACTGCGGGCAGCCCACGGCCACCAGCTCGGCGCCGGTCTCCTTGATGTCGACCATGCGCATGTCCGGGATCCGCTGCTTGCCGGGGATGTCGGTGATGGGCGCGCCGCCGCCGCCGCCGCAGCAACGCGAGCGGAAGCCGGAGCGTTGCATCTCCTTCACCTCGATGCCGATGGCCTTGAGCACATTGCGTGGTGCTTCGTACTCGCCGTTGTAGCGGCCCAGGTAGCAGGGGTCGTGGTAGGTGACGCTGTCGGCCTTGCTCTGGCCCAGTTGCAGCGCGCCGGCCTTCACCAGTTCGTCGATGAAGGTGGTGTGGTGCAGCACTTCGTAGCTGCCGCCCAGGGCGCCGTATTCGTTCTTCAGCACGTGGAAGCTGTGCGGGTCGCAGCTGACGATGCGCTTGAAACGGTACTGCGCCAGGGTGGCGATGTTGCGCCTGGCCAGGCTCTGGAAGGTCGCCTCGTCGCCCAGGCGGCGGGCCACGTCGCCGCTGTCGCGTTCTTCCAGGCCGAGCACGGCGAAGTCCACCCTGGCTGCCTTCAGAATCTTCACGAAGGCCCGCAGGGTGCGCTGGTTGCGCATGTCGAAGGCGCCGTCGCCGACCCAGAACAGCACCTCGGCCTGCTTCTGCTCGCTCATCAGCGGCAGGTTCAGGTCGGCCGCCCAGTTCAGCCGGCCGCCGGGGGCGAAGCCGCCGGGGTTGTCGGTGGCGATCAGGTTCTCCAGCACCTCGGCGCCCTTGTTCGGGGTGGCGCCCTTCTCCAGGGTGAGGTGGCGGCGCATGTCGACGATGGCGTCGACGTGCTCGATCATCATCGGGCATTCCTCGACGCAGGCGCGGCAGGTGGTGCAGGACCACAGCGTCTCGGCGTCGACCAGGGCCTTGCCTTCCAGCGAGACGATGGGCAGGTGCGGGCCGCCGCTGTGCTCACCCAGGGGCTTGCCGGGATAAGGCGAGCCGGCGAACTTGGCGTCGTTGCCGCCGGCCAGGCCGATGACCATGTCCTGGATCAGCTTCTTCGGGTTCAGCGGCTGGCCGGCGGCGAAGGCCGGGCACATGGCCTCGCACTTGCCGCACTGCACGCAGGCGTCGAAGCCCAGCAGCTGGTTCCAGGTGAAGTCGGTGGGCTTTTCCACGCCCAGCGGGGCCATGGGGTCGCTCAGGTCCAGGGCCTTGAGGCCGGTGGAGCGGCCGCCGCCGAAGCGTTCGGCGCGACGGTGCCAGGCCAGGTGCAGGGCGCCGGCGAAGGCGTGCTTCATCGGCCCGCCCCAGGTCATGCCGAAGAACAGCTCGGATACGCCCCAGGCCACGCCGATGGCGAGGATGGCCGCCAGGAACCAGCCGCCGAAACCTTCCGGAAGAATGCCGGCCACCGGCAACGTGGCGATGAAGAAGCTTGCGGAGAACATCAGCAGGCTCTTCGGCAGGCGCATCCACGGGCCCTTCGACAGCCGCGAAGGCGGGTCGAGACGGCGCTTGGCGACGAACAGCGCGCCGCCGAACATCAACGCCGTGGCCGCCAGCAGGGCGAAGCCGAGGATGCGGCTGTGCAAACCAAAGCCATGCACGACGATCGCCAACAGCGCCGCCAGGACGAAGCCGCCGGCGGTGGCCACGTGGGTCTTGGACATGTACTTGTCGCGCTCGACCACATGGTGCAAATCCACCAGGTAGCGGCGCGGCACGGCCAGCAGGCCGCCGAGCCAGTCGACCTTCGACGGCCGCCCGCGGCGCCACATGGCGAAGCGCTTCACGGCGCCCAAGGCGGCCAGTGCCACGGCGGAGAAAAGGAGGATAGGAAGCAGTGTGCTCAACATGGATAACCACCTTAGCCGCAGCTACAGGCTGCAAGCGGCAGGCTCCAGGCCAAGCTCTCTCTACCTGTAGCCTGCCGCCTGCAGCCTGCCGCTGCTCTTAGAAGTCCTTGCACAGCCGCAGCGCGTCGTAGATCGCCGCGTGGGTGTTGCGCTGGGCCACGCAGTCGCCGATGCGGAACAGCAGGTAGCCGTCACCGGGCTCGGAAAGGCACGGTTGCGGTTTGATCGCGAACAGCGCCTCGACGTCGATCTGGCCCTTGTTGCGCGAGCCCTGCTTGAGCGCGTAGTACAGGCTCTCGTCCGGCCGCACGCCGTTCTCCACGACCACCTGGTCGACCACCCGCTCCTCTTTCGCGCCGGTGTATTCGTTCTCCAGCACCGCCACCAGCTTGTCGCCCTCGCGGTAGACCTTCTCCAGCATCAGGTCGCCGGTCATGATCACTTCCTTGGGGTACATGCTGCGGTAGTAGGTGGGGAAGGTGGTGCCACCGATGGCCACGCCGGGCTTGATGTCGTCGGTGACGATCTCCACCAGCGCGCCCTTGTCGGCGAGGAAGTCGGCCACCGACATGCCGCTGAACTCGCAGATGGTGTCGTAGACCAGCACGTTCTTGCCGGGGGCGACCCTGCCGTCGAGGATGTCCCAGCTGCTCACCACCAGGCCCTCGGCGGCGCCCCAGTGCTCGTTCTGCTCGAGGAACGGGTGGCCGCCGTTGGCCAGCACCACGATGTCCGGGCGCAGGTCCATGATGGTGTCGGCATCGGCACCGGTGCCCAGGCGCAGGTCGATGCCCAGGCGCGCCAGCTCCAGCTGGTACCAGCGGGTGATGCCGGCGATCTGGTCGCGCTGCGGCGCCTTGGAAGCGGTGGTGATCTGCCCGCCAAGCTGGTCCTTCTTCTCGAACAGGGTCACGTCGTGGCCGCGTTCGGCCGCCACGCGCGCGGCCTCCATGCCGGCCGGGCCACCGCCGACCACCACCACCTTGCGCTTCACGCCAGTGGTCTTCTCGATGATGTGCGGTACGCCCATGTATTCGCGGCTGGTGGCGGCGTTCTGGATGCACAGTACGTCCAGGCCCTGGTACTGGCGGTCGATGCAGTAGTTGGCGCCGACGCACTGCTTGATCTGGTCCACCTGGCCCATCTTGATCTTGGCGATCAGGTGCGGGTCGGCGATGTGTGCGCGGGTCATGCCGACCATGTCCACGTAGCCGCCCTCGAGGATGCGCGTGGCCTGGTTCGGGTCCTTGATGTTCTGTGCGTGCAGCACCGGCACGTTGACCACTTCCTTGATGCCCGCCGCCAGGTGCAGGAAGGGCTCCGGCGGGTAGGTCATGTTGGGGATGACGTTGGCCAGGGTGTTGTGGGTGTCGCAGCCGGAACCGACCACGCCGATGAAGTCGAGCATGCCGGTGTCGCTGTAGTACTTGGCGATCTGCTTCATGTCCTCGTGGGACAGGCCGTCGGGGTGGAACTCGTCGCCGCAGATGCGCATGCCCACGCAGAAGTCGTCGCCGACTTCCTTGCGCACCGCCTTGAGCACTTCCAGGCCGAACTTCATGCGGCCCTCGAAGGTGCCGCCCCATTCGTCGGTACGCTTGTTGACCCGCGGGCTCCAGAACTGGTCGATCATGTGCTGGTGCACGGCGGACAGCTCGACGCCGTCCAGGCCACCTTCCTTGGCGCGACGGGCAGCCTGCGCGTAGTTGCCGATCACCCGCCAGATCTCTTCCGGCTCGATGGTCTTGCAGGTGGCGCGGTGCACCGGTTCGCGGATGCCCGAGGGCGACATCAGGGTCGGCCAGTTGAAACCGTCCCAGCGCGAGCGGCGGCCCATGTGGGTAATCTGGATCATGATCTTGGCGCCGTGCTTGTGCATGGCGTCGGCCAGGTTCTGGAAGTGCGGGATGATGCGGTCGGTGGACAGGTTCACCGAGCTCCACCATTCCTGCGGGCTGTCGATGGCCACCACCGAGGAACCGCCGCAGATGGCCAGGCCGATGCCGCCCTTGGCCTTCTCCTCGTAGTACTTCACGTAGCGCTCGGTGGTCATGCCGCCGTCGGTGGCGTAGACCTCGGCGTGGGCGGTGGAGAGCACGCGGTTGCGGATGGTCAGCTTGCCGATCTGGATCGGCTGGAACATTGCCTCGAAAGCCATTGCGGCATCCTCACGGAATCAGAGGTTCTTGTTGTGGGTGCGAGCCGGGTCAGAGCGGCTTGACGATGAACAGGCCGTCGTCGTGGCCTTCTTCCGAGCCGCTGTAGACCTGCTCGGCCACGGTGCGGATGCTGCTGCCGCGGGCCTGGAGAATCTGGTCCATGGCGCCGGCGAACCAGCCGGTGAACATGTAGTCGACCTTGCGGTTGACCTTGCCGTACACGTACACGAAGGCGGAGTGCTTCAGGCGCACCTGGGCGGTGCCCTTGTCGAGGTCGATCTGCTCGATCTGGAACAGGCCCCAGCCACGCTGGGACAGGCGCTTCATGTAGTGCTCGAACACCGCCACGCCTTCGATGCCATGGCATTCGGCTTCCTTCTCGCACCAGTGCCAGGCGGACTTGTAGCCGGCCTTGTAGAGGATTTCGGCATAGCGCTCGGCGCCCAGCTCCTCCTCGATGCCCATGTGGTTGTTGACGAAGAAGTGCCGCGGCACGTAGAGCATCGGCAGGGCGTCGGTGGTCCAGACACCGGTTTCGCTGTCGACTTCGATGGGCAGTTCGGGGGCGTGTTTGGCCATGGCTCGGTTCTCGGAATGCGGTTGATTAACGTGGCCGGCGTGGCCGGCATGATGGGTATCGCTGCGCTCCACCCATCCTACGAAGAGGTCTGGAGGCCCGGCACCGGGTACGCGGGCACTCCGCCAAGGCTTACTCGCCCCAGACGTCCGCCAGGACGCGCACCCAGTTCTCGCCCATGACCTTGCGCACCACGCGCTCGGGCATGCCGCGCTTGAGGAGGGTCTCGGTGAGGTTGGGGAACTCGCCCACGGTGCGGATGCCCAGCGGGTTGATGATGGTGCCGAAGCGCGTCAGGCGACGGGCATAGCCCTTGTCGTGGGTGAGGTACTCGAAGAAGTCCTGGCCATGGCCCTGGGTGAAGTCGGTGCCGATGCCGATGGCGTCCTCGCCGACAATGTTCATCACGTACTCGATGGCCTCGGCGTAGTCGTCGATGGTCGCGTCCACGCCCTTGGCCAGGAACGGCGTGAACATGGTCACGCCGACGAAGCCGCCGTGGTCGGCGATGAACTTCAGTTCCTCGTCGGACTTGTTGCGCGGGTGCTCTTTCAGCCCGGAAGGCAGGCAGTGGGAGTAGCAGACCGGCTTTTTGGATTCGAGGATGACTTCCTCGGAAGTCTTGCTGCCGACGTGGGACAGGTCGCACATGACGCCGACGCGGTTCATCTCGGCGACGATCTCGCGGCCGAAGCCGGAGAGCCCGCCGTCACGCTCGTAGCAGCCGGTGCCGACCAGGTTCTGGGTGTTGTAGCACATCTGCACGATGCCCACGCCCAGCTGCTTGAACACCTCGACGTAGCCGATCTGGTCCTCGAACGCGTGGGCGTTCTGGAAGCCGTAGAGGATGCCGGTCTTGCCCAGCTCCTTGGCGCGGCGGATGTCGGCGGTGCTGCGGACCGGGATGACCAGGTCGCTGTTGTCGCGGATCAGCTTGTTGCTGGCGACTATGTTGTTCACCGTGGCCTGGAAGCCTTCCCACACGGACACGGTGCAGTTGGCGGCGGTCAGCCCGCCCTTGCGCATGTCCTCGAAGAGTTCGCGGTTCCACTTGGCGATGATCAGGCCATCGATGACGATGCTGTCGGCGTGAAGTTCGGCTGGGCTCATCTGGCGTCTCTCTATATCAGGCAAGGCTTGTCAGGCTTGGCGCGCCGGGACTTGTGCCGGCGCTTTGGGGGCAGCATATCCCCGGGTGACGGGGCGGCCCGATTCGAAAACGACCAGGGTCGTACCGAAAGCGTCAAGGCGGCGACATGCGCGACACCGAAGGCGTCGCGGACGGGCATATGGGTATGAGGGCGGCGGTTTAGAGAGCCTGGGGGAATGAGCGGGGATGGCTTTTCGTGGGACGATGGCTGTTTCGCGGGACGATGGCTTTTCGTAGGAGCGAGCTTGCTCGCGAATGGGGTTTGCCGGAAGGAATTGGCGCAGGATGAAAGAGCACCCTCTCCCTAACCCTCTCCCTGAAGGGAGAGGGAACCGTTGGGCAGGGCTGGGTGCTCTGGAGTCAGCCGGCAGCACCGAAGGTTTCCGGTTGAAACCATTCCTCCTCTCGGCACGGACTAGCCCCCTCTCCCTTCAGGGAGAGGGCTGGGGAGAGGGAGCGGAGTCAACCCCACAGCACAGTCGCCGGGGAGCACTGTTCGCGAGCAAGCTCGCTCCTACGAAAAGCAGCCGAACCCTCAACGATTCCGCCAACAAGCCACCAGGTTCCACACCATCAGCAAGCCGACGACCACCGAGCTGCCATAGAACAGCAGGCTATCCACGCTATCCCCTCCGAAATGCAGGCGCCCCCGGGAAGGGGGCGCCAGGTGGACGAACGGCTTACTCGTGGGCGACCAGCCGCGCGTGGGCGGACTCTTCGCCGAGGTTGTTGAGCATGCGCTCGCTGTACCAGTCGAGGAAGTTGATCACGCCGAACTCGTAGGTCTTGGAATACGGGCCCGGCTGGTAGGCGGTGGAGTTGATCCCGCGCTGGTTCTCCTCGGCCAGGCGGCGGTCCTGGTCGTTGGTGGCGTCCCACACCTCGCGCAGGCGCTGCACGTCGTAGTCCACGCCTTCCACCGCATCCTTGTGCACCAGCCACTTGGTGGTGACGACGGTTTCCTGCGCGCTGATCGGCCACACGGTGAAGACGATCAGGTGGTCGCCCATGCAGTGGTTCCAGGAGTGCGGCAGGTGGAGGATGCGCATCGAGCCCAGGTCGGGGTTCTTGATGCGGCCCATCAGCTTCTTGCTGCCCGGCTTGCCGTCCATGGTCATGGACACGGTGCCGTCGAGCAGCGGCATGCGCACGATGCGGTTGCGCAGGCCGAAGCTGGCGTGGGCATAGGGGATCTTCTCCTCGTCCCAGGCCTTGGTACAGGCCGCCACCTGGTCCTTGAACGCCTGGCTGGCACGCGGGTCGGTGACGTCATCCCACTCCAGCAGGGTCTTCAGCAGCTCCGGGTGCGAGCCGTTGCAGTGGTAGCACTCGCGGTTGTTCTCGATCACCAGCTTCCAGTTGGCCGCTTCCCTGATGGTGGTCTGCACGGCGACCTTGGTGTTCTCCATGTCGTACGGCTCCATGTAGTGCTCGAGCGTACGCAGGAAGTCGTCGATGGCCGGCGGGTTCTCGGCCAGGGAGATGAAGATGTAGCCGCCGGCGGTCTTCACGTTCACGGGCTTGAGGCTGTAGTCCTTCATGTCGAAGTCGGCGCCCATCTCGGTGCCGGCGAACAGCAGGCGGCCGTCCAGCTCGTAGGTCCACTGGTGGTAGGGGCAGACCAGCTTGGCCACCTTGCCCTTGTCGCTCACGCACAGTCGCGAGCCGCGGTGGCGGCAGACGTTGTGGAAGGCGTGGATCTTGCCTTCGGCGCCGCGCAGCACGATGACCGGGTTGTCGCCAATCTGCACGGTGAGGAAGTTGCCCTTGGCGGGGATCTCGCAGGTCATGCCGGCGATCAGCCATTCCTTCTGGAAGATCTCCTGCATGTCGAGCTTGAACAGGCGCTCGTCGTTGTAGAACGGCTGCGGCAGGGAGAAGGAATGGTCACGGGTACGCAGCATTTCGGCGGTGGCCTTGCGGGCCTGTTCCAGCGGATCGCCCAGACTCAGGGTGGTGGTGACGTCCATCGGTTGGTCCTCATGCCCCGCCGGGAGGCGGCGGTGGCGAAATTGGGTGGCTGATAACGGTTCTACGCTACGCAAGGTGGCTTTCACGGCCTTCGGCACTGCGGTGGCTCCGCAATCCCGCCCTGCCGATGGACGGGGCCCGCGGCGGCGGGCATGAAGGTCAGACGCTCTACTGGATTACCTTCGTCTCGGCTGGAAGGCAGTGTGCGTCCGGGCCTTGCGGGTGCCTTATCCATGGGCGACACGACCGCATCCGTTTCCGACGCGGTAGCCCGCGCCCCAGGCGGCAGGTCGCGATAAGCATGCAAATGTCGCTGGCAGGTAAATGGGGGGCACGGCGCGTGCGCACAATCGGCCCCATCAGGCATGCCGAAAAGGCCGGGGCGAGCGTCCCCGCCCGGCGCTGCCCCATTCGGCCGGGAAACGGCCTGCGTGCGCGGAGAGACATCATGTCGACCAGCAACTTCCTCAATCCGGTGAACACCCAGACCTGGACCAACGGCCGCCACCTGGTGCGCTGTGTCAAGGCCATCCAGGAGACCTGGGACGTACGCACCTTCTGCTTCATGGCCGACCAGCCGATCATGTTCTTCTTCAAGCCCGGGCAGTTCGTCACCCTGGAGCTGGAGATCGACGGCCAGCCGATCATGCGTTCCTACACCATCTCCAGCTCGCCCTCGGTGCCCTACAGCTTCTCCATCACCATCAAGCGGGTGCCCGGCGGCAAGGTCTCCAACTGGCTGCACGACAACCTCAAGGAAGGCGACCAGGTCCCGGTGCACGGCCCGGTGGGCAACTTCAACGCCATCGACTTCCCCACCGACAAGGCGCTGTTCCTCTCCGGCGGCGTCGGCATCACCCCGGTGATGTCCATGGCGCGCTGGTTCTTCGACACCAACGGCGCGGTGGACATGGTCTTCGTGCACAGCGCGCGCACGCCCAAGGACATCATCTACCACCGCGAGCTGGACCACATGGCCTCGCGCATCGCCAACTTCAAGGTCCACCTGATCTGCGAGAAGTACGAGATGGGCGAGGCCTGGGCCGGTTACCGCGGTTTCCTGAACAAGGCCATGCTGCAGCTGATAGCGCCGGATTTCCTCGAACGCGAGGTGTTCTGCTGCGGCCCCACGCCCTACATGCACGCGATCAAGCGCCTGCTCGAAGCCGAAGGCTACGACATGTCGCGCTACCACGAGGAAGCCTTCGGCCCGACCCCGCCGGAAGTCCGCGAGGAAGTGAAGGAACTGGCCGCCGAAGCCGCCGAGGCCCCGGAAATCCCCGCCGCCGACCTGCACAACGTGGAGTTCTGCGAAACCGGCAAGAGCATCCGCGTGGCCCCCGGCGAAACCGTCCACGCCGCCGCCGCCAAGCTCGGCCTGCACATCCCCAAGGCCTGCGGCATGGGCATCTGCGGCACCTGCAAGGTGATGAAGCGCTCCGGCGAGGTGGACATGGAACACAACGGCGGCATCACCGACGAGGACGTGGCCGAGGGCTACATCCTGTCGTGCTGCAGCGTGCCGAAGGGGGATGTGGTGATTGAGTATTGAGTGCGCTCGGGTAGGCCACGGAGCGATGGTTCGACCCCGCTCCCTCTCCCTAGCCCTCTCCCTGAAGGGAGAGGGGACCGTTCGGAGCGCTTGGATATTTCAGAGTCAGCCGGCAGCTCTGTAGTTTCCGGCTAAAGCTATGCTCATCTCGGCACGAACAAGCCCCCTCTCCCTTCAGGGAGAGGGTTGGGGAGAGGGCGCTCTCCCCCAAGCTCCAGTCCCCCAAGGAATCCCAACCCGAAGATTTTTCAATTGCCCTCCCCGCCCCAACGGCTAAACACTCGTTCAACAACTCAAGGGACGAGTCCGCCATGCCCAGCTTCACCCAGACCTACTACGAAGCCACCTCCGAGAAACCGGCCTTCCCCGCGCAAACGGGCCGCCTAGACACCCGCGTGTGCATCCTCGGCGGCGGCCTGGCCGGGCTCAACACCGCCCTGGGCCTGGCCGAACGCGGCATCACCGACGTGGCGCTGCTGGAATCGCACTACGTCGGCCACGGCGCCTCGGGACGCAACGGCGGCTTCGTCTTCGGCGGCTACAGCCTGGGCAACGCCGACCTGCTCGCCACCCTCGGCGCCGAGGAAGCCCGCCGGCTCTACCACCTGACCCTCGAAGCGGTGGACCTGATCCGCCAGCGCGCGCGCCGCTACGGCATCGACTGCGACCTGCTGGACGAAGGCGTGATCCTGGCCAACTGGTTCAACGACCCGGCCCGCCTGGAAACCCCGCGGCGCCTGATGAAGGAAGCCTACGGCGTGGACTGGGAGCCGATCTCCGCCGGTGCGCTCAGGGAACAGCTCAAGACCGAGCGCTACTTCGGCGGCCTGCTGGAACGCAACGCCTTCCACTTCCACCCGTTGAAATACGTGCGCGGCGTGGCCCGCACCGCTGCGGGAATGGGCGTGCGCATCCACGAAGACTCGCCGGCCCTGGGCATCGAAAAACGCGACGGGCGCTTCGTGGTGCGCACCGCCGGCGGCGAAGTGCACGCCGAACAGGTGGTGTTCTGCGGTGGCGGCTACGCCCGCGGCGTGTACCGCCCCATCGAGCGCGCGGTGCTGCCCATCGCCACCTACGTCATCGCCACCGAGCCCCTGGGCGAGCGCCTGAAGGACGCCATCGCCAGCCAGGCCGCGGTCTACGACACCCGCTTCGCCTTCGACTACTACCGCCCGCTGGCCGACACCCGCATCCTCTGGGGCGGGCGCATCTCCATCCTCGACCGCGGCCCGGCTGCCATCGCCGCCCTGCTCAGGCGCGACCTGACGCTGGTTTATCCACAGCTGGAAGACGTGAAGGTCGAGTACTCCTGGGGCGGCCTGATGAGCTACGGCCGCCACCAGATGGCGCAGATCGGCCAGGACCCGGCCGGCATCTGGCACGCCATCGGCTTCGGCGGCCACGGCATGGCGCCGACCACCGTGGCCGGCGAAGTGCTAGCCGACGCCATCAGCGGCGCCAGGGCGGTGCCGGCCGGCTTCGCCCGCTTCGGCCTGACGCGCGCCTTCGGCCTGGCCGGCCTGCTCGCCGCCCAGGCCACCTACACCGCCTACGAGGCCCGCGACGCTCTCGACAGCCGCCGTCTCAACGGCTAGCGCTGGTGCCCGGCGCGCTACCGGTCTAAGGTCGTTGCAAGCCTTCAGACCGGAGTACCCATGGCGACCAAGACCACCCCCAACCGCCAGCAGACGCACCTGGCCGTACTGATCGACGCCGACAACGCCCCCGCCGCCATCGTCGAGGGCCTGTTCGAGGAGATCGCCAAGTACGGCGTGGCCAGCGTCAAGCGCATCTACGGCGACTGGACCCAGCCGCAGCTGGGCAAGTGGAAGCAGGTGCTGCTCGACCACTCCATCCAGCCGATCCAGCAGTTCGCCTACACCAAGGGCAAGAACGCCACCGACAGTGCGCTGATCATCGACGCCATGGACCTGCTCTACACCCGCCGCTTCGACGGCTTCTGCCTGGTCTCCAGCGACAGCGACTTCACCCGCCTGGCCGCCCGCCTGCGCGAGGAAGGCCTGATGGTCTACGGCTTCGGCGAAAGCAAGACGCCGGACCCCTTCGTGCGCGCCTGCGACAAATTCATCTACACCGAAATCCTCCGCGCCGACCCGGTGACCCCGGCGGAACCGGCGGAAACCGGCCAGCCCCAGGAACCCAAGGCGCCAGTCGCCAAGCCCAAGCCCCAGCGGGTGCCGCTGGACTTCATCGCCAAGGTGCTCGACGACATCGCCGACGACGAGGAAGACTGGGTGCAGCTGGGTGCCCTCGGCCAGAACATCAGCAAGCTGCGCCCGGCCTTCGACCCGCGGCTGTACGGCTTCAAGAAACTCAGCGACCTGATCAAGGGCCACCCCAAGCGCTTCGAACTGCAGGCCCGCGGCGGCAGCAACAGCGGCGGCAAGGACCTGTACGCGCGCAACGTGCGCAAGTGAGCCGCGTCAAAGGCACGGGATAGAGCGAGCCGGTATGCTGGGGCGGTCATCCAGGAGGAAAGCCATGACCGCCCTATCCCGCAGCCTCTTCGCCGCCCTGCTGCTAGGCCTGGCCCTGTGCGCTAGCGCCCAGGCCTCGACGCTGCGCTGCGGCACCCAGCTGATCAACGAAGGCGACAAGATGGACGCGGTGCTGGAGAAATGCGGCGCGCCGACGAAACGCGAGGTGATAGGCCCACTCCCACCCCGGCGTGGCCCGGACGGCAAGTTCATCCCCGGCGGCCCAACCTTCGAAGTCTGGACCTACCCTCCACAGAACGGCGCCACGCGGGTACTGCGCTTCCGCGAAGGCATCCTGACGCAGATCGATACCGAGTTCCGCTGATCCCCGCCGCTGTTCGCTCTTCGTAGGAGCGAGCTTGCTCGCGAACCGCCTTCAACCACCCAGCCGCGTAGCCATCTCACCAATAACGATGGCCACCAACGCCCGCAGCAGTCGAACCTCGCCAGCCAGCGTGGCACGCAATTCCGGCCGAACGGCCGATAACGCCAGATTCTCCTGCTCGACCTCCGCAAGCAGCGCCTGCGCCTGCTCCCGTACCGCCCTGGTGAGCCTAGCCACATGCTCACGCGCCGTAGCCGGCTTGATGCCCATGGCCTCGCCGGCTGCCACCAGCAGCGCCCCATCGATCTCCTGTAGACGCTCGGTACCCAGAATCGGCCAGGCCATAGCAGCCTGCTGCGGCCAACGCTCCTGCCCGAATGCCCGAGTCCCGTATACGGCCGTGCAGAGCAGATCGTAGAACGGTGCAAGGTTGAAACCCCGGCGCGTGACCAGCAGGCTCAGGTTCTTCAGGTGCGCATCCTCGTTACCCACCAGCACATTGAACACCAGCCAGCGGAACAGGCTCAGGCGCGCCCTCACCGAAGGCCGGCTATCGCTGGCGATCTCGCGCAGGCGCTCGATGCTGCCCTGGTTGTACTTGAAGGCACGGTCCAGGCCGAGCAACTGGCAGGCATCGATGCAATGCAGGCGCTCCCAGTCGCCCCCGACCTGGCAGCGGTCGAAACGCTGCACCAGGTACACCGGCTGCGGCACATAGCGCCGATGCACAGCGGGTACCTCCAGCCCGACACGCGCGGCCAAGGTCATCACGAACCACTCGTTGATCACCGAATGAGCCCATGCCGGGTCCGGGTGATCGGGCTTGAGGATATGCGTCGAAGGGGTGCTGCCGATGGGTTCGAACAAGTCGCTGCCATCGAATACGACGGCCACCTTGTGCTGTGCTCCCGCCAGCGACATGCGCTTGGCCGCGCGTTCGGCCAGCGGCACCTGGGGCATCTGCTCGATGCGCCGGGATAGCTCCGTATCGGGCAATGCGCGTAGTTCGCCGGGCGCCGGCAGTTGCTCCGGTGGCAGCAAGGTGAGCGAACCTGCCGACTCGGCGCCGAAGTGCTCCAGCAAGCCGAAAGCATCCGCCTCCGCCAAGCGCGCCGCTCCCGCCAACAGGCGTCGCTGCCCCTCCTCCGGCAGCAGATTGTCGAAGTACCACTGCACCGGACGCTGGCTTGCGCCATCCACATGGGGCTCGCTGCGAAGCGGCAGCCCCGGACACAACGGATAGGCCTCGGGCGCATCCAGCCACTCGCGGGAATAGGCGAACGCCCAGGCGCCGTTGTTCTCCTCAAGGCTGCCGACGCGGGTCTGGTTGATCCAGGCATCCAGTTGCCGAACCATCAGTCCTCCTTGCCGCCTTCAGCCTTGTAGACAAGCCGTTGCAGCTGTTGCCGGGTCGGCTCCGCGTACTCCTCCGGCACCTCGATGGAGACTTGCAGACCCAACTCCTGCAGGACCTGGAACAGCTTGCCCCACTGCACGCGTTCGGCACCGCGCTCGACCTTGCCAAGGAAGTTCTCGCTCACACCGATGCTGCCGGCGGCATCGTCCTGGCGCAGGTTCATGGCCTTGCGGCTGGCGCGTACCAGCAGGCCGAGGGTGGCAGGTGAGTCGATATCGACTTTCATGAATAATCCTCATGACTGTGAGGATTTCGTGCCGACCAGCACAAAAAACAACTAAATCCTCACGATTGCGAGGATTCTAGACCCTAACGACGGATGTTCAATTAAATCCGCATGAGCGCGAGGATTGTGTGCACTGGCTCAGAGCTGTTCGCGAGCAAGCTCGCTCCTACACGTACATCGGAAATATCGCCGTATTCCAGCCCAAGGGCGTGGCTACTCACCGATTGATGGGTATCGCTTCATGCCTGGCAAAACGAAAAAGGCCGGTCATCTGACCGGCCTTTCCCTTACCTCACGCCACCTCAGCTATTGCTGGGGAAAGCGAACTGCGCCGCCTCGTGGCTCTTGCGCTGCGGCCAGCGCTGGGTGATGGCCTTGCGCTTGGTGTAGAAGCGCACGCCGTCCGGGCCGTAGGCGTGGAGGTCGCCGAACAGCGAGCGTTTCCAGCCGCCGAAGCTGTGGTAGGCCACCGGGACCGGCAGGGGGACGTTGACGCCGACCATGCCCACTTCGATCTCGTCGCAGAACAGGCGGGCGGCTTCGCCGTCGCGGGTGAAGATGCAGGTGCCGTTGCCGTATTCGTGGTCGTTGATCAGCTGCATGGCTTCTTCCAGGCTGTTCACGCGGACGATGCACAGGACCGGGCCGAAGATTTCTTCCTTGTAGATGATCATTTCCGGGGTCACGCGGTCGAACAGGGTGCCGCCGAGGAAGAAGCCGTTCTCATGGCCGGCGACCTTGTAGCCGCGGCCGTCCACCACCAGTTCGGCGCCCTGCTCTACGCCGCTGTCGATGTAACCGGTGACCTTGTCGCGCGCCGCGCCGGTGACCAGCGGGCCCATGTCCAGGCCGCAGGAAGTGCCGGCGCCGATCTTCAGGCCCTTGACCTGCGGGACGATCTTCTGCACCAGGGCGTCGGCGATCTGGTCGCCCACGCACACGGCCACCGAGATGGCCATGCAGCGCTCGCCGCAGGAGCCGTAGGCGGCGCCCATCAGCGCGCTGACGGCGTTGTCCAGGTCGGCGTCGGGCATCAGCACGGCGTGGTTCTTGGCGCCGCCCAGGGCCTGCACGCGCTTGCCGCGCTTGGTGCCTTCGGAATAGATGTACTCGGCGATCGGGGTCGAGCCGACGAAGCTCAGGGCCTTGACTTCCGGGGCCTCGATCAGCGCGTCCACCGCGCCCTTGTCGCCGTGCACCACGTTCAGCACGCCTTTCGGCAGGCCGGCTTCCTGGAACAGTTCGGCGATCAGCAGGGTGGAGCTGGGGTCGCGCTCGGACGGCTTGAGGATGAAGGTGTTGCCGCAGGCGATGGCCAGCGGATACATCCACAGCGGCACCATGGCCGGGAAGTTGAACGGGGTGATGCCGGCGACCACGCCGATGGGCTGGAAGTCGCTCCAGGCGTCGATGTTCGGGCCGACGTTGCGGCTGTACTCGCCCTTGAGGATTTCCGGGGCGGCGGTGGCGTACTCGACGTTCTCGATGCCGCGCTTCAGCTCGCCGGCGGCGTCCTCGAGGGTCTTGCCGTGTTCTTCGCTGATCAGTTTGACGATGCGCTCTTCGTTGGCTTCGAGCAGTTGCTTGAAGCGGAACAGCACCTGGGCGCGCTTGGCCGGCGGGGTGTTGCGCCAGGCCGGGAAGGCGGCCTTGGCGGCGTCGATGGCCTGCTGCATGGTTTCGCGGTCGGCCAGCGGGACCTTGCGCACGGCTTCACCGGTGGACGGGTTGTAGACGTCGGCGGTGCGGCCGGTGTCGGCGATCAGCTCGCCGCCGATCAGGTGCTTGATGGTGGTCATCGTCTTGTCTCTTCTCGCTGAAAGTGTGGGGTACCGGGCCTCCAAGAGCCCCTCTCCCCAGCCCTCTCCCTGAAGGGAGAGGGGGTTTGTTCGGTGTGTTGGGTGGGCCGCGGAGCCCGCCGGGGACTGCACTCTAAGGCGAGTCTCCCGGCGCTGCCTACGCGCGGGCCCGCGTGCTCAGTGTTGCTTGAGCTCGATCTCGATGAAGGCCACTTCGTGGTCGCAGGGGTTGATCACGTTGTGCTCGGTGCCGATCTGGCGGGTGTAGCTCTGGCCCAGGACCAGCGGCGCGCGCCGCTCGCCCTCGGGGGTTTCCAGCAGCAGTTCGCCGCCGGTCACCGGGACCACCACGTACTCCATGCCGTGGCGGTGCCAGCCGGTCTCGGCACCGGGGGCGAAGCGCCACTCGGTGACCAGGACCTTGTCGTTGTCGATCTGCACCGTCGGGACGGCCTTGGGACGCTCGCTCACTTACGCCACCCCGTTCAGGGCTTCGCCGACCGCGTCGAACAGGCGGTCGAGGTCTTCCGGCTTGGCGTTGAAGGTCGGGCCGAACTGCAGGGTGTCGCCGCCGAAGCGCACGTAGAAGCCTTCCTTCCACAGCTTCATGCTGGTTTCGAACGGGCGCACGATGGCGTCGCCGTCGCGCGGGGCGATCTGGATCGCGCCGGCCAGGCCGCAGTTGCGGATGTCGATGACGTTCTTCGCGCCCTTGATGCCGTGCAGGGCCTTCTCGAAGTGCGGCGCCAGCTCGGCGGACTGCTGGATCAGGTTTTCCTTCTGCAGCAGGTCCAGCGCGGCAATGCCGGCGGCGCAGGCGACCGGGTGGGCGGAGTAGGTGTAGCCGTGGCCGAATTCCACCGCGTATTCCGGCAGGTTCTGGCCCATGAAGGTGTCGTAGATCTCGCTGCTGGCGATGACCGCGCCCATGGGCACGGCGCCGTTGGTGACCTGCTTGGCGACGTTCATGATGTCCGGGGTCACGCCGAAGTATTCGGCGCCGGTGGCCTTGCCCATGCGGCCGAAGGCGGTGATGACTTCGTCGAAGATCAGCAGGATGTTGTTGGCGTCGCAGATTTCGCGCAGGCGCTGCAGGTAGCCCTTCGGCGGCACGATCACGCCGGCGGAACCGGACATCGGCTCGACGATCACGGCGGCGATGTTGGAGGCGTCGTGCAGTTCGATCAGCTTCAGCAGCTCGTTGGCCAGCTCGACGCCGCCGGTCTCGGCCGCGCCCCTGGTGAAGGCCATGCCCGGCTGCAGGGTGTGCGGCAGGTGGTCGACGTCCATCAGCGGGCCGAACATCTTGCGGTTGCCGCCGATGCCGCCCAGGGCGGTGCCGGCGACGTTCACGCCGTGGTAGCCACGGGCGCGGCCGATCAGCTTGGTCTTCTGCGCCTGGCCCTTGATGCGCCAGTAGGCGCGGGCCATCTTGATCGAGGTGTCGGCGCACTCGGAACCCGAGCCTGTGAAGAACACGTGGTTGAGGTTGCCGGGGGTGAGGTTGGCGATCTTCTCGGCCAGCTGGAAGGACAGCGGGTGGCCGTACTGGAAGCCCGGGGAGTAGTCGAGGGTGGTCAGCTGCCTGGCCACCGCGTCGGCGATTTCCTTGCGCGAGTGACCGGCGCCGCAGGTCCACAGGCCGGACAGGCTGTCGTAGATGCGACGGCCCTTGTCGTCCACCAGGTAGCTGCCTTCGGCGGCGACGATGATGCGCGGGTCCTTGTGGAAGTTGCGGTTGGCGCTGAAGGGCATCCAGTGGGCCTTCAGGTTCAGGTCGGCGGCGGCCGACGGCGCTACGTTCACTTGCTGGTTCATGGAGTTCGTCCTCGACGACTGTCTTGTTGGGCGCGCAGGCCGCGTCACGCCTGCTGCGATGGCTCAAGATTGGGCCTGACTAAACGTGAGTTAAAGCCTATTCTTCTCACGTTCAGTTTCGGTTCGGTAAAACTAAAATGGCAAAATCCCGCAGCCCGTCCCTGGGCCAGGTCAGCGACTTCGAAATCCGCCTGCTGCGCATCTTCAAGACCATAGTCGAGTGCGGCAGCTTTTCCGCCGCGGAAAGCACCCTGGGCATCAGCCGCTCGGCCATCAGCCTGCACATGGGCGACCTGGAGAAACGCCTGGGCATGCGCCTGTGCCAGCGTGGCCGGGCCGGCTTCGCGCTGACCGACGAGGGCCGCGAGGTGTACCGCGCCACCCAGTCGCTGCTGGCGGCGCTGGAGGGCTTCCGCGCCGAGGTCAACGAGCTGCACCAGCACCTGCGCGGCGAACTCAACATCGGCATCATCAACAACCTGGTGACCCTGCCGCAGATGCGCATCACCCACGCCCTGCGCGCGCTCAAGGCGAGCGGGCCGGGGGTGCGCATCAACATCGGCATGACCACGCCCAACGAAATCGAGCTGGGCGTGCTCGACGGCCGCCTGCACGTCGGCGTGGTGCCGCTCATCAGCCCGCTGTCGGGGCTGGAGTACTCGCCGCTGTACGACGAGCGGTCGCTGCTGTTCTGCAGCCGCGAGCACCCGCTGTTCGAACGCGAGGACGCGGGCATCACGGTGGCGGAAATCCACGCCTGCGCCGCGGTGGCGCCCAGCTACCGCATCCCCGCCGAGGCCCAGGAGCGCCACCAGGAGCTGACCGCCAGTGCCAACGCCTCGGACCGCGAGGGCATGGCCTTCCTGATCCTCACCGGCAGCTACATCGGCTACCTGCCCGACCACTACGCCGCCGACTGGGTGGCCCAGGGCCGCATGCGCGCGCTGCGCCCGGAACGCTTCCACTACGACATCCCGCTGACGGTGGTGACGCGCAAGGGGCGGCGGCCGAACCTGGTGCTGGAGCGGTTCCTGGAGGCGGTGGCGGAGAGCCGGTAGGAAATTTCGCCCACACACCTCTGCCAAACCTGTACTCCGCCCCCTCCCTAACCCTCCCCCGCAAGCGGGAGAGGGGGCCGTCCGGCATGAAGCGCAATCACCAGGCTCCCTGAGCCACAATGCGCACGAATCGCGGACAAAGTCCGCTCCTACAGTTCCAGGGAAGCACGGACGTAGGAGCGGACTCCGTCCGCGATTGGACTCACCGACCGCGCCGAACGTCCCGGCGGCACCGCCAACGGCACATAACCACGAACGGCTATTCGCCCTACACCCCATCCGTTTTATCTTCCCTGCCACGCAAAAACCTATACCCCCTCCCCGCCACCCCCGCGCGGCCCGTGGCTTGCGGGCCCACAGTTTTTCCCTAGCCTGCGACTACAAAAATCATAATTTCGCTAATCCCCGGCGCTGAACAGAATGCGGCCAACACGCGGTGGACAGCCGTGACCGCAGAACAACAACGATCAGAGTCCGAGGAATCACCCATGGCCGACCTGAATCAGACCACCTTCGGCAAGCCCGCCGGCAAGACGCTCGATGGCATTGAAACCGATACCCTCGTGGTGGGCGCCGGCCAGGCCGGCGTGGCCATGAGCGAGCACCTGACCGCCCAGGGCGTGCCGCACATCGTGCTGGAGAAGAGCCGCATCGCCGAAGCCTGGCGCACCGGCCGCTGGGATTCGCTGGTGGCCAACGGCCCGGCCTGGCACGACCGCTTCCCGAACATGGAGTTTTCGGTCGGCCCGGACGAGTTCCCGCACAAGGAGCAGGTGGCGGACTACTTCGTCGCCTACGCCAAGCAGTTCGACGCGCCCATCCGCACCGGCGTGGAAGTGAAGAAGGTGACCCGCAACCAGGGCCGCCCCGGCTTCACCGTGGAGACCTCCGAGGGCACCCTCCAGGCCCTGCGCATCGTCTCCGCCACCGGCCCGTTCCAGCGCCCGGTGATCCCGGCCATCGCGCCGAAGGACGAACGCATCCAGCAGATCCACTCGGCCCACTACTTCAACCCGCAGCAGCTGCCCGAAGGCGCCGTGCTGGTAGTGGGCGCAGGCTCCTCCGGCGTGCAGATCGCCGACGAGCTGAACCGCGCCGGCAAGCGCGTGTTCCTCTCGGTGGGCGCCCATGACCGTCCGCCGCGCAGCTACCGCAACCGCGACTTCGTCTGGTGGCTGGGCGTGCTCGGCCTGTGGGACGCCGAGGAAGTGCAGCCGGGCCGCGAGCACGTGACCATCGCCGTGAGCGGCGCCCGTGGCGGCGAGACCATCGACTTCCGCCGCCTGGCCAACGAGGGCATCACCCTGGTCGGCCTGACCAAGGCCTTCGAAGGCGGCAAGGTGAGCTTCCAGGACGATCTGGTGAAGAACCTGGAGGCCGGCGACCGGAACTACCTCGACCTGCTGGACGCCGCCGACGCCTACATCGAGCGCAATGGCCTGGACCTGCCGGAAGAGCCGGAAGCCCGCAGGGTCTTCCCGGACGCCGAGTGCGTCCGCAACCCGATCCTCGAGCTGGACCTGGCCGCCGCCGGCATCACCTCGATCATCTGGGCCACCGGCTACGCCGTTAACTTCGACTGGCTGCAGGTGGACGCCTTCGACGAGAAGGGCAAGCCCAAGCACCAGCGCGGCGTGTCCCGCGAGCCGGGCGTGTACTTCGTCGGCCTGCCGTGGCTGTCGCGCCGGGGTTCCTCGTTCATCTGGGGGGTGTGGCACGACGCCAAGCACGTCGCCGGCCACATCGCCACGCAACGCAAGTACGTCGAATACCAGGACGCCTCGCAGCGCGAGGCCTCCGCTGAATCGCAAGCCAAAAAAGCCGCTTCCTGGGAGTAAGTGATGCCTACCCACACCCGCATCCGCATGTTCAACACCAAGGACACCTACCCGAACCAGTCCCTGGACAACGACCTCTGCCAGGCCGTGCGCGCCGGCAACACCGTGTACGTGCGCGGCCAGGTCGGTACCGATTTCGAGGGCAACCTGGTGGGCCTGGGCGACCCCCGCGCCCAGGCCGAGCAGGCGATGAAGAACGTCAAGCAACTGCTGGAAGAAGCCGGCAGCGACCTGTCGCACATCGTCAAGACCACCACCTACCTCATCGACCCGCGCTACCGCGAGCCGGTCTACCAGGAGGTCGGCAAGTGGCTCAAGGGCGTGTTCCCGATCTCCACCGGCCTGGTGGTCTCGGCCCTGGGCCAGCCGCAGTGGCTGATGGAGATCGACGTGATCGCGGTGATCCCGGACGACTGGAACCAATAAGGAGCGGCCCATGACCTTCTCCATCGTCGGCCGCTGCGCCGAGACCGGCCAACTGGGCATCGCCATCAGCTCCTCGAGCATCGCCGTCGGCGCGCGCTGCCCCTGGGTACGCGCCGGCGTCGGCGCGGTGGCCACCCAGAACGTCACCCTGCCGGCCCTCGGCCCGCAGATCCTCGACCGCCTGGAAGCGGGCCTGGCGCCCGCCGCGGCGCTGGACCAGGCGCTGTCCAGCAACGGCTACGGCCAGTACCGCCAGGTCACGGTCATCGACCAGCACGGCCAGGTGGCGCTGTTCACCGGCAGCGAGGCGCTGGGCGTGAACCACGCGGTGGCCGGCGAGAACTGCGTGGCGGCGGGCAACCTGCTGTCGTCCACCGCGGTGATAGAAGCCATGGCCAAGGCCTTCGAGGCGGCCGACGGCTGCCTGGCCGAGCGCCTGCTGGCAGCGATGCAGGCGGCCATGGCCGCCGGCGGCGAAGCCGGGCCGGTGCACTCGGCGGCGCTGAAGGTGGTGGGCGACCTGGTCTGGCCGGTGGTCGACCTGCGCGTGGACTGGGCCGACGAGGCGCCCATCGACGCGCTGGAGCAACTCTGGGTAGCCTACAAGCCGCAGATGCAGGACTACATCACCCGCGCGCTGGACCCGACCAAGGCGCCGAGCTACGGCGTGCCCGGCGACGAGTGACATCCCCTGTAATTTGAAAAGCAGGAGCAGTACATGCCCAGCAGCCGTGACATCCTCGCCAGGCTGGTCGCCTTCGACACCGTCAGCCGCCATTCCAACCTGGCGCTCATCAAGTACGTCCAGGACTACCTGAGCGACCTGGGCGTGGAGAGCGAGCTGTTCTTCGACGAAGCCGGCGGCAAGGCCAACCTGTACGCCACCCTCGGCCCGCGCGAGCGCGGCGGCGTGTGCCTGTCCGGGCACACCGACGTGGTGCCGGTGGACGGCCAGCCCTGGACCGTCCCGCCCTTCGAGCTGACCGAGAAGGACGGCCGCCTATACGGCCGCGGCACCGCCGACATGAAGGGCTACATCGCCTGCGTGCTGGCCGCCGTGCCGGCCTTCCTCGCCCAGCCCCTGCGCCTGCCGCTGCACCTGGCCTTCTCCTACGACGAGGAGGTCGGCTGCCTGGGCGTGCGCTCGCTGCTGGCGGACCTTGCGCGCCGCGAGCACAAGCCCATCGCCTGCATCATCGGCGAGCCCACCGAGCTCAAGCCGGTGCTCGGCCACAAGGGCAAGCTGGCCATGCGCTGCCAGGTGCACGGCGCGGCCTGCCACTCGGCCTACGCCCCGCAGGGGGTGAACGCCATCGAATACGCGGCGAAGCTGATCAACCGCCTGGGCGAGATCGGCACCCGCCTGGCGGCGCCGGAGCGCCACGACCCGCGCTTCGACCCGCCCTGCTCCACCGTGCAGGCCGGCGTGATCAACGGCGGCCGCGCGCTGAACATAGTCCCGGCCGAATGCCAGTTCGACTTCGAGGTGCGCGCCCTGCCCAGCGACGACCCGCAGCAGGTCGCCGAGCAACTGCGCGACTACGCCGAGACCGAGCTGCTGCCGAAGATGCGCGCGGTGAAGCAGGAGGCGGACATCCGCTTCAGCGAGCTGTCGGCCTACCCGGCGCTGGCCACCGACCCGCACAGCGAGGCGGCGCAGCTGCTGGCGCGGCTGAGCGGCTCCGACGAGTTCTCCACGGTCGCCTACGGCACCGAGGGCGGGCTGTTCGACCAGGCCGGCATTCCCACCGTGGTCTGCGGGCCGGGGAGCATGGACCAGGGGCACAAGCCGGATGAGTTCGTGAGCGTGGAGCAGTTGGCGGCTTGTGATGCGATGCTGGGGCGGTTGGTGGAGTGGATGAGGGTCTGAGTGTTCGGCCCTACTCGCGATTTCGGCGCGGGCTGATATACCGCTCCCTCTCCCTAACCCTCTCCCTGAAGGGAGAGGGGACTGTTGGGCAGAACGGGATGTTCTGAAGTCAGCCGGCAGCCTCGATGGTTTCCGGCTGAAACCACTCCTCCTCTCGGCACGGACTAGCCCCCTCTCCCTTCAGGGAGAGGGCTGGGGAGAGGGGGCGGAGTCAACCCAGCGCGCCAGAGCCGCCGGGAGACTTGGTTCGCGAGCAAGCTCGCTCCTACGAAAAGCAGTCCGGCGTCAGCCGATCAGCTTGCGCGCCGCCTGCGTATGCGCGGCGATCAGCCCCTTGAGGTCCAGCCCCTCCACCTCGCCGTCCACAACCCGCCAACTCCCCCCGACCATCACCCTGTCCGCCCTGTCCGCCCCGCACAGCAGCAGCGCCGACAACGGATCATGGCTCCCGGAGAACCGCAGCTCATCCAGCCTGAACAGCGCCAGGTCCGCCTGCTTGCCCGGCGCCAGCTCACCGATGTCGCTGCGGCCCAGCAGTTTCGCCGAGCCCCTGGTGGCCCAGCCCAGGGCGCGTTCCGGGGTGATGGCTTCGGCGCCGTAGCGCAGGCGCTGGATGTACAGGGCCTGGCGGGCTTCGAGGATCATGTTGGAGGCGTCGTTGGAGGCCGAGCCGTCCACGCCGATGCCCACCGGCGCGCCGGCCGCTTCCAGGGCCACGGTGGGGCAGATGCCCGAGGCCAGGCGCATGTTCGAGCTGGGGCAGTGGCAGATGCCGGTGCCGGCCTGGCCCAGGCGGGCGATTTCCTCGTCGTTGAAGTGGATGCCGTGGGCCAGCCAGGTGCGCGGGCCGAGCCAGCCGACGCTGTCCAGGTAGTCCACGGTGCGCTGGCCGAAGCGCTGCAGGCAGAAGTCCTCCTCGTCGAGGGTCTCGGCCAGGTGGGTGTGCAGGCGCACGTCGTGGCGTTCGGCCAGGTCGGCGCTGGCGCGCATGATTTCCGGGGTCACCGAGAACGGCGAGCAGGGCGCCAGGGCGATCTGCACCTGGGCGCCGTCGCCACGCTGGTGGTAGTCGCGGATCAGCCGCTCGCTGTCGTCGAGGATGTCTTCGGCGCGCTGCACCGTCTGCTGCGGCGGCAAACCGCCATCGGCCTCGCCCAGGCTCATGGAGCCGCGGGTGAGCATGGCGCGCATGCCCAGCTCGGCGACCACCCCGGCCTGCACGTCGATGGCCTGCTCCAGGCCGTCGGGGAACAGGTAGTGGTGGTCGGCGGCGGTGGTGCAGCCGGACAGCAGCAGCTCGGCCAGGGCCACCTTGGTGGCCAGCGCCAGTTGGTCGGGGGTCAGCCGCGCCCACACCGGGTAGAGCGTCTTCAGCCAGGGGAACAGCGGCTGGTTGACCACCGGCGCCCAGGCGCGGGTGAGGGTCTGGTAGAAGTGGTGGTGGGTGTTGATCAGGCCCGGCAGCAGCACGTGCTGGCTGGCGTCGAACACCTGCTCGCAGGGCTGCGAGGGTTGCTGGCCGGCGGCGACCAGTTCGAGGATGCGACCGTCCTGCGCGACCAGGCCGCCACGGGCGTCGAGGCCGTTGGCGGTGAAGATGGCAAGGGGGTTGCGCAGCCACAGGCGGGGGGATGACATGGGTGAATCCTCTTGAGTGGCGGAGCCGCCGCCCGAGGCGAGCCGGCTCCCGGTTGTTCGGGAAGCCAGCTCAGTGTTCACCCTGTCTGCTGATCCAGGTGCACCTGACCCGCAGGTCAGGCGCCGGTGCATGTTAACGCCGCCGCCGGCGTCCGTCACCAGTCGATCGTCGTCCCCTGGTAGTCCAGGTAGTACTGGCCGCCGCGCCCGGCGTAGGCCTCGACCTGGTCGATCAGCCCGGCGGCGCTGGTTTCCACGTCCAGCGGCGCGGCCTCGCCGCCCATGTCGGTGCGTACCCAGCCGGGGTGCAGGTCGAGCACGGTCAGGCCGGTTTCGCCCAGGCCGGCGACGAAGCTGCGGGTCAGCGAGTTCAGCGCCGCCTTGCTCGCCCGGTACAGCGCCATGCCGCCGGATTCGTTGCCGGCCACGCTGCCCAGCTCGGAGGTCATGAAGGCCAGCACGCCGCGTTGCGCATCCAGCCGTGGCAGCAGGCGCTCGGCCAGGCGCACGGGGGCCACGGCGTTGACCATGAACAGCTCGCCGACCTCGACCAGGCTGGCATCCAGCGCCGACTGGTGCGGCGGGCCGTAGATGCCGGCGTTGATGTACACCAGGGCGAAGCGCTGCCCGGCGAGTGCTTCGGCGAGGCGGTCCTGGGAGGCCGCATCGTCCAGCACCAGGGACTCGACGCGCACCGGCAGGCTGTCCAGCACGCCGGCATTGGCGGCGTCGCGCACGGTGGCGGTGACCTCCCAGCCGCGCGCCAGCAGCTGGTTCACCAGGCCCAGGCCGAGGCCGCGGGAGGCGCCGATGATCAGGGCGGAATTGGCAGTGCTCATGGGCTTGTCCTCGTCGCTTGGAAAAAAACCAGCATAACCGCTCCCGCGCAACCGGGCCGCAAACGACAAGGCCCGGCAGCTGCCGGGCCTTGTGGATAAAACGCCCCGGAACCTGCCCGGGGCCAGGGCACGCGCCCTATCAGTCGGTGGTGATCTTCGAGTGTTTCTGGGTGTCCTTCATGGTCACGTAGACCAGCAGCGAGCAGGCGATGCAGCCGGTGACGTACCAGTAGAAGCCGCTCTCGAGACCAACGCTCTTGAACCACAGCGCCACGTACTCGGCGGTGCCGCCGAAGATCGACACGGTCAGCGCGTAGGGCAGGCCCACGCCCAGGGCACGGATCTCGGTGGGGAACAGCTCGGCCTTCACCACGGCGTTGATCGAGGTGTAGCCGCTGACGATCACCAGCGCCGCCATGATCAGGAAGAACGCGCCCCACCAGGTGTCGATGGTGTGCAGGGTGCTGAGGATCGGGTAGGTGAACAGGGTGCCCAGCACGCCGAAGGCGATCAGGATCGGACGGCGGCCGATCTTGTCCGACAGCGCGCCGACGATGGGTTGCAGCAGCATGAACAGGAACAGGGTGGCGGCCGAGATCATGGTCGAGTCGGTCTTGCTCATGCCCACGGTGTTCACCAGGTACTTCTGCATGTACGTGGTGTAGGTGTAGAAGGCCAGGGTGCCGCCCATGGTCAGGCCGACCACGGTGAGCACTTCCTTGGGATGGCGCAGCAGGGCGCGCATCAGGCTTTCCTTGGGCTCTTCCTTCTTCTGCGAGAAGGACTCGGTCTCTTCCATGCCGCGGCGCAGGAACATGGCGGTCACCGCGCACAGCGCGCCGATGAAGAAGGGCACGCGCCAGCCCCAGCTTTCCAGCTGTTCGACGGTGAGGGTCTGCTGCAGCACGATCAGCACCGCCAGGGCGATGAGCTGGCCGGAGATCAGGGTCACGTACTGGAAGCTGGAGAAGAAGCCGCGCTGTTCCTTGTTGGCCATCTCGCTGAGGTAGGTGGCCGAGGTGCCGTATTCGCCGCCGACCGACAGGCCCTGCAGCAGGCGCGCGAGCACCAGCAGGATGGGCGCGCCGACGCCGATGGTCTCGTAGCTGGGGGTCAGGGCGATGATCAGCGAGCCGAAGCACATCAGCAGCACCGAGGCCAGCAGTGCGGCCTTGCGGCCCTTGCGGTCGGCGTAGATACCCATCAGCCAGCCGCCGATCGGGCGCATCAGGAAGCCCACGGCGAAGATCGCGGCGGTGTTCAGCAGCTGGGCGGTCATGTCGCCCTGAGGGAAGAAGGCCTTGGCGAAGTACAGCGAGAAGGCGGCGTAGACGTACCAGTCGTACCACTCCACCAGGTTGCCCACCGAACCGCTGAAGATCGACTTGATGCGCTGGGAGGTCGTACGGGGCGCGGCAGAAGCGGAGACGGCGCTTGCGCTATCCATGGGTAATCCTCTTGTCGTTGTTGTCGTCGGGTGCGTGGACCACGAAACCACGCACCGGCGCGCCGCGAGGTGCGGCGCAGTGAGGAGGGCGATAGCAGGCAGCGTGCCAAGGGCGCAAAGCCGCGTGGCACAAGGGCTTACAGGGTTTTCGTACGCTGTGGGCAGGCGCCTGGCTGCCGATCGACGGGGGTGGATGAGCGGAAATCCGCTTATTCGGAGCGGCTTTTCGTAGGAGCGAGGGGAGCGCCTGGCTCTTGCTCGCGAACCGGGTCTCCTGGTGGCTTCGGTGCCTGGCCTGAAGAGCGCCCTCTCCCTAACCCTCGGCTGCGCGCCCCGCCCTGAAGGGAGAGGGGACCGTTGGGCAGATACCGATGTATAGGAGTTAGCCGGCAACTCCGAAGGTTTCCGGCTGAAACCACTCCTCCTCTCGGCACGGACTAGCCCCCTCTCCCTTCAGGGAGAGGGCTGGGGAGAGGGTTGCGGAGTCAAACTGCAACACCAGGGCCGCCTGGAAACGCTGTTCGCGAGCAAGCTCGCTCCTACAGGTACAGGGGAGATACACCGCAGCGGCTCAGCGTTGCTTGAACAGCTCACCGGGGGTGAAGCCGAACAGCCCCTTGAAGGCGGCGATGTAGGCCGAGGTGGAATCGTAGCCGCAGTCCAGCGCGGCGGCGGTGACGCTGGCGCCGCCTTCCAGCACACCGAGGGAACCGAGCAGGCGCTGGCGTTGGCGCCAGAGGCGGAAGCTCATGCCGGTCTCGCGCTGGAACAGGCGCGACAGGGTCTTCTCCGAGGTACCCAGGCGCTGCGCCCAGTCACCCAGGGTGAGGCTGGCGCCGGGCTGGTCGATCAGCGCCTGGCACAGTTGCAGCAGCCGCGGCTCCCGGGGCATGGGCAGGGAGAAGGCGACTTCCGGCAGGGTGCGCAGCTGGTCCAGCAGCACGCTCACCAGGCGCTGCTCGGGGCTGTCGCCCTGTGGATAATCCACCGGCAGCTCGCAGAAGGCCTTGACCAGCTCGCGAGCCAGCGGCGTCACCTCCAGCACCCGGCAGCGTGGCGGCGCCCAGGCGCAGGCCTCGGCGCTCAGGTAGAGGCTGCGCATCTCCGCACGGCCGGAGGTGACCACCTGGTGCTCCAGGTGGGCGGGTATCCAGATGGCGCGCTGCGGCGGGGCGAAGAAGCTGCCCTCGGCGGTATGCACGCCGAGCACCCCGCTGATGGCGTAGGACAGTTGCACCCAGGCGTGGTGGTGGCGGCCGGTCCAGGAACCGGCGCGCAGGCTCTCGGCGCGCGCGTAGACCGGCCGCGGCAGGTCGTCGAGCGCCGGGATCGAGCGTTGCAGGTCGGGGTGCTGTCCGTTCATCGCTATGCTTTGGCTTTGTATCGCTAGTCGTCAGAGTCTGGCAGGGCTACCCTGCCGCCTCAAGCCGTCAACGGAGCCCGCCATGCTGAATTTCTCCGCCCAGGAATACCCCTACCCCTCGCAGCGTTCCCTGGTGTATGCCCGGCGCGGCATGGTGGCCACCTCGCAGCCGCTGGCGGCGCAGGTCGGGCTGGATATCCTCAGGCGCGGCGGCAACGCGGTGGACGCCGCAGTGGCCACGGCGGCGGCGCTGACGGTGGTGGAGCCCACCGGCTGCGGCATCGGCGGCGACGCCTTCGCCCTGGTGTGGGTCAAGGACCGGCTGCACGGCCTGGACGCCGCCGGCTTCGCCCCGCGGGCGCTGGATATCGCCACCGTGCAGGGCGCCGGCCACACGCGCATGCCGCTGTACGGCTGGACGCCGGTGACGGTGCCCGGCTGCCCGGCGGCCTGGGCCGAGCTGTCGGCGCGCTTCGGCCGGCTGCCCTTCGCCGAGCTGCTGGCCCCGGCCATCGAGCTGGCCGAGGAAGGCTTCCCGCTCTCGCCGGTGATCGCCGGGCTGTGGCAGGGCGGCCTGGACAAGTTCCGCGGCGTGCGCGACGCGCACCCGGAGCTGGCGGCCTGGTTCGACGAGTTCCTCGTCGACGGCCGCGCCCCGCGCGCCGGGGAAATCTTCCGCCACCCCGGCCAGGCGCGGACCCTGCGCGAGCTGGCCGAGACGAAGTGCGAGAGCTTCTACCGCGGCGCCCTGGCCCGACGCATCGCCGCCCATGCCGCCGCCAGCGGCGGCTACCTGGGCGAGGCCGACCTGGCCGGCTACCGCGCGCAATGGGTCGAGCCCATCTCGCTGAACTACCGCGGCTACGACGTCTGGGAAATCCCCCCGGCCGGCCAGGGCCTGGTGGCGCTGATGGCCCTGAACATCCTCAAGGGCTTCACCTTCGGCGAGCGCGACAGCCCGGACACCTGGCACCGCCAGCTGGAGGCCATGAAGCTGGCCTACGCCGACGGCCGCGCCTACATCGGCCAGCCGGACGCCATGCGCTTCAGCGTGGCCGACCTGCTCAGCGACGACTACGCCGCCAGCCGCCGCGCGCTGATCGGCGAGCGCGCCCTGGAACCGCACCCGGGCAAGCCGCGCGCCGGCGGCACCGTGTACCTGGCCACGGCCGACGGCGAGGGCAACCTGGTGTCCTTCATCCAGAGCAACTACCACGGCTTCGGCTCCGGCGTGGTGGTGCCCGGCACCGGCATCGCGCTGCAGAACCGCGGCGCCGAATTCAGCCTCGACGCCGGCCACGTCAACGCCCTGGCCCCGGGCAAGAAGACCTTCCACACCATCATCCCCGGCTTCCTCAGCCAGGGTGGCGTGCCGCTGGGGCCGTTCGGCGTGATGGGCGCCTACATGCAGCCCCAGGGCCACGTGCAGATGGTGATGAACCTGGTGGACTTCGGCCTCAACCCCCAGGCCGCGCTGGACGCCCCGCGCTGGCAGTGGCTGGGCGACAAGCGCATCGGCATCGAGCACGGCGCGCCGCGCAGCCTGGCGGCGGTGCTCACCCGCCGCGGCCACCACGTGGAGGTGGCCCACGACCTGACCAGCTACGGCCGCGGCCAGATCATCCTGCGCGACCCGCTCAGCGGCGTGCTCTGCGGCGGCACCGAGCCGCGCACCGACGGGCAGATCGCCGCCTGGTGAAGGCCGCCGCCGGGCCGGCGGAGGTGCTTGTGCGGCGCGGCTCTGGCATCATCCGCGCCCGGAAAGTCGCGGCTATCCGGCAAGGGAGCCGCGAAGGGCGGTTGTGTAGATTCTTCACAGCAAAATTGTATACACATTTTGAATTGATTCCATTCAACTCAAAGAAAACCTGTATTCAATAAGCCCTTTCCATGCTCGCCAAAATGGCGCTTCGACGGCCTGCGCTGCCCTGTTCGAAGGCACTACCTGTCCCATGAGTCAGGTTTTTGCCCGATTCCAGACGCTCGCCCCGGCGTGGCCAGGCCCCTGAAAAAGCATGGTTTTTCCCCATACATACAAGGAAAACCCGGCCGACGCCCGGCGTTGGCCCCGATCTTGCCTCGGCAGGCCAGGCCTGACCGAATGGACAGGTTAAGAATTCCAACGAGATCGCTGCACTTCAAAACCTAGGAGCACCACATGACTCGCACCCTCGCATCCCTGCTGCTCGCCGGCGGGCTGCTGGCTACCGGCCAGGCCATGGCCGGCGGCGAAGACCTCACCCCCGCACCGGCCAGCAACGACGGCCCGCTGATCTGGCACAACGAGAGCCTGACCTACCTGTGGGGCAAGAACTTCAAGGTCAACCCGCCGATCCAGCAGACCTTCACCTTCGAGAGCGCGAGCGCCTGGACCTGGGGCGACATCTGGTTCTTCGTCGACCAGATCAACTACAACGGCAAGGAAGACAGCCAGAACGGCAAGAACACCTACTACGGCGAATTCAGCCCGCGCCTGTCGTTCGGCAAGATCAGCGGCGCCGACCTGTCCCTGGGCCCGATCAAGGACGTGCTGCTGGCCACCACCTACGAGTTCGGCGAAGGCGACACCGAGGCCTACCTGATCGGCCCGGGCTTCGACCTGGCCCTGCCCGGCTTCGACTACTTCCAGCTGAACTTCTACTACCGCAAGCCCGACGGCAACCGCGTGCCCTCCGGCGCCTGGCAGGTCACCCCGGCGTGGGCCGTCACCATCCCGGTGGGCAACTCCGACATCCTCTTCGACGGCTTCATGGACTGGGTGGTCAACAACAAGAGCGCCAGCGCCAGCGAGCGCGGCCAGAGCGACTACCACGCCAACCTGCACTTCAACCCGCAGATCAAGTACGACCTGGGCAAGGCCATGGGCTACGAGGCCAAGCACCTGTACGTGGGCGTGGAATACGACTACTGGTCCGACAAGTACGGCATCAAGGACTCGCAGTTCTTCACCACCGACCAGAACACCACCAGCCTGCTGGTGAAGTACCACTTCTGATCCGGCCTGCCCCGCCGCCCGGCGGGGCTTTCCGGGCAGCCGGGGAAAGTTCGCCAGCCTGCGCCGGAAATTTCCCTGCCCCACAAAGAAATCCCCCTCCCACAACGCGCCCGCCTCCAATAGGCGAAGGAACCCGCGCGCCGCATCGTGCCCCGCTCCAATCCCCCACCGGAGCCGCACCATGCGCAAGTACTGCCTCCTTCCCCTGCTGGCCGGCCTTTGCCTGCCGGCCGTGGCCGCCGAACAACCGGCCGACGACCGCCCCGACGCCCAGCCCATCCAGCCCCAGGCCGCCCAGCCGGCGCCCCCGGCGCTGCCGGCCAGCCTGCCGCAGGCCGACTCGCCGCTGGCGCTGTCCACCCCGCTGCACGGCAACCTCTCCACCACCGCCGTGGTCGGGCTGGGCGCCGCCGCGGTGGCGATCGGCGTGGCCCTGTCCAACAACGGCGGTGGCGGCGGTAGCGACGGCGAGCGCGGCAGCGGCGCCACCGGCACCACCCAGTGAGCCGGCGCGCCCCATGATCGGGCGCGTCAGCCCAGGGCCTGCACCAGGGCCATCACCAGCAGCAGGCTGGCACCGGCCAGTAGCGTCTGCAGGGTGATGATGCCCGCCATCAGGTGGCTGTCGCCACCCAGCTGGCGCGTCAACACATAGGCCGTGGGCGCCGTGGGCAGGGCGAAGAACAGCACCAGCACCGCGGTTTCCAGCGCCGCCAGGCCGAGCAGGCGGGCGGCGCCGAAGGCCAGCAGCGGCATCACCAGCAGGCGCACCGCGCAGCAGCCCAGCAGGGCCGGCAGTTCCGCGCGCAGCTCCCGCGGTTGCAGCGCGGCGCCCACGCACAGCAGGCCCAGCGGCAGGCTGGCCACGGCCAGCAGGTCGAACAGCCGGGCGCTGCCGCCGCCCAGTTCAAAGCCGGCCAGGTTGACCAGGGCGCCGGCGGCGCAGGCGAGGATCAGCGGGTTCTTCAGGATCGGCAGCAGCAGCGCGCGGGCGCTGATGCCGCGCTCGGCGGTCAGCGCCCAGACCGACATCAGGTTCACCGTCGGCACCATCAGCGCCAGCATCAGCGCGGCGAGGGTCAGCCCCTGCTTGCCGTACAGGCTGCCCACCGCGGCCAGGCCCAGGTAGGTGTTGAAGCGCAGCACGCCCTGGGCGAGGGCGCCGAAGCGCGCCGCGCTCCAGGCGCGCAGGCGCCGGCTCGCCAGCAACGCCAGCCAGGCGCCGCCCAGGCCCAGGGCCACCGCCAGGGCCAGGCGGCCCAGCCCGGGGTCGCGCAGCGGCGCCTTGGCCAGGCTGGCGAACAGCAACGCGGGGAACAGGATGAAGTAGTTCAGGCGTTCGGCCGCCGGCCAGAAGGCCTCGCCGGGGAAGCCGCGGCGGCGCAGCAGGTAGCCGCCGACGATGAGCGCGAAGAGCGGCCAGAGGGCCTCGAAGAGAACGGACACGGATACCCCGCGGCGGTGGTTGGGCATCCATCTTGCCCAGCCGCGCGCGGGGACGGCAAGCCGGACTCAGGGCCTGTCACGATCCACGATGCCGCCGCAGCGGATCGTCGGCAGGCGCTCAGGCCGCGCCGGGGCGGCAGCGCTGCAGCACCAGCCCGAGCAGGCGGCGGCAGGCCTCGTCGGTGGAGGTGTGGGTGGCGTCCACCTCGAAATCGGCGTCCAGCGGCGGCTCGTAGGGGCTGTCGATTCCGGTGAAGTTGCGCAGGCGGCCCTCCCGGGCGGCCTTGTACAGGCCCTTGGGATCGCGTTCGGCGCAGGTCTGCAGCGGCGTGCTGAGGTACACGCCCAGGAACTCCTCGGCCGGGAACAGCGCGCGGGCGGCGTCGCGCTCGGCGCGGAACGGCGAGATGGCCGCGACTATCACCACCAGCCCGGCCTCGGTCATCAGGCGCGCAGCCTCGGCCAGGCGGCGGATGTTCTCGCGGCGGCCCTCGGGGCTCATGTCCAGGTCGCTGCACAGGCCGCCGCGGACCTGGTCGCCATCGAGCAGGAAGCTGTGCACGCGCTCGCGGTGCAGGGCCAGCTCCAGGGCGTTGGCCAGGCTCGACTTGCCCGAGCCGGACAGGCCGGTCAGCCAGATGCAGCAGGGGCGCTGGCCCTTGAGCGCGGCGCGGGCCTCACGGCGGACGCTGCCGGTGACGGGGAACAGGGGTACTTTGAGATCACTCATAGCCGAGTAGCTGGTAGTCGCGTTGATAGGCGCGGCGCACCAGGCGCCGCGTACGAGTGCTGCAGAACTCCCGCGCCGGCCCCGCCTGGCGCTGCCGCGAGGCGTTCAGGTGGGGCAGCTGGCCGCTGACGCCCAGGCGCTCGCACAGCGCCTGGAAATCCGCCTCCAGGTTCTCCTGGCGGCCGACGAAGTCTAGCCCCAGGTGGCCGAGGGAGTCGCAGAGGAATGCCACCTGCGGCACGAAATGCAGCTGGCGGTGGAGGTTGTCCGGGTGCAGCCAGCGGCCGACGAAGTCGTCGAAGTCGCGGAACTGGCAGACCATCTGGTGCGCCGCCCGGTCGCGCTGCGGCAGCTGGTTGCCGCGCAGGTAGGCGTAGGCCGAGTAGGCGCGCTCCAGCGGGTCGCGGACGAAGCTGAACCTGAAGCTGTCGGCGTATTCGCGGGGGAACTGCTGCTCGTACCAGTACAGCGGCAGGTGGCCGGGGCGCCCACCGTCGAACAGCGCCGCGCAGAGGCTGCTGCCGGCGCACTTGGGCACGTGCACGAACAGGCAGCGGCGTTCGCGGAAGTACGCGGGGAAGCGGGCGTTGCCGGACATCGCCTTGTTGACGATCTGGCGTTCCTGCACCGGCAGGCGGCTGAGCAGGAAGTTGCGCTGGAGCTTGGGCAGCAGCTTCCAGAAGTAGCGTTGCAGCATGGGGATTCTCGAACGCCGGAGGGTCGCTCCGGTGGTTTTCCGTGGGCAGCGGGACGGTCCCGGCCTTAAGGAAACCTTAACAGGCCCGTGCCTGGCGATTATTCCGTCTTGGTCAAGAATGTAAGGTTTCCGATACATGGCCGGTTGACGCGGCAGCCCGGTGGGGTGCGGAAGTCTAGCGCCGCGGACCGAAGGCCCCTATGGGAAGAGGCCCATCAAGGCATAGGAAACGGCCGAGTATCATCCAGGCATCCAGCGACACACCCCTGGCGTGGCAAGGACGGGCCACACCGGCGGAAGGCAGCTTTTTCTTATGTCGCAACGACATATTTAATAATTTTCCGAGCCTCCCGCTTCGGCCACCATCCGCCCTGTCACGTGCCGCCCGCCATGGCGGGCCCAGGGGCCGCAGAGCCCGTCGCCGCGCACGTTCCACTTCGCTGTACCTCCGGCCACCTGGCCACTGCCGCAGTTATCCAATAACAAGCCCAACAGGCTGTGGGAGTGCTTCATGAACAAGTCCTTGCTTGCGCGTTTCACCCGTCCCCTCGCCCTTGCCGGGCTGCTCGCCGGCGCCGCCGGGGCGGCCCAGGCCGGCACCCTGTCCATCGGCCATACCACCTGGGTCGGCTACGGCACCCTGTACCTGGCCCGCGACCTGGGCTACTTCAAGGAGCAGGGCCTGGACCTGCAGCTCACCCCCATCGAGGAAGCGGCGATGTACATGGCCGCCCAGGCCTCCGGGAAACTCTCCGGCTCCGCCTCGACCATCGACGAGATCCTCAAGTACCGCCCGCAGTTCTGCTTCAAGGCCGTGGCCGCGCTGGACGACAGCCATGGCGGCGACGGCGTGCTGGTGGCCAAGGACGTCACCAGCCTGGCCCAGCTCAAGGGCCAGGAAGTGGCGGTCAACGAGGGCTCGGTGTCGCAGTTCTGGCTGTCCTACCTGCTGAAGAACGCCGGCATGAGCATGAGCGACATCAAGGTGCAGAACATGACCGCCGACGATGCCGCCACCGCCTTCATCGCCGGGCGCATCCCCGCCGCGGTGACCTGGGAGCCGCACCTGTCGATGGTGCGCCAGAAGCAGCAGGGCAAGGTGCTGGTGGACAGCACCAGCACCCCCGGCGTGATCGTCGACGTGGTGGCGCTGAACTGCGACGTCATCGAGAAGCAGCCCGACGACGTAAAGGCCCTGGTCAAGGGCCTGTACAAGGCCGTGCAGTACACCCGGGAGCACCCGCAGGAGGCCTACGCGATCATGGCCAAGGGCGTCGGCGGCTACCTCTCCGATCCCAAGGACCTGGCCGAGGCGGCCAAGGGCGTGCGCTTCTACGACCAGGCCATGAGCGAGAAGCTCCTCGGCATGCCCGACAAGGCCGGCGACATCAAGGACCTCATCGGCCTGGCCAACGAGACCTGGACCCAGCTGCAGGGCAAGACCTTCCAGGTCAGCTACGACGACCTGGTGGACCCCCGCTTCGTCGCCCAGTGAACCCGGCGGGCCGCGCGCCCGCCCCTTCCCATCCTTCGTTCCCCGCCCTGGCGGAAGGCCCGCGGCCGTCCGCATGGAGGTAATCGCGATGTCACGTCCCAAGAAATCCTGGCTCAGCCGCTGCCTGACCCCCAAGGTCGAGCTGCCGGTGCGCCTGGTGTGGTCCGCCAGCGCCCTGTGCTGGCTCCTGGTGTTCGGCCTGTGGGCCCTGCTCTCCTACGGCGGCGTGGTGCCGGCGATGTTCCTGCCCAGCCCCGGCGCGGTGTTCGAGGCGGCGCTGCGCCTGGGCCGCGACGGCACCCTGGGCACCCACGTGCTGGCCAGCGTCGAGGTGGTGATGATCGGCTTCCTGGTGTCGTCCCTGGTGGCCGTGCCCCTGGGCCTGCTGATGGGCAGCTTCCGCATCGTCCAGGCCTTCCTCGAACCGCTGGTGAACTTCATCCGCTACCTGCCGGTGACCTCCTTCGTGCCGCTGTTCATCCTGTGGATCGGCATCGGCATCGAGCAGCGCGTCACGGTGATCATCTTCGGCGTGTTCTTCCAGCAGCTGGTGATGATCGCCGACGTCTCCCGCGGCGTCGCCAAGGACCTGGTCAACGCCTCCTACACCCTGGGCTGCAACCGCCGCGACGTGGTCCTGCACGTGCTCGGCCCGGCCTCGCTGCCCGGCGTGCTGGACACCCTGCGGGTGACCATGGGCTGGGCCTGGACCTACCTGGTGGTGGCCGAGCTGGTCGCCGCCTCCAGCGGCCTGGGCTACATCAGCCTCAAGGCCATGCGCGGCTTCCAGGTGGACGTGATCTTCCTGGCCATCGCCATCATCGGCCTGCTCGGGCTGATCACCGACCAACTCTTCCGCATCCTCCGACTGAAGGTGGCCTCATGGGCGCAGTAGCAGCCATGCAACGCAACGACGCGGCACCGGCCGCACAAGGGGCGCAGCCGGCGCGGCTGCGCGTGGACCAGGTCAGCCTGCGCTACCGCACCCCCGAGGGCGGCACCTTCAGCGCGCTGGACAAGGTGTCGTTCGAGGTTCCGGACCAGCAGTTCGCGGTCATCGTCGGCCCTTCGGGCTGCGGCAAGTCGAGCCTGCTGTACCTCACCGCGGGGCTTTCCGAGCCCACCGAGGGCGACATCTACGTCGGCGGCCAGCGCGTCGACGGCCCCGGCGCGGACCGCGGCATGGTGTTCCAGAGCTACACCCTGTTCCCCTGGCTGACGGTGCGCGAGAACGTCGAGTTCGGCCTGAAGCGCCGCGGCATGCCGGCCGCCGAGCGCAAGGAGATCGTCGACCACTACCTCAACGAGGTGGGCCTGGCCAACTTCGCCGGCAACTACCCCAAGCAGCTCTCCGGCGGCATGATGCAGCGCGTGGCCATCGCCCGCGCGCTGGCCAACGACCCGCAGATCCTGCTGATGGACGAGCCCTTCGGCGCCCTCGACAGCCAGACGCGCATGCAGATGCAGAAGCTGCTGCTGCGCGTCTGGGACCACAGCAAGAAGACCGTGGTGTTCGTCACCCACGACATCGACGAGGCCATCCTGCTGGGCGACCGCGTCTACGTCATGGGCGCCCGCCCGGGGCGCATCAAGCGCATCCTCGACGTGCCCATAGAGCGCCCGCGCTCGCTGGACATGGTGATGGACCGCCAGTTCATCGAGATGAAGCGCGAGATCCTCAACCTGCTCCACGACGACCTGGAAGAAGCGCACTGAGGCCCACCGCGGGGGCGGGGCACGCGCCCCGCGCCCGCGGCCGGCTCAGAGCCCGAGGTCGCTCAGCGACGGGTGGTCGTCCGGGCGCCGGCCCAGCGGCCAGCGGAACAGCCGCTCGTCCTCAGCGATGGGCAGGTCGTTGATGCTGGCGTGGCGCTCGACCATCAGGCCCTGCTCGTCGAAGGCCCAGTTCTCGTTGCCGTAGGAGCGGAACCAGTTGCCCGAGTCGTCGTGCCACTCGTAGGCGAAGCGCACGGCGATACGGTTGCCGGTGAAGGCCCAGAGTTCCTTGATCAACCGGTAGTCCAGCTCGCGGCGCCACTTGCCGGTGAGGAACTCGACGATCTGCAGGCGGCCGCGGATGAAGGTGGAGCGGTTGCGCCAGGTGCTGTCCGCGCTGTAGGCCAGGGACACCCGCGCGGGGTCGCGGCTGTTCCAGCCATCCTCGGCGGCGCGCACCTTCTGGATGGCGGTTTCGTGGGTGAAGGGCGGCAGGGGGGGTCGGGCTTCGCTCATGATGGGGCTCCTGGAGTGGGGGTTCTGGTCATGGTGCGCCTGGGGTGGGTTTGGAGGAATGACACTGGTCCCACGGATGTTGCCAAGGTGCCGAACGGCTCTTCGTAGGAGCGAGCTTGCTCGCGAACGGTGCCCACCTGTGGCTTCGGTGCTCGTCCTGAAGAGCACCCTCTCCCTAACCCTCTCCCTGAAGGGAGAGGGGACCGTTGGGCAGAACTGGATGCTCTGGAGTCAGCCGGCAACACCGTTGGTTTCCGGCTGAAACCATCACTCCTCTCGGCACGGACAAGCCCCCTCTCCCTTCAGGGAGAGGGCTGGGGAGAGGGGCTCTTCACCCCCGCCGAAGCCTGCCCGGCAAACACCCCCCGATCCTCCCGAGGACACACCCCGAACCGCACCCGATAGCTGCGCGACAGATACGAAGGCGACTCGAACCCGCACGCCAGCCCCACCTCCAGCACGCTCATCTCCGTCTGCCGCAGCAGCTGGCGGGCCTTGTCCAGGCGCAGGCCGAGGTAGAAGTTCGACGGCGTGTCGTGCAGGTGCAGGCGGAACAGGCGCTCCAGCTGGCGGCGGGTGACCTGGATGCGCTCGGCCAGGTCCAGGGTGGAGAGCGGCGGCTCGGTGTGCCTTTCCATCTCGCCCAGCACCTGGATCAGCTTCTTGTTGCTCACCCCGTAGCGCGCCGCCAGCTGCAGGCGCTGGTGGTCCTGGCGGGTGCGGATGCGCCCGACCACGAACTGCTCGGAAACCTGCACCGCCAGCTCCGGGCCCTGGGCACGGGCGATCAGGTCGAGCATCAGGTCGATGGACGCCGTGCCGCCGGCGGAGGTGATGCGCGCGCCGTCGATCTCGAACAGCTCCTGGGTCGCCTGCAGCTGTGGATAAGTCTCGCGGAAGGCGTCCAGCGCCTCCCAGTGCACCGTACAGCGGTGGCGTTCGAGCAGCCCGGCCTCGGCGAGGACGAAGCTGCCGGTGTCGATGCCGCCGAGGGTCACGCCCTCGCGGTCGAGGCGGCGCAGCCAGTGCAGCAGCGCCGGGGTGCAGGCCTGCAGCGGGTCGAAGCCGGCCACCACGAACAGGGTGTCGCCGCGGCCCAGGGCCTCCAGGGCGCCATCGGCGTTCATCGACATGCCGTTGCTGCCCAGCACCGGGCCGCCGTCGACGCTCAGCAGATGCCAGCGGTACAGCCCGCCGCGGAAGCGGTTGGCGACGCGCAGCGGCTCCACGGCGGAAATGAAGCCCATCACGGAAAAACCGGGCAACAGGAGGAACCAGAAGTCGTTCGACATGGCGTCATCCAGGCGATTCGGGCAGCGATCCACTGGCTTAGAACATTTGCGCGAAGCTGGCAATGGAAGAGGTCGCTACCGTGCAAGAGCAGGTCGCCGGAGTGCGATTTTTCGTCGCAGCCCGTGCGTAACTTGAACACCAGCCACCGCCACGCGGGGCCATGACACAACAACGATAACCATTGCCGCAAAGGCCTTGAGGAGAAGTCATGAAGCTATCGATCAAAGCGGGCGCCTGCGCCGCGCTGTTCACCCTCGCCACCGGCGCCTGGGCCGCCGAGCCGGCCTCGTGCCAGAACGTGCGCATGGGCTCGGTGAACTGGACCGACGTGGTGGCCAGCAGCGCCGTGGCCGAGGCCCTGCTCGACGGCCTGGGCTACAAGGTCAAGCAGACCAGCGCCTCGCAGCAGATCATCCTCGCCGGCATGGCCGACAAGCAGCTCGACGTCTTCCTCGGCTACTGGCAGCCAACCATGCAGCCGGTGGCCAAGCCCTACCTGGACAAGCAGCAGATCGAAGTCATCACCCCGGCCACCCTGGGCGACGCGCAATCCACCTACGCGGTGCCCACCTACGTCTACGACGGCGGCCTGAAGACCTTCGCCGACATCGCCAAGTTCCGCGACAAGCTGGACAACAAGATCTACCTGATCGAGCCCGGCAGCGGCTCCAACCGCATCACCGCGGACATGATCGCCAAGGACAAGTTCGGCCTGAAGGGCTTCCAGGTCGTCGAGTCCAGCGAGGCCGGCATGCTCACCGCGGTCAAGCGCGCCATCAAGCGCCAGCAGTGGGTGGTGTTCTTCGGCTGGAAACCGCACCCGATGAACCTGCAGATCGACATGAAGTACCTCACCGGCAGCGACGACGTGTTCGGCCCCAACGAAGGCGCCGCCACCGTCTCCATCATGACCGCCGCCGGCTACCAGCAGCAGTGCGGCAACGTCGCCAGGCTGCTGCACAACCTGCGCTTCAGCAGCCAGGAAGTCAGCCAGGTGATGGAACCCATCCTCGACCGCAGCCAGCCGCTGGACGCCGCCCGCGCCTGGCTCAAGGCCCACCCCGACCAGCTCAAGGCCTGGCTCGACGGCGTGACCACCTTCGACGGCAAGCCGGCAGAACCGGCCTTCGTCGCCAGCCTCAAGTAAGCCAACCACGCCCCACCCTTGCGCGGCGCCCCGGCCGCGCAGGGCCCCCGTACGCCTGAAGAAAGGAAAGCCACCGTGAACTACGAAGTCATAGTCACCTGCGCGGTGACCGGCGCCGGCGACACCGTCGGCAAGCACCCGGCCATCCCCGTCACCCCCAGGGAAATCGCCGCCGCCGCCATCGAGGCGGCCAAGGCCGGCGCCACCGTGGCCCACTGCCACGTGCGCGACCCGCAGACCGGCAAGCCCAGCCGCGACGTGAACCTGTACCGCGAGGTGGTGGAACGCATCCGCGAGAGCGACACCGACGTCATCATCAACCTCACCGCCGGCATGGGCGGCGACCTGGAGATCGGCAAAGGCGAGCAGCCCCTGGAGTTCGGCGCCGGCACCGACCTGGTCGGCCCGCTGGAACGCCTGGCCCACGTCGAGGCGCTGCTGCCGGAAATCTGCACCCTGGACTGCGGCACCCTGAACTTCGGCGACGGCGACTTCATCTACGTCTCCACCCCGGCCCAGCTGCGCGCCGGCGCCAAGCGCATCACCGAGCTGGGGGTGAAGGCCGAGCTGGAAATCTTCGACACCGGGCACCTGTGGTTCGCCAAACAGATGCTCAAGGAAGGCCTGCTGGAAGACCCGCTGATCCAGATCTGCCTGGGCATCCCCTGGGGCGCGCCGGCCGACACCACCACCATGAAGGCCATGGCCGACAACATCCCCGAAGGCATCACCTGGGCGGGCTTCGGCATCGGCCGCTCGCAGATGCCCATGGTCGCCCAGGCCATGCTGCTGGGCGGCAACGTGCGGGTGGGCCTGGAAGACAACATCTGGCTGGACCGCGGCGTGCACGCCAGCAACGGCAGCCTGGTGGAGCGCGCGGTGGAAATCATCGAACGCCTCGGCGGCCGCGCCCTCACCCCGGCCGAGGGGCGCAGGAAGATGAACCTCAAACCCCGCTGATCCGGAGCTGCATACGTCGACGTAGGGCGAATAACCCGGAACGGGTTATCCGCCGGATACACCGACCCCAATGCCCGGCCTCTGGTTCGAACCCGGAGCCCCCTGGACAGGCGCTCCGCGGCCAGGTCCGAGGCGCGCCTGGAGCCAAGGCCAAACGGCGGATAACCGCGAACGGTTATTCGCCCTACGAAAAGCCCGCCCCCCCTTTCCCGCTGGAGCCCTTCATGTCCTACATCACCGAAATCAAGACCTTCGCCGCCCTCGGCAGCGGCGTCATCGGCAGCGGCTGGATCGCCCGCGCCCTGGCCCACGGCCTGGACGTCGTCGCCTGGGACCCGGCGCCCGGCGCCGAGGCGGCCCTGCGCCAGCGCGTGGCCAACGCCTGGCCGGCGCTGCAGAAGGCCGGCCTGGTGCCCGGCGCGTCCCAGGAGCGCCTGAAGTTCGTCGACACCATCGAGGAATGCGTGCGCGACGCCGACTTCATCCAGGAAAGCGCCCCCGAGCGCCTGGACCTGAAATGCGAGCTGCACGCGAAGATCAGCGCCGCGGCCAAGCCCAACGCGCTGATCGGCTCCAGCACCTCGGGCCTGCTGCCCAGCGAGTTCTATGCCGACGCCACGCACCCCGGGCGCTGCGTGGTCGGCCACCCGTTCAACCCGGTGTACCTGCTGCCGCTGGTGGAAGTGGTGGGCGGCGAGAAGACCGACCCGGCGGCCATCCAGGCGGCCATCGCGGTGTACCGCAGCCTGGGCATGCGCCCGCTGCACGTGCGCAAGGAAGTCCCCGGCTTCATCGCCGACCGCCTGCTCGAAGCGCTCTGGCGCGAGGCCCTGCACCTGGTCAACGACGGCGTCGCCAGCACCGGCGAGATCGACGACGCGATCCGTTTCGGCGCCGGCCTGCGCTGGTCGTTCATGGGCACCTTCCTGACCTACACCCTGGCCGGCGGCAACGCCGGCATGCGCCACTTCATGGCCCAGTTCGGCCCGGCCCTGCAACTGCCCTGGACCTACCTGCCGGCGCCGGAGCTGACCGAATCGCTGATCGACAAGGTGGTCGAAGGTACCGCCGAACAGCAGGGCAACCGCAGCATCGCGGAGCTGGAGCGCTACCGCGACGACTGCCTGCTGGCGGTGCTCGGCGCCATCAAGGACACCAAGGCCCGCCACGGCTTCGCCTTCGTCGACTAACCTCGATCCATCCGCCCCTCCGGACGGCCCCCTCTCCCTTCAGGGAGAGGGCTGGGGAGAGGGGCTCTTCGGAAGCGCACCCATGCCCACCCTGAAAACCTACGAAACCCCGGTGCTCGCCGAGTGGACCGACTACAACGGCCACCTGCGCGACGCCTACTACCTGCTGATCTTCAGCTACGCCACCGACGCCCTGATGGACCACCTGGGCCTGGACAGCGCCGGCCGCGAGGCCAGCGGCCACTCGCTGTTCACCCTGGAGGTGCACCTGAACTACCTGCACGAGGTGAAGCAGGGCGAGCAGGTGGAAGTGCGCACCCAGCTGCTGGCCCACGACCGCAAGCGCCTGCACGTGCACCACACGCTGCACCGCCCCGGCGAGGCCGAGCCGCTGGCGGCCAGCGAACAGATGCTGCTGCACGTGAGCCTGGACGGCCCACGCTCGGCGCCCTTCGAGGGCGTGGTGCTGGAGCGCGTGCTGGCCCTGGCCGAAGCGCACCGCGCCCTGCCGCGGCCGGAGCACGTCGGCCGCGTGATCGGCCTGCCGGGTTGAGCGTGGCGCGCGAGTACCCGCTGTCCCCCGGCATGGCGGCGTTCGTCGCGCGCACCCGCGCCTTCGCCACTGCCGAACCCTCCCTGGCCGCGCAACGCGCGGCCTATTCGCGCATGGCCGCCGCCTTCACCCCGCCGCGCCCAACGGGCCTGCGGGTGAGCGACCTGGCCCTGGCCGGCCTGCCGCCGCTGCGCCTGTTCCGCCCGGCGGGCACAGCGCCCGCCAGCGGCTGGGCGGCACTGCTGTTCCTCCACGGCGGCGGCTGGATGCTCGGCGACCTCGACTCCCACGCCTTCTTCTGCGCCGAGCTGGCCGCCCGCCTGGGCCTGCTGGTGGCGGCGGCGGACTACCGGCTGGCCCCGGAACACCCCTTCCCCGCCGCCCTGCAGGACAGCCTGGCGGCCTGGCGCGCCCTGCGCGACGGCGCGCTGGGCGAACCCATCGACCGCACCCGCCTGGCGGTGGCCGGCGACAGCGCCGGCGGCAACCTGGCCGCCGCCCTGTGCCTGGCCCTGCGCGATGCCGGCGAGCCGCAGCCACGGGCCCAGGCGCTGGTCTATCCGGCCTTGGGTGACGAGGCGACGGATTCGCGAGTCGAGTGTGCGGATGCGCCGTTGTTGTCTGCTGCCGATATGCGGGTGTGCATCGATGCCTACCTGCCCGAGCCCCTGCAACGCCACCGCCCCCTCGCCCTGCCCCTGCGCGCCCATGACTTCGCCGGACTGGCGCCGGCCTTCATCGGCGTCGCCGAGTTCGATCCGCTGCGTGACGACGGGCTGCGCTACGCGGAACGACTGCGCCGGGATGGGGTGGAGGTGGACTGCTTCCCCGGCCCGGGGCTGGTCCACGGCTGCCTGCGGGCGCGGGAGCTGGCGGAAGTGGACAGGCTGTACGAGGCGCTGTTCGAGTCGCTGGCCCGTCGTCTGGATTGAGCGCGAGGGGCTTTTCGTAGGAGCGAGCTTGCTCGCGAACAGAGTTTCCAGGTGGCCTGGGGGCCTCGGTTTGACTCCGCTCCCTCTCCCCAGCCCTCTCCCTGAAGGGAGAGGGGGCTTGTCCGTGCCGAGAGAAGTGATGGTTTCAGCCGGAAACCTTCGGTGTTGCCGGCTGACTCAGGAATGCCCAAACACTCCGAACGGTCCCCTCTCCCTTCAGGGAGAGGGTTAGGGAGAGGGCGTTCTTCAGGATATGCACCGAACCTGGCCGACAGAACGCCGTTCGCGAGCAAGAACTGGGCGTCCCCCTCGCCCCTACGAAAAACCAACCAGGACGAACAAAAAAATCCCCCGCCGCGCCCGACGCACGACAGGGGACGAAAGCGAGCCGTCAAGGCTCCCAGTGTGACAAGCACCTACTTCGGTATCGACCGCAGCGGTATGGCTCCAGTGTGGCTGCTTCGCCAACTTCGGGTTTGCCGAAAACGACGTGCGCGTATCCGCCGCGGACAGGGGGCGACGTTAGGCATGGCCCCTTAAGCAATCCTTAAGGCGACGACATCGAGAATCCTTCGCGTTTGCATTCTCAGCCGCCGCCGCGCGGCCCTGTCCCAGGTGAAACCATGCTGGTCCCCTTCCTGATCATGCTCCGCGAGGGCATGGAGGCCGCGCTCATCGTCGGCATCATCGCCAGCTACCTGCGCCGCACCGGGCGCGCCCACTGGATGCCGGCGGTGTGGATCGGGGTGTTCCTCGCCGCCGCCCTGGCGCTGTTCGTCGGCGCCGGGCTGGAGCTGGCCAGCGCCGAATTCCCGCAGAAGCAGCAGGAGCTGTTCGAAGCCCTGGTGGGCCTGGCCGCGGTGGCCATCCTCACCTCCATGGTGTTCTGGATGCGCAAGATGGCGCGCTCCATCAAGGGCGAGCTGCAGGCCGCGCTGGACCAGGCCTTCCACTCGCGGCACCAGGGCTATGCGCTGATCGCCATGGTGTTCCTCGCCGTGGCCCGCGAGGGCCTGGAGACGGTGTTCTTCCTGCTCGCCGTGTTCCAGCAGAGCGAAGGCCCCGGCGCGCCGCTGGGGGCGCTGCTCGGCCTGGCGCTGGCGGTGGCCCTGGGCTACGGCATCTACAGCGGCGGCGTGCGCCTGAACCTGGCGCGCTTCTTCCGCTGGACCGGGCTGTTCATCCTGGTGGTGGCCGCCGGCATCCTCGCCAACGCAGTGCGCTCGCTGCACGAGGCCGGGGTCTGGAACCTGCTGCAGGCGCCCTTGTGGGACAGCGGCGCCAGCCTGCCCGAGGACGGCGCCCTGGGCTCGCTGCTGGCCGGGCTGTTCGGCTACCAGCAGAGCCCCACCCTGAGCACCCTCGGCGCCTGGCTGGCCTACCTGGCGCTGAGCCTGACGCTGTTCTTCCTGCCGCCGCGCCCCGCGGCCCCTGCCCGGAGCACCGCCGAATGAGCCTGCCGGAACCCCAGCCGCCGGTCGGCGCCCGCCGCCTGCTGCTCAACGCCGCGGTGGCGGCCTCGGCGGCCCTGGCCGTGCTCGGCGCGGCGGCCTTCTACTACGCCGCGCGCCACGCCCACCAGGCCAGGGCGGGCAACGACGAGGTGCTGGTGACGGTGCTGCCCCACGGCTGCGAGCCCAACACCCTGAGCGTGCCGGCCGGGCAGGCGCGCTTCCGCATCCTCAACCGCTCCGATCGCGCCGTGGAGTGGGAAATCCTCGACGGCGTGATGGTGGTGGAGGAACGCGAGAACATCGCCCCGGGCATGAGCCAGACGCTCTCGGCCTACCTCGCCCCCGGCGACTACCAGGTCACCTGCGGCCTGCTCAGCAACCCCCACGGCAGCCTGCGCGCCACCCCCAGCGCGGCCGCCAGCGCCGCCCAGCAGGCCCGCTCGCCGCTGCTGGACTTCGTCGCCCCGCTGTCGGAATACCGCGTCTACCTGGCCGGCCAGCTGCGCCAGCTGCAACGCGCCCTGGGCGCCCTGAACCAGGCCCTGCAGGCCAACGACCTCGCCGCCGCGCGCAGCCACTACCTGGAAGGCCGCGCCGCCTACCAGCGCATCGCCGCCAGCGCGCAGCGCCTGGCCGAGCTGGACAACCGCATCGCCCCGCGCGCCGAGGCCTTCGAGCTGCGCGAGCAGGACCCGGCCTTCGGCGGCTTCCACCGCATCGAATACGGCCTGTTCGCGCGGAACGGCACCCTCGGCCTGGCGCCGGTCGCCACGCAGCTGCAGGCCGACGTCGCCGCCCTGAAGGACGCCCTCATGGCCCAGTCGCTGCCGCCCGAGCAACTCGGCGGCAACGCCGCGCGGCTGATGCGCAGCCTGGCGCAGCAGCGCATGGACGGCGACGAGGAACGCTACAGCCACAGTGACCTGGCCGGCTTCGCCGCCAACCTGGAAGGCGCGCGCAAGGTCATCGACCTGTTGCGCCCGCTGCTGCAACGCAAGGCCCCCGAACTGCCCGCGCGCCTGGACGCCGCCGCCGCGGCGCTCGATGCCAGCCTCACGCAACTGGCCGGCAAGCCCTACGACCAGGTCACGGCCGCCCGGCGCCAGCAGCTGGCCGCCGAGGCCGCCAGCCTGGCCGACGCGCTGGACGCCGTGGCGCCGGCCCTGGGCCTGGCCCACCCCTGATCCGAGGAAGTACCCCATGCACAGCAACGACGACAGCCCCGCCAACGCCCAACGCCGCCGCGTGCTGCTCGGCCTGGGCGCCGCCGGCGTGGCCCTGGCCGGCGCCAGCCTGGCGGGCCCGGCGCGGGCCGCCGGCACCGCCGAGGTCACCCACGCACCGGCCAGCGAGCGCACCCAAGAGCGCAACGCCTGGTTCGGCCACCACCAGCCGGGCATCGTCACCCCGCGCCCGGCGGCGGGCATGATCGTCGCCTTCGACGTGCTGGCCAGCGACCGCGCGGGCCTGGAACGGCTGTTCCGGGTGCTCGACGAGCGCATCCGCTTCCTCATGGCCGGCGGAGCGGTGCAGCAGGTGGACGCCAGGCTGCCGCCGCTGGACTCGGGCATCCTCGGCCCGGTGGTGATCCCGGACAACCTGACCGTCACCGTCTCGGTGGGCGACTCGCTGTTCGACGAGCGCTTCGGCCTGGCCGCGCGCAAGCCACGCCACCTGCAACCCATGGCCGGCTTCCCCAACGACGCCCTGGACCCGGCGCGCTGCCACGGCGACCTGTGCCTGCAGTTCTGCGCCAACACCCCGGACACCAACATCCACGCCCTGCGCGATATCGTGAAGAACACCCCGGACCTGCTGCTGGTGCGCTGGAAGCAGGAAGGCAGCGTGCCGGTGCAGCCCAGCCGCCCCGGCCAGCCCACCGAGAGCGCGCGCAACTTCCTGGGCTTCCGCGACGGCTCGGCCAACCCCGACTCCCGCGACGAGGCGGCCATGCGCCGCATCGTCTGGGTGCAGCCCGACGCCAGCGAGCCAGCCTGGGCGGCGGGCGGCAGCTACCAGGCGGTGCGCATCATCCGCAACTTCGTCGAGCGCTGGGACCGCACCCCGCTGCAGGAGCAGGAAAGCATCATCGGCCGCGTCAAGGCCAGCGGCGCGCCCCATGACGGCCGCGTGGAAACCGACGTGCCGGACTACGCCCGCGACGCCGAGGGCAAGCGCACGCCCCTGGACGCCCACATCCGCCTGGCCAACCCGCGCACCGCGCAGAGCCAGGCCAACCTCATCCTGCGCCGGCCGTTCAACTACTCCAACGGCGCGGCCAGCAACGGCCAGCTGGACATGGGGCTGCTGTTCATCTGCTACCAGGCGGACCTCGCGCGCGGCTTCATCGCCGTGCAGACGCGCCTGAACGGCGAGCCGCTGGAGGAATACCTGAAGCCGCAAGGCGGCGGCTACTTCTTCGTCCTGCCCGGGGTGACCGGGGCGGACGACTTCCTCGGCCGCAGCCTGCTGGCCTGAACGACAACAACGCACTGGAGCCACCGGACATGAAACTCACCTCCCTCGCCCTGCTGTTCAGCCTCGGCCTGCTCGCCACGCCGCTGGCCACCTTCGCCGCCACCGGCTCGCCGCTGGACCTGGTCGGCCCCATCGCCGACTACAAGCTCTACGTCACCGACAACCTCGACGAGCTGGTCAAGCGCACCCAGCAGTTCACCGACGCGGTGAAGCAGGGCGACCTGGCCACGGCGAAGAAGCTGTACGCGCCGACCCGCGTCTACTACGAGTCCATCGAGCCGGTGGCCGAGCTGTTCAGCGACCTGGACAGCGCCATCGACTCCCGCGAGGACGACCACGAGAAGAAGGTCGACGCCCCGGACTTCACCGGCTTCCACCGCATCGAGTACGGCCTGTTCAGCAAGAACAGCACCGAGGGCCTGGGCCCGCTGGCGGACAAGCTGATGGCCGACGTGCACGAGCTGCGCAAGCGCGTGGAAGGCCTGCCCTTCCCGCCGGAGAAGGTGGTCGGCGGCGCCGCCGCGCTGATGGAGGAAGTGGCCGCGACCAAGGTCAGCGGCGAGGAAGACCGCTACAGCCACACCGACCTGTACGACTTCCAGGGCAACGTCGACGGCGCCAAGAAGATCGTCGAGCTGTTCCGCCCGCAACTGGCCAAGCAGGACCCGGCCTTCGTCGCCAAGGTGGAGAAGAACTTCGCCACGGTCGACGGCATCCTCGCCAAGTACAAGACCAAGGACGGCGGCTACCAGACCTACGACAAGCTCGCCGCCAAGGACCGCAAGGCCCTGGCCGGCCCGGTGAACACCCTGGCCGAGGATCTTTCGACCATGCGCGGCAAGCTCGGCCTGAACTGAGGCGGGTTCCAGGCCGGCACGGTCGGAAAACGACCTGCTCTTGCCTGTGAAGGACACTCCGCCGGCCCGGCGCTTGCGCCCGGCCGGCGCTGTTCCGAGAATCCGGGGAAGCCCAACCTCACGGAGGACTCCGCGATGATGCACGCCGACCTGATCGACCAGGACGATTTCCGCGAACGCCTGCAGGCCCTGGGCTTCGCCGTTCCGCCGGACGTCACCGCGGAACAGGCCTGCGAATACGCGGTGCGCGCCCTCACCCCGGAACGCTCCATGGCCCTGCGCCGGCTGGTGGAAGAGATGCTCGGCGGCAACGCGACCCTGCTGCCGGCGGTGCGCGAGGCGATTTCGCGGCAGCTGCTGCCGGCGTTGGTGCCAAGGCCCTGACATCCGGCTCTTCGTAGGAGCGAGCTTGCTCGCGAACGGGGTTTCGCTGGCAATCTCGGCGCTTGACCTGAAGAACGCCCTCTCCCTAACCCTCTCCCTGAAGGGAGAGGGGACCGTTCGGAGTGCGCTGATGTTTTGGCGTTAGCCGGCTAGCACAGAGATTACCGGCTGAAACCATCACTTCTCTCGGCACGGACTAGCCCCCTCTCCCTTCAGGGAGAGGGCTGGGGAGAGGGAACCACGGGCGGGCCAGAACACCCAAAACCACCGGCCTCTCCCGAAAGCGCCCGGTTGAACCACCCCCGTTCGTCGACCAAGGCCAAACGGCGGATAACGCGGAGCGTTATCCGCCCTACACCGCCATAGGCTAGGGTTGTGCCATGGCCCCCCGCCGGAGTCCCCCATGACCGCGCTGCACGATCTCACCGCCGTCCAGCTGCTGGCCCTTTACCGTTCGCGCCAGCTGTCCCCCGTGGAATACCTGCAACACCTGCTCGCCCATATCGAGCGCTGGGAACCGCACCTCTGCGCGCTCTACGCCTATGCCCCGGAACGCGCCCTGGGCGAGGCGCGGGAGGCCGAGGCGCGCTGGCTGAAAGGCGAGCCGCGCGGCGAACTGGATGGCGTGCCGGTCACCATCAAGGAACTCATCGCCAGTGTCGGCGACCCGATTCCCCAAGGCAGCGCCGCCGTGCCCTTGGTCCCCGCCACCCGGGACGCGCCGCCCACCGCGCGGCTGCGCGAGGCCGGGGCCATCCTGCTGGCCAAGACCACGGTGCCGGACTTCGGCATGCTCTCCTCGGGCCTGTCCAGCTTCCACAAGCTGGCGCGCAACCCCTGGAACCTGGCGATGAACCCCGGCGGCTCCAGCGCCGGCGCCGCGGCGGCCGCTGCCGCCGGCTACGGCCCGCTGCACGTGGGCACCGACATCGGCGGCTCGGTGCGCCTGCCGGCCGGCTGGTGCGGCCTGGTGGGCTTCAAGCCGAGCCTCGGGCGGATTCCCATCGACCCCTACTACACCGGGCGCTGCGCCGGGCCCATGACGCGCACCCTGGACGACACCGCGCTGCTGATGAAGCACCTGTCGCACCCTGACTGGCGCGACGCCACCAGCCTGCCGCCAGCCGAGCTGGACTGGGCCATCCGCCCGGCCGAGGTGCGCGGCCTGCGCATCGGCCTGCAGCTGGACCCCGGCTGCGGCCTGCAGCCCGAGCCGGAAGTGCGCCGGGCCGTGGAAGACGCCGCGCGGCGCTTCGCCGAGGCCGGCGCGGAGATAGTCGAGGTGCCGCCGATCCTCGACCGCGAGCTGCTCGACGGCCTCGACCGCTTCTGGCGCGCGCGCCTGTGGGCCGAGCTGGAGGCGCTGCCGGCGGAACGCCAGGCGCGGGTGCTGCCGTACATCTTCCAGTGGGCCGAAGGCGGCGCGCGGGTTTCCGGCGTCGAGGCGGTGCGCGGCTTCAACCAGACCTTCGAGATGCGCAAGCGCGCCGCCGCGCAGTTCCACGGCATCGACTGCCTGCTCAGCCCGACCAACCAGGTGGCCGCCTTCCCCGCCGAGTGGGCCTCGCCCACCAACGACCCGGCGCTGCCCTTCGAGCACATCGGCTTCACCGTGCCGTGGAACATGACCGAGCAGCCGGCGCTGTCGATCAACTGCGGCTTCACCGCCGCCGGCATGCCCATCGGCCTGCAGATCGTCGGCCCGCGCTTCGCCGACGTGGCCGTGCTGCGCCTGGGCAAGGCCTTCGAAACCTGGCGTGGCGAACTGCCGGGATGGCCGCGGCCCCCCGAGCGGGGCTAAGCTGCGGGGACACGCACGGCAGAAGGACTCGTTCGCGCGCATGCAGTATTCCCCCTACATCGCCCATTTCCTGGTGGTCATCCAGGTCCTCGGCGTGGTCGCCGCCCTCCACGCCGTGCTCACCGTGCGCACCGCGCAGGGCGCCATCGCCTGGGCCATCTCCCTGGTGTTCATGCCGCTGCTCACCCTGCTGCCCTACCTGGTGTTCGGCCGCAGCCGCTTCGACGCCTACATCGGTGCGCGGCGCCAGGCCAACGAGGAGATGCACCTGGCCGCCGCCGAACTGGACTGGCGGCCCTGGGTGGAAGAAGCCCTGACGGCGCGCCAGTCGGAGAACTACAAGGCGCTCAAGGCCCTCTCCGCGCTGGCGCGCATGCCGACCCTGGCGAACAACCACGTGCGCCTGCTGGTGAACGGCAAGGCCACCTTCGATGCCATCTTCGAGGCCATCGCCCAGGCCCGGCAGGTGGTGCTGGTGCAGTTCTTCATCATCCGCGACGACGCCCTCGGCCAGCGCCTGGCGCAGCTGCTGCTGGAACGCGCGGCCAACGGCGTGGAGGTCTTCCTGCTCTACGACGCCATCGGCAGCCACGGCCTGCCCGGGCGCTACGTCGAGCGCCTGCGCGCCGGCGGCGTGCAGGTGCAGGCCTTCAGCACCGGGCACGGCGCCATCAACCGCTTCCAGCTGAACTTCCGCAACCACCGCAAGGTGGTGGTGGTGGACGGCCTGTGCGGTTACGTCGGCGGGCACAACGTCGGCGTCGAGTACCTGGGCGAGAAACCGCCGCTCTCGCCCTGGCGCGACACCCACGTGGAACTGCGCGGCCCGGCCGTGGCCTGCCTGCAGGAGAGCTTCGCCGAGGACTGGTTCTGGGCCACCCATGCCCTGCCCACCCTGCTGCTGCCGGACCGCTACGACGAGGAAGGGGTGATCTGCCAGGTGCTGGCCAGCGGCCCGGCGGACAAGCAGGAGACCTGCTCGCTGTTCTTCGTCGAGATGATCAACGCGGCCAGCGAAAGGGTGTGGATAACCACCCCGTACTTCATCCCCGACGAGGCGGTCAGCTCGGCCCTGCGCCTGGCCGCGCTGCGCGGCGTGGACGTGCGCATCCTGCTGCCCTCGCGTCCGGACCACCGCACCGTCTACGCCGCCTCCAGCCTCTACGCCCAGGACGCGGTGCGCGCCGGGGTGAAGGTGTACCGCTACCAGCCAGGCTTCCTGCACCAGAAGGTGGTGCTGGTGGACCACGACTGCGCCGCGGTGGGCAGCGCCAACCTGGACAACCGCTCGTTCCGGCTGAACTTCGAGATCATGCTGGTGACGGTGGACGAGGCCTTCGCCCGCGACGTGGAGAGCATGCTGCTGGCGGACTTCGACCAGGCCGTGGAGATGGGCACCGAGCGCAGCGGGCAGCTGCAGCAGCTGGGGATGCGGGTGGCGCGGTTGGTGTCGCCGATTCTTTGAATGCCGCGGGCTGGGGGCTGGAGGCTTTTCGTAGGAGCGAGCTTGCTCGCGAATGGCATTCCCCGTTTACGCCGTCGATCGGGCTGACCTCCGCACCCTCTCCCTAACCCTCTCCCTGAAGGGAGAGGGGACCGTTGGGCAGAAACGGGGGCTCTGGAGTCAGCCGGCAACACCGAAAGCTTCCGGCTGAAACCACCCCCTCCTCTCGGCACGGACAAGCTCCCTCTCCCTTCAGGGAGAGGGCTGGGGAGAGGGAGCCCAACTCAACCCCGAACACCATCGACCCCAAGCAAAACACCCAAAAAGAAAAACGCCCGACTCACTCAAGTGAGCCGGGCGCTTCTACTATCGCAAGGTCATCAAGCCGGCGCAGAACTACGGATCAGGTGATCAAAGGCCGACAGCGACGCCTTCGCCCCCTCCCCAACCGCGATCACGATCTGCTTGTACGGCACCGTAGTCACGTCGCCAGCAGCGAAGATGCCCGGCAGCGAAGTCTCGCCGCGCGCATCGACGATGATCTCGCCGCGCGGGGTCAGCTCGATGCTGCCCTTGAGCCATTCGCTGTTGGGCAGCAGGCCGATCTGCACGAAGATGCCTTCCAGCTCCACCGACTTGAACTCTTCCGAGTTGCGGTCCTTGTAGACCAGGCCGGTGACCTTCTGGCCGTCGCCCTTCACTTCGCTGGTCAGCGCGCTGGTGATCACGTCCACGTTCGGCAGGCTGTACAGCTTGCGTTGCAGCACGGCGTCGGCGCGCAGCTTGCTGTCGAACTCCAGCAGGGTCACGTGGGCGACGATGCCGGCCAGGTCGATGGCCGCCTCGACGCCGGAGTTGCCGCCGCCGATCACCGCCACGCGCTTGCCCTTGAACAGCGGGCCGTCGCAGTGCGGGCAGAAGCACACGCCCTTGGCCTTGTATTCCTGCTCGCCGGGCACGCCCATCTCGCGCCAGCGGGCGCCGGTGGCGAGGATCACGGTCTTGGCCTTGAGGCTGCCGCCGCCCTCGAACTTCACTTCGTGCAGCTCGCCGGCATTCTTCGCCGGGACCAGCGCGCTGGCGCGCTGCAGGTTCATGATGTCGACCTCGTACTGCTTCACGTGCTCTTCCAGCGCGCGGGCCAGTTTCGGGCCTTCGGTCTCCTTCACCGAGATGAAGTTCTCGATGGCCATGGTGTCCAGCACCTGGCCGCCGAAGCGCTCGGCGGCGACGCCGGTGCGGATGCCCTTGCGGGCGGCGTAGATGGCCGCCGCGGCGCCGGCCGGGCCACCGCCCACTACCAGCACGTCGAAGGCTTGCTTGGCGGCCAGCTTCTCGGCTTCGCGAGCGGCGGCGCCGGTGTCGATCTTGGCGAGGATTTCTTCCACGCCCATGCGGCCCGCGCCGAAGACTTCGCCGTTGAGGTAGATGCTCGGCACCGACATGATCTGGCGGCGCTCGACTTCGTCCTGGAACAGCGCGCCGTCGATGGCGACGTGGCGGATGTTCGGGTTGAGCACGGCCATCAGGTTCAGCGCCTGGACCACGTCCGGGCAATTCTGGCAGGACAGCGAGAAGTAGGTTTCGAACTCGAACTTGCCCTGGATGCCCTTGACCTGCTCGATGACCTCGGGCTCGAGCTTGGACGGGTGGCCGCCGACCTGCAGCAGCGCCAGGATCAGCGAGGTGAATTCGTGGCCCATGGGGATACCGGCGAAACGCAAGCCGATGTCCGCGCCCGGGCGGTTCAGCGAGAAGGACGGCACGCGCTCGTCGCTGCCATCTTCGCGCAGGGTGATCTTGTCGGTCAGGCCGACGATGTCGTGCAGCAGTTCGCTCAGCTCGCGGGATTTGTCGCTGTCATCGAGGGACGCGACGATCTCGAACGGCTGGGTGACCTTTTCCAGGTAGGCCTTCAACTGGTTTTTAAGATTGGCGTCCAACATGAGTTCAGCTCCTGCGAAATTCGGGCAAAAGGGTTCCCGCGGCGGACGCTGTGCGTCCGCCCTGCACGCTTGCGGGTAGGCTTTGGGCAGGGCGGGCGGCCCTTGTGGGGGCCGTCCGCCGGGGAGGGGTGTTGCTTAGATCTTGCCGACCAGGTCCAGGGACGGGGCCAGGGTCTTCTCGCCTTCCTTCCACTTGGCCGGGCAGACTTCGCCCGGGTGGGCAGCGGTGTACTGGGCAGCTTTCAGCTTGCGCAGGGTCTCGCCGACGTCACGAGCGATCTCGTTGGAGTGGATTTCGACGGTCTTGATCACGCCTTCCGGGTTGATCACGAAGGTGCCGCGCAGGGCCAGGCCTTCTTCCGGGATGTGCACGCCGAAGGCGTTGGTCAACTGGTGGGTCGGGTCGCCGATCAGCGGGAACTGGGCCTTGCCCACGGCCGGGGAGGTTTCGTGCCAGACCTTGTGGGAGAAGTGGGTGTCGGTGGTCACGATGTAGACTTCGGTACCAGCGTCACGGAAGGCAGCGTAGTTGTTGGCGGCGTCTTCGATCTCGGTCGGGCAGTTGAAGGTGAAGGCTGCCGGCATGAAGATCAGGACCGACCACTTGCCCTTCAGGGACTGCTCGGTGACTTCGATGAACTTGCCGTTGTGGAAGGCGTTGACCTTGAACGGTTGGACTTGGGTGTTGATCAGGTTCATTCGGCATTCCTCGTAGAGATGGGTTGATCGAATTGGTTATGAAATTCGACGTGGGCAAGATTATCCGCTATTAGCCCGCTTGGCCCATTGATTTAGGCCATCAAACAAATTGGCTTTATCTATCAGCGGAACTATAAAAGGAAGAGCTTCGCTATCGATGAGCGGGCCCTCCTCCATCCTGCACCCTGCTCAAGACCAGCGCGTGACACCACCGTTCAATGCCCGTGCCGGACGTGCCCGCAGCGGCCGGCGGAGGTGGAGCCGGGGCGCTTTCCTGGCCGGCTGGTCAACAGGCGCCGCGAGCTATGCTTTGCTTAGGGAGCAGCCCTTTCGGCTGGCAGAGTTCGTGCATTACCTGACCACATGGACAGCTTCAGCGCCGCGTCGGGCCCGCCTCCCGGCAGCCGGTCCGGCGCGCGCCAGCGAGGTTTCGCATGATCCAGTTCCTGCTCGACGACGAACTGCGCCAGGTGGACGGCCTGGCACCGGAAACGAGCCTGCTCGAGTACCTGCGCACCCGGCTGGGGCGCACCGGCACCAAGGAAGGCTGCGCCTCCGGCGACTGCGGCGCCTGTACCCTGGTGCTGGCCGAACCCGAGGGCGACGGCCTGCGCTACCGCGCGGTGAACGCCTGCATCACTCCGCTGGGCTCGCTGCACGGCCGCCAGTTGCTGACGGTGGAGAACCTCGCCGACGACGAACGCCTGCACCCGGTGCAACAGGCCATGGTGGACTGCCATGGCGCGCAATGCGGCTTCTGCACGCCGGGCATCGTCATGTCGCTGTTCGCCTGGCGCCATGCGGCCTGCGCCCATGACCGCGAGAGCGCGCTGACGGCCCTGTCCGGCAACCTGTGCCGCTGCACCGGCTACCGGCCGATCCTCGAAGCCGCCCGGCGCATCGCCGGCGAAGCCCGGGGCGATCGCTTCGCCGCCGCCGAACGCGCTACCGCCGGGCGCCTGCGCGCCCTGCCCGCCGGCGCCAGCCTCGACAACGGCGAGCAGCACGCCTGGCTGCCCACCTCGCTGGAAGAACTGGACCGCCTGTTGATGGATCATCCACAGGCACGGCTGGTGGCCGGCGCCACCGACCTGGCCCTGGAAGCGACCCAGGCGCTGAAGGGCTTCCCGCAGCTGATCCACCTGGAGCGCGTGGCCGAGCTGCGGCGCCTGGAGGAACACCCCGGGCACCTGCTGATCGGCGCCGCGCGGCCCTACGCCGACTGCCAGGACGCGCTGCGCGCCTTCCCCGGTGTGCCCGCGCTGCTGGAGCGCCTGGGCTCGCTGCAGATCCGCCAGCGCGGCACCCTGGGCGGCAACATCGCCAACGCCTCGCCCATCGGCGACATGCCGCCGGTGCTGCTGGCCCTGGACGCCCGCCTGCGCCTGCGGCGCGCCGGGCAGATGCGCGAAGTGCCCATCGACGGCTTCTTCACCGGCTACCGGCAGAGCATCCTGCAGCCGGGCGAATACATCGAGGCGGTAGTTATCCCCAGGCTGGGCGAGGGCCAGTCATTGCGTGTGGACAAGATATCCAAGCGCCGTGACGACGACATCTCCGCCCTGTGCCTGGCCCTGCGCCTGGACTTCGACGAGCAGGGCCGGGTGCGCGAGGCGCGCCTGGCCTGCGGCGGCATGGCCGCCACTCCGTTGCGCGGCCGGCGCACGGAAGCCGCGCTGGCTGGCCGGGCGTTCGACGCCGCCGCCGTGGCCGCGGCCCAGGCCGCCCTGGCCGAGGACTTCCAGCCCATCGACGACCTGCGCGCCAGCGCCGCCTATCGCCTGAAGGTGGCGCAGAACCTGCTGCAGCGCGCATTAGTGGAATACACCGTAACCCCCGCGGAGGTGCGCCATGCGTAGCCTGCCTCCCCTGGCCGCCAACGGCGGCGCCAGCGAAGCCCGCAGCGCCGGCCAGGCCCGGCCCCACGACAGCGCCGAGCTGCACGTCAGCGGCGCGGCGCGCTACGTCGACGACATCAAGGAACCCCGCGACCTGCTGCACGCCGCCGTCGGCCTCACGGACATCGCCTGCGGGGTTATCCACAGCCTGGACCTGACGGCTGTGCGCAACGCCCCCGGCGTGGTCGCCGTGCTGACCCTGGACGAGGTGCCCGGCCACACCGACATTGGCCCGGTCTTCCCCGGCGACCCGCTGCTGGCCGGCGAGCGGGTGAAGTACCACGGCCAGGCGCTGTTCGCCGTGGCGGCGGAAACCCAGCTGCAGGCCCGCCGCGCCGTGCGCCTGGCGAAGGTCGAATACGCCGAGGAAACCCCGCTGCTCGACCCGCTGCGGGCCAAGGCCGAGGAACGCTTCGTGCGCCCGCCGCACTTCATGCGCCGCGGCGACGCCGGGCACGGCCTGGCCGCCGCGCCCTACGTGCTGCAGGCCAGCCAGTTCGTCGGCGGCCAGGAGCATTTCTACCTCGAAGGGCAGGTGTCCATGGCCGTGCCCACCGACGATGGCGGCATGTTCGTGTTCACCTCCAGCCAGCACCCCAGCGAGGTGCAGAAGCTGGTGGCCGAGGTGCTGGCCATGCCCCTGGCCAGGGTCACGGTGGAAGTGCGGCGCATGGGCGGCGGCTTCGGCGGCAAGGAGACCCAGGCCGCGCCCTGGGCCTGCCTGGCCGCGCTGCTGGCGGCGCGCACCGGACGCGCGGTTAAGCTGCGCCTGCCGCGCGCCGAGGACATGCGCGCCACCGGCAAGCGCCACCCCTTCCACAACCGCTACCAGGTCGGCTTCGACGCCGAGGGCCGGCTGCTCGCCGCGCAACTGGAAGTGGTGGGCGACTGCGGCCACTCGCCGGACCTCTCCGACGCCATCGTCGACCGCGCCATGTTCCACGCCGACAACGCCTACTTCATCCCCGACGTGGCCATCGCCGGCTACCGCAGCTTCACCAACGTCGTCTCGCACACGGCCTTCCGCGGCTTCGGCGGGCCCCAGGGGATGATGCTGATCGAACGCGCCATGGACGACATCGCCCGCGCCGTCGGCCAGGACCCGCTGGACGTGCGCAAGCTCAACCTCTACGGCGGCAGCGGCCGCGACCTCACGCCCTACCACCAGCGCGTGGAACACAACCTGCTGGGCGAGCTGATCGAACGCCTGGAAGCCAGCAGCGACTACCGCGCCCGCCGGGCCACCATCACCGCCGCCAACGCCGCCAGCCCGGTGCTCAAGCGCGGCCTGGCGCTGACTCCGGTGAAGTTCGGCATCAGCTTCACCGCCCAGCACCTGAACCAGGCCGGCGCGCTCATCCACCTGTACACCGACGGCAGCATCCAGCTGAACCACGGCGGCACCGAGATGGGCCAGGGCCTGAACGTCAAGGTGGCGCAGATAGTCGCCGAGGAATTCCAGGTGCCCCTTGAGCGCGTGACCATCACCGCCACGCGCACCGACAAGGTGCCCAACACCTCGCCCACCGCGGCCTCCAGCGGTACCGACCTGAACGGCATGGCCGCCCGCGACGCGGCCCGCACGCTCAAGGCGCGGCTGGCGGAATTCCTCGCCGCGCGCGAGGGCGTGGCGCTGCAGGAAGTGCGCTTCGCCCACGGCCAGGTGCAGGTCCGCGACAAGGCGCTGGACTTCGCCGAGGTGGTGCAGGCCGCCTACTTCGCACGGGTGCAGTTGTCCGCCACCGGCTTCTACCGCACGCCGAAGATCCACTACGACCGCGCCACCGGCCAGGGCCACCCGTTCTTCTACTTCGCCTACGGCGCGGCGGTGTCCGAGGTGGAAGTGGACACCCTGACCGGCGAGTACCGCCTGTTGCGGGTGGACATCCTGCACGACGTCGGCCGCAGCCTTAACCCGGCCATCGACATCGGCCAGATCGAGGGCGGCTTCGTCCAGGGCATGGGCTGGCTGACCTGCGAGGAACTGAAGTGGGACGCCAGGGGCCGGCTGCTCACCACGGGGCCGGCGACCTACAAGATCCCGGCGGCGAGCGACGTGCCCGAGGACTTCCGCGTGGCCCTGTTCGACCGGCCCAACGAAGAGGACAGCGTGTACCTGTCCAAGGCGGTGGGCGAGCCGCCGTTCATGCTGGCCATCTCGGTGTGGTCGGCCCTGCGCGATGCCATCGCCAGCCTGGCGGACTATCGGGTGAGCCCGACGCTGGACACCCCGGCGACGCCGGAGCGGGTGCTGTGGGCCTGCGAAGCGTTGAAGGGGCGGGCTGTGGATAGTTCGCTGGAGGACGCGTCATACCCTCACCCTAGCCCTCTCCCGGAGGGAGAGGGGACCGTTTCGCGTAAAGCGAAACAACGGAGTCAGCCGGACACTGTGGATAACAGGAAAACTCCCAATCTTCCTGCACACACCGAACTAGCCCCCTCTCCCTTCATGGGGGGGACGCCTAGTCAGAGGGCTGGGGAGAGGGAACCCACCTCACCCACAACGCCGAAACATCCAACCAACACCATCAACCCACCCCCCCAGGACCTCACCCCATGACCCCCACCTGGATGGACGCCATCGCCCGCCTGCGCGACGGTGCCGAGCCCTACGTACTGGTCACCGTCATCGGCGTCCAGGGCTCCACCCCGCGCGAGGCCGGCTGCAAGATGCTGGTCACCGCCGACGCCTGCTACGACACCATCGGCGGCGGCCACCTGGAACTGGCCGCCACCGAGCACGCGCGCCAACTGCTGCTGGCCGGCAAGGACGCCCAGAGCCTGGAGCACTTCCCCCTGGGCGCACGCCTGGGCCAGTGCTGCGGCGGCCGCGCCAGCCTGCTGTTCGAATGCTTCGCGGTGCGCGGGCCGCAGGTGCTGCTGTTCGGCGCCGGCCACGTCGGCCGCGCCCTGGCGCCGCTGCTGGCGGGCCTGCCGCTGCGCCTGGAGTGGGTGGACAGCCGCGCCGCGGAATTCCCCGCCGAGTTACCCACAGGGGTGCGCTGCAGCCTGCTGGACGATCCGTCGGAGGCTGTGGATAAGGCGCCGCCGGGCAGCTACTACCTGATCATGACCCACAACCACCCGCTGGACTACGCACTGGCCGAAGCGGTGCTCAAGCGCGGCGACGCCGGCTTCCTCGGCATGATCGGCTCGCAGACCAAGGCCCAGCGCTGCCGCATGCGCCTGGAACAGCGCGGCTTTTCCACAGCCGCCATCGAAACCCTGTACTGCCCCATCGGCCTGCCCGAGGTACCCGGCAAGCGCCCGCTGGAGGTGGCCATCGCCGTGGCCGCCCAGGTCATCGCCCGCTATCACCAGGACGCCCCGCCACGCACCACCCGCAGCGGCGTCGAATGGAAAGCCCTATGCACCGAGGCAAACCGCACGTAGGGCGAATAACCGTTCGCGGTTATCCGCCGCTACACCGCCCTCATGCCAAGCGCCTCGGCCAAGGCCGGAGCGCATCCGATACCGGGATCAACCCCTATCCGCCCAGCCCACGCCGAAAAACCTGACCAACGGGACAACAGTTTCCCGCCTCCTGGCCGATAACTCTTCCGGCCCCGTCCACACGCCCCGCATCCCACCCGCGAAAGGATTCGCCGCGCGACACGAGGACAACAACAAATGCGCCTTCGCAGCATCCAGACCCAACTCATCCTCAGCATGGGCGCCGCCCTGCTGCTCAGCCTGCTCATCGTGCTCGGCCTCTACGCCGTGCTGGTCAACCGCCTGAGCGAGCGCTACCTGCTCGAACAGGCGCTGCCGGCGAGCATCCAGGCCATCGCCAACGACTTCGAGCGCCGGCTCACCGGCCCGCTCACCGCCGCCACCGGCATCGCCGACAACAGCCTGGTGCAGGACTGGCTGGCCGCCGGCGAGGACCCGGCGCGGCAGGCCGACTTCGTCCGCTACCTGGGCGGCATCCGCGCCTCGCAGCAGGCCTTCGCCGCGCTCATCGCCAGCCAGGCCAGCGACGCCTACTATAGCGACAAGGGCAAGGAGCGCACCCTGTCCCGCGGCAACCCCCAGGACGTCTGGTATTTCAACTTCATCGGCAGCGGCCGGCCGCAGGTGCTGAACATCGACACCGACGTCGGCAGCGGCGAACTCACGCTGTTCATCGACCGCCGCGTCGAGCGCGACGGCAAGCTGCTGGGCATCGCCGGCCTGGGCCTGCGCATGGACGAGCTGTCGAAACTGATCCGCGACTTCCGCTTCGGCCAGTCCGGCCACGTGTACCTGGTGAAGAACGACGGCCAGGTGCAGATCCACCCCGACCCGGCCCGTGCCCGCGGCAAGGCCCTGGCCGACCTGGTGGGCGGCGACGCGGCCCGGGCGCTGCTCGGCCAGCCGGGCTTCCACAGCAGCCGCTTCGAACGCGATGGCGAGGACTACCTGGCCGCCAGCCTGCCGCTGCGCGACCTCGGCTGGACGCTGGTCAGCGAGGTGCCGGAGGCCGAGGTCTACGCCGACGCGCGCCAGGCCCTGCGCCTTTCCGGCCTGGCCGGCGCGGCGGTGGCGCTGCTCTGCCTGGGCCTGGTGGTGGTGCTGGCCCGCGGCCTGGTGCGGCCGATCCGCCAGGTGACCACGGCGCTGCTGGACATAGGCGCCGGCGGCGGCGACCTGACGCGCCGCCTGGACGACTCCCGCGCCGACGAGTTGGGCGACCTGGCCCGCGGCTTCAACCGCTTCCTCGAAGGCCAGCGCCAGCTGATCGGCGCCGTGCTCGCCACCAGCCAGCAGTTGCAGCGCAGCGTGGCCGAGGTGGCGCGGGTTGTGGATAACACCGCGGAGCACGCCAGCCGCCAGCAGGAGATGACCGACATGGTGGCCACGGCGGTGAACGAGATGGGCAGCACCGTGCAGGAAATCGCGCGCAACGCCGAGCAGGCCGCCAGCGCCTCGCAGCAGGCCCGTGGCGAAGCCGGCCAGGCGCGCCAGGTGGTGGGCGGCTCGCTGCAGCATGGCGAGCGCATGTCCGCCGAGATCGGCCAGGCCGCCGAGGCGGTGAGCGACCTCGCGGCGCAGGTCGCGACCATCGACCAGGTGCTGGCGGTGATCCGCGGCATTTCCGAGCAGACCAACCTGCTGGCGCTCAACGCCGCCATCGAGGCCGCGCGCGCCGGCGAGCTGGGCCGCGGCTTCGCCGTGGTGGCCGACGAGGTGCGCACCCTGGCCGGGCGCACCCAGGGCTCCACCGACGAGATCCAGGCGATGATCCAGCGCCTCAAGCAGGGCGCCGAGCAGGCGGTCAGCTCCATGCACTCGGGCCAGGCGGCCACCGGCGAGGGCCTGGCCGCCAACCAGCGCGCCGGCGCCTCGCTGGGCGCCATCGCCGACCAGGTGGAGCGCATCAGCGACATCAACCACCAGGTCGCCGCCGCCACCGAGGAACAGAGCGCGGTCACCGAGGAAATCAACCGCAACGTCCAGGGCATCGCCGACCTGGCCCGCGCCACCGCCGGCGAGGTGCACCAGGGCCGCGAGCAATGCCACGCCCTGCGCGGCCTGGCCGACGACCTGCAGCGGCAGATGGGGCAGTTCCGCTTGTGACGCCGCAGTTGGACGTAGGGCGTATAACGCTCCGCGTTATACGCCGTTTGACCTTGGTGCCAGGCGCACCTCGGATTTGGCCCCGGAGCGCCTGTCCGGGGCGCTTCGGGTTCGGGCCAGAGGCCGGGCATGAGGGCGGTGTAACGGCGTATAACCGCGAACGGTTATACGCCCTACGCTGTGGTTGGGCCTGATGTAGGGCGTATAACGCTCCGCGTTATACGCCGTTTGACCTTGGCGCCAGGCGCGCCTCGGAGCTGGCCCCGAAGCGCCTGTCCGGGGCGCTCCGGGTTCGGACCAGAGGCCGGGCATGAGGGTGGTGTAACGGCGTATAACCGCGAACGGTTATACGCCCTACGCTGTGGTTGGGCCTGATGTAGGGCGTATAACGCTCCGCGTTATACGCCGTTTGACCTTGGCGCCAGGCGCGCCTCGGATTTGGCCCCGGAGCGCCTGTCCGGGGCGCTTCGGGTTCGGGCCAGAGGCCGGGCATGAGGGTGGTGTAACGGCGTATAACCGCGAACGGTTATACGCCCTACGCTCCTGTTATCCACTGTTGAAAAGGGGTTTTCGCTGTCCACAGGCGACAGGCTTCCACAGGGAGGCTCCATAGGCGCTTTTTTGCCTCTTCGATTTGTGGATACCCTTCTGCAACCCAGCAATTTCGGGGCTTTCTGCTCGAAAAACGTACAGATTTCGCCAAGCGGCGGCAGTTCTGGCATCAGAAGTTTTCCCCAGAGGATATCCACAACGCTGTCCACGGCCTCTGTGAGCAATCCATTCGCCTGGCCGTGGAAAGCCCGATTCCGCTGGCCTCTCCGCAGCTTTTCCCCTGCCCTGCATAAGTGCCGTCTTCAGCGTGGTTTTCCACCAGGATATTCACAGCTTGCCAAGGGCTTATACCGGGCTTGTCCAGGGTCCTTTTCAGATGCTGCCAAGCCCAGCCTAAGGCCTTGAATTACGTGGCTTTCAGGTCATTGCAGAGCAAAAAACGTACAGCCTCGCGCAGCCCCCGGATTACCTGCTTCCGAAGGCTTCATCGACAGTTTTTCCACAGCCTTGCCCACGCTATCCGGGGATAGCCGGAAACGGCCTTTTGCGGGGTTTGGACAAATTCTGCGCAAAGCCTTGCAGGCCACGGTTAGCGTGGCCTGGAGCGGAGGGGGCACAGTTTGTCCACAGGATGCCGCACAGGAACCGGGGACAAAAATCCACCGCCGGTGGAAAAGCCCTGGGGATAATTGCTTCAGTCGTCGAGGCGGGTGGCGCGGATGCGGCCGCGGCTGAGGTCGCCGAGCAGGCGTTGCAGCTCCTCGACCTTGATATCGGGCAGGCTCAGGCGGATATCCACACCCTCGGCGCCGTAGGCCTCGTCCTCGATGCTCGCGCCCAGGGCGAGGATGCGTGCCTTGAGCAGCGCGTGCTCGGCGAAGCCGCAGGCGAAAGCCAGGCGCGTGCTGGGCACCAGCTCGATGCGCGGGGCGTCCTGCAGGCACTTGGCCGCGCAGCCGCCGTAGGCGCGGACCAGGCCGCCGGTGCCGAGCTTGATGCCGCCGAACCAGCGGCTGACCAGCACCACCACGCGGTCCATGGCCTGGCCCTCGATGGCCGCGAGCATCGGCCGCCCGGCGGTGCCGCCGGGTTCGCCGTCGTCGCTGAAGCGGTATTGCGCGCCGAGCTTCCAGGCCCAGCAGTTGTGCCCGGCGCTGGCGTCGCGGTGGGCGGCAAGGAAGGCCTGGGCCTCGGCCTCGCTGGCGATGGGCGCGGCCAGGCAGGTGAAGCGGCTCTTGCGGATGTCCTCGGCGTAGCTGGCCGGGCCGGCGAGGGTGAAGCTCATGTCGTGGCCGGCGGCGTCAGCCCGCAGCCCTTGAGGATGATGCGGATGAGGTTGTCGGCGGCCTCGCTGAAGTCCTGCCGGGACATGCGCTTGCGCCCGGTGACGAAGGCGATCTGGGTGGCGAAGTCGGCGTAGTGCTGGGTGCAGCCCCAGAGCAGGAAGATCAGGTTGACCGGGTCCACCGGGTCCATCTTGCCGGCGGCGATCCAGGCCTCGAACACCGCCGCGCGGCCTCGGAACCAGGCGCGGTAGTCCTGGTTGAAGTGGCTGCTCAGGCACTGCCCGCCGCTGATGATCTCCATGGCGAAGATCCGCGAGGCCAGCGGGTGGCGACGGGAGAACTCCATCTTGGCGCGGATGTAGCCGGCCAGGGCGGTGGCCGGGTCGTCCTCGGCGCTGAGATGGTTGAAGGTGCTGTCCCAGAGGTCGAGGATGTTGCCCAGCACCGCGGTGTAGAGCCCCAGCTTGTTGCTGAAGTAGTAGTGCAGGTTGGCCTTGGGCAGGTCGGCGCGCAGGGCGATGGCGTTCATGCTGGTGCCCTTGAAGCCGTGGCGGGCGAACTCTTCTTCGGCGGCGGCGAGGATGACTTCCTCGTTCTTCTGGCGAATGCGGCCGGCGGGCTTCTCGGAGCCTTCGGCGAGGTGGGCTGGCACTGGGAAAGTCATACGGCGTATCCATGGCTTCAGCGAAAGGGCGAAGCATGGATAACCCAGGCGGGGCGGGGGATTCAAGCGAATCCGGCGTTTTTCCCGGGGTGCACCGCAACGGGGCGGGAAAATCCCCCGGGGGGGGCCCTTTCCTGTAGGAGCGAGCTTGCTCGCGAACGGGGATTTCCCGGCGGCTGTGGTGCCATGCGGTTCGCGAGCGAGCTCGCTCCTACGAAGAGCCGGTCCGGAAACATCCAGAAACATCACCTCTTCACCGACGATCGCCGCCTTTTCCCGCGAAAGCCTGCTGAAAGCTTGAGCCCCTAGCATCCGCCCTCCCCTCCGCTGCCCGGCGGCGGGCTATCCGCACAAGAACAACACGGGTGATGCCATGACACGCTTGAACCGCCGCTCCGCCCCGTCCCTGCCCGGCCACCCGCCGCGCTGACCCGACGGAGGCCTCCGATGCTGACCTTCCTCGCCTTCGCCATGGTGGCGACCTTCATGCTCCTGATCATGACGCGGCGCCTCTCGGCGCTCATCGCGCTGATCCTGGTACCCATCGCCTTCGCCCTGCTCGGCGGTTTCGCCGCGGGCCTGGGGCCGATGATGCTCGACGGCATCCGCACCCTGGCGCCGACCGGGGTGATGCTGATGTTCGCCATCCTCTACTTCGCCATCATGATCGACTCGGGGCTGTTCGACCCGGCGGTGCGCAAGATCCTGCGGCTGGTCAAGGGCGACCCGCTGAAGGTCTCGCTGGGCACCGCGGCCCTGGCGATGATCGTCTCCCTCGACGGCGACGGTTCCACCACCTACATGATCTGCGTGGCCGCGGTGCTGCCGCTGTACCAGCGCCTGGGCATGAGCCCGCTGCTGATGGCCTGCCTGATCATGCTCTCCAGCGGCGTGCTCAACATGACCCCCTGGGGCGGCCCCACCGCCCGCGCCGCCAGCGCCCTGCACGTGGACCCGGCGGACATCTTCGTGCCGATGATCCCGGCGATGGTCGCCGGCCTCGCCACCATCTTCGCCATCGCCTGGGTATACGGCAAACGCGAGCGCGCACGCCTGGGCCAGCTGCACCTGCCCGGCGAGCACCTGGACGCGGCCGAGGTCAGCGTCTCGCAGTACCCCGACGCGCGGCGGCCGAAGCTGCTGTGGTTCAACGGCGCGCTGACGCTGGTACTGATGGCCACGCTGATCGCCGGGCTGCTGCCGATGCCGGTGCTGTTCATGATCGCCTTCGGCATCGCCATGATCGTCAACTACCCGTGCATCCTCGAGCAGAAGAAGCGCATCGGCGCCCATGCCGAGAACGTGCTGGCGGTGGTCTCGCTGATCTTCGCCGCCGGTGTGTTCACCGGCATCCTCTCCGGAACCGGCATGGTCGAGGCCATGTCGAAGAGCCTGCTGGCGGTGATCCCGCCGGCGCTGGGGCCGTACCTGGCGACCATCACCGCGCTGGTCAGCCTGCCGTTCACCTTCTTCATGTCCAACGATGCCTTCTACTACGGCGTGCTTCCGGTGCTCACCCAGGCCGCCGCGCAGTACGGCATCACCCCGGTGGAAATGGCCCGCGCCTCCATCGTCGGCCAGCCGGTGCACCTGCTCAGCCCGCTGGTGCCCTCCACCTACCTGCTGGTGGGCCTGGCCAAGGTGGACTTCGGCGACCACCAGCGCTTCACCCTGCGCTGGGCAGCGCTGGTGTGTCTCGCTATCCTCGCCGCCGCCCTGCTGCTGGGGCTGTTCCCCCTGTTCAACGACTGAAGACTGGTAGACCCGTAAATGGAATGGCTGACCAACCCGGAAATCTGGGTCGCGCTCCTCACCCTGACCGCCCTGGAGATCGTCCTGGGCATCGACAACATCATCATGATCTCCATCCTGGTGGGGCGCATGCCCAAGGCCATGCAGGCGCGCACGCGGCTGTTCGGCCTGGCCCTGGCGATGGTCACGCGCATCCTCCTGCTGCTGTCGATCACTTGGGTGATGCGCCTGACCGCCGACCTGTTCAGCGTGCTCGGCCAGGGCATTTCCGGGCGTGACCTGATCCTGTTCTGCGGCGGCCTGTTCCTGCTGTGGAAGAGCAGCAGCGAGATCTACCACGGCCTGGAAGGCGAGGACGAGACCGATCAGCAACCGGACCCGAAGAGCCTGCTCGGCGGCTTCCTCGGCACCATCGTGCAGATCGCCATCATCGACATCGTGTTCTCCCTCGACTCGGTGATCACCGCCGTGGGCATGGTCTCCAACGTGCCGGTGATGGTCGCCGCCATCGTCGTCGCGGTGCTGGTGATGATGCTGGCCTCCGGCGCCATCAGCGCCTTCATCGACAAGCACCCGTCGCTGAAGATGCTGGCGCTGTCGTTCCTCATCGTGGTCGGCACCGTGCTCATCGCCGAAGCCTTCGAGGTCCACGTGCCCAAGGGCTACGTCTACTTCGCCATGGCCTTCTCGCTGGCGGTGGAAGCGCTGAACATCCGCATGCGCACGGCGCGCGGGCGCAAGCCGGTCGAGCCGGTGCAGCTGCGCCGCGACATCCCCGGCCAGTAGCGCCCTAGAGCGTCGGCAAGGGCGCCCCGGCCGGCCACTCCAGGGTGCCCTTGTCGCTGAAGCGCACGGTGCCGAACAGGCCGCCGCCGAGCTTGCCGCTGATCTCGTAGGGCATGCCCTGGCGCGGCGGCGCGTTGCCCAGGCCCCAGGCCTGGCGCACCAGGCGGAAGGCGGAGATGCTCACCGGCACGCTGAGCACCGCCTCGCCGAAGCGCGGCACCTGCCCGCGCTGGTCGCTCACCCCGCTGGCCAGCGGGCGGCCGTTGACGCTCAGGTCCAGGGCCACGCCGTCGTAGTCGATGTCCCGGTCGTTGGGGTTCTGCACCCGCAGCTTGACCGCGAAACGCGCCTCCATGCCCTGCCCGGCCAGGGGCTCCAGGCCCACCAGGTCGATCTTCAGCGGGTCGTTGCCGAACAGGCTGGCGCAGGCGCCCAGGCCCAGGGTCAGGCCGAGGGCGAGGAACAGGCGCAGGGTGGCGAGAAGGCGCTTGGGCATCGGGGGTTTCCGCTGGCGGTGGTGTCCGGGGCAGTCTAGCCCGCGGGGATGGCCGGGAGGAACCGCGGTTCGGATACCCCTTGTAGGAGCGGGCCCTGCCCGCGATTCGCGCGCAGGGCGCGCTCCTACAGGGGAATGGCGGGGGTAGCCAGCGTAGGAGCGGATCTCATCCGCGAATCGCGCCGATATTTCCGGCTATCGCGGACAAGGTCCGCTCCTACGATCGTGATTTTCCGGGCATCCCTGCAAAACCCCGCCGCAGGGGCTTTACTGAAGGTAAACACCCCGGCGAATCAGCATCTTGTCGAACCCTCGCGGGACTGCGTGGGTCTACTATGACATTTAGATGACAGAAAAATCGGCCAGAGTCGTCCCACCGCGCAGTCACGCCAGGGCGGCCATGCAGTAACGAGGGGGGCCGCCATGCTGACATTGCTCAACCTGCTTTCCGCCGTCGCCTTGCTGGTGTGGGGCACGCACATCGTGCGCACCGGCATCCTCCGGGTGTACGGCAGCGACCTGCGGCGCATCCTCAGCCGCAGCGTACAGAAACGCCCGCTGGCCTTCGCCGCCGGCATCGGCGTCACCGCCCTGGTGCAGAGCAGCAACGCCACCGCGTTGCTGGCCACCTCCTTCGTCGCCAGCGGGCTGATGGCGCTGGCCCCGGCGCTGGCGATCATGCTCGGCGCCGACGTCGGGACGGCGCTGATGGCGCGGGTGCTGACCCTCGACCTGTCGTGGCTGTCGCCGCTGCTGATCTTCTTCGGGGTGATCTTCTTCCTCACCCGCAAGCAGACGCGCCTGGGCCAGCTGGGCCGGGTGTTCATCGGCCTGGGCCTGATCATCCTGGCGCTGCAGCTGATCGTCGAGGCCGCCGGGCCCATGACCCAGGCCAAGGGCGTGAAGGTGCTGTTCTCCAGCCTCACCGGCGACGTCATGCTCGACGCCCTGACCGGCGCGCTGTTCGCCATGATCTCCTACTCCAGCCTGGCCGCCGTGCTGCTCACCGCGACCCTCGCCACCTCCAAGGTGATCTCGCTGAAGGTCGCGCTGTGCCTGGTGGTGGGCGCCAACCTGGGCACCGGCATCCTCGCCCTGATCGGCTCCAGCTCGCAGAACGCCGCCGGCCGCCGCGTGGCCCTGGGCAGCCTGCTGTTCAAGGTCGCCGGCTGCGTGCTGGTGCTGCCGCTGATCGGTCCGCTGGCGCAGTGGGTGGACGGCTGGCCGTTCCGTACCCAGGAGCTGGTGATCGCCTTCCACGTGCTCTACAACTCGGTGCGCTGCCTCGCCTGCCTGCCGCTGACCACCCAGATGGCCGCCTTCTGCACGCGCATCATGCCCGACCGCGCCACCCCCGAGGACCGCGTGCGCCCGCGCCACCTCGACCCGGCGGCGCTGGACACGCCGAGCCTGGCGCTGGTCAACGCGGTGCGCGAGACGCTGCGCATGGGCGACATCGTCGAGCAGATGCTGACCAACCTGCTGCAGGTGACCCGCGCCGGCGACCCCTTGCTGGGCAAGGAGATCCGCAAGCTCGACGACGATGTCGACGCGCTCTACACGGCGATCAAGCTGTACCTGGCGCGCATGCCCCGCGAGGACCTGAGCGAGCGCGACAGCCGGCGCTGGGCCGAGGTCATCGAGCTGGCCATCAACCTGGAGCAGGCCGGCGACATCATCGAGCACATGCTCAGCGCCGTGCAGGACAAGAAGACCTCGCGCAGCCGCTCCTTTTCGGACAACGGCCTGGCCGAGATCACCGCGCTGCACAGCCAGCTGCTGGTCAACCTGCGCCTGAGCCTGTCGGTGTTCCTCAACGGCGACCAGGAAGGCGCGCGGCGCCTGCGCCGGGCCAAGCAGCGCTTCCGCCTGCAGGAACGCCGCTACGCCCACGCCCACGTCGACCGCCTGCGCCAGCAGGTGGTGCAGAGCATCGAGACCAGCTCGCTGCACCTGGACCTGATCGCCGACATGAAGCGCCTGAACTCGCTGTTCTGCGCCATCGCCTACGCCGTGCTGGACAACCCCGAGGCCGGTGCCGGCGAGGAGCACGAGGACGACTACGTCGAGGAGGCCCTGGAAGCCGCCGCCCAGCCGCCCAGCCACGACGTGCCGCCGGGCTCCAGCGCGGCCAGCTGAGGCGCGGCAGGTCGCCGCGGGACTGATCCGCGTCAATGCCCGGGCATGGCGTTCGGCTAGGGTGGTGGCCCTTTGCCACCCACGAGCATGACGCCATGACCCTTAGCCGGCTGCCGGCCCAGTTATTGGTGACTTCCCAGGACGAGGACGTGGCGCGCCAGGTGCGCGCCCTGCTCGCCGTCTACCAGGTACCCTGCGCGGTGCTCGCCGGCCCCGGCGATTGCGAGCAGGCCCCGCTGTGCCGTTGGTTCAAGGACGCCGCGCTGAGCGACACCGCGCGCCTGCACGCCCTGCTGGCCGACGCCGTCGGCGTGCTCGAGCGCAGCCGCCACGCCTTCCGCTCGCGCGAGCTGGGGCAGCTGCGCCGGCGCCTGGAGGCCGCGCTGCGGGAGTTGTCCGCCTCCCCGCCGATGGTGTAAAAAACCCCGACCAGTGTTCCGCCAACGCGGAAGCCGGCTTTGCCGGGCAGGACGCCAAGGGCCTGCAAGACAAAGCGCCGTGCCTGTCGCCGAATCCATCGTGCGACGGGCGCGGCGCTTTTTTCATGCCCGCAGAAAAACAAGGAGGCAAGCATGGGCCTGGGACCGAAGCTCGACCACATGCTCGACCGCATAGGCCTGTCGCCGGCGGAGATCGACCAGCGCCTGCGCTACCTGCACTGGCAGGCGGCCGACGAGCGGTGCCTGCAGCAGGCCGCCGACGACCGGGGCGACAACCACCTGCGCTTCATCGAACAGCTCTACGAGCACCTCGGCCAGTTCCCGCCGCTGGCGGCCATCCTCGCCGAGCCGGCCACCCTGCAACGCCTGAAGCGCAGCCAGGCACAGTATTACGAGCAGCTCTGGGAAGCCTCGCAGGACGCCGGCTATGTGCGCGACCGCCTGCGCATCGGCCTGGTCCACCAGCAGGTGGGGGTGGAGCTGAAGTGGTACCTGGGCGCCTACCGCCTGTACCTGCAGCACATGCTCGACGAGCTGCTCGGCGCGACAGAGGGCGTGCAGGTCTTCTCCAGCCTGCTCAAGCGGGTGTTCTTCGACATGTCGCTGGCCATCGACACCTACGGCGCCGCCCAGCGCCAGGCCCTGGAGGAAAGCGAGGCGCGCTTCGCCCGAGCCCTGCGCGGAGCCAACGACGGCATCTGGGACTGGGACCTGGCCAACGACCGGCTGTACGTCTCCGAGCGCTGGACGCGCATGCTGGGCCTGAACCGCGACAGCCTCGGCGAGGGCAGCGCCAGCTGGTTCGCCCGCGTCCACCCCGACGACCTGCCCGGCCTGCGCCAGGCCATCGACGCCCACCTGCGCGGCAGCGCCGCTCTGCTCAACCATGAGTACCGCATCCGCCAGCGCGACGGCGGATACCTCTGGGTGCTGGCCCGCGGGGTGATCACCGACGGGCGCATGGCCGGCTCGCAGAGCGACATCAGCCAGCGCAAGGCCAGCGAGCACCAGCTCAGCCATGCCGCCCGCCACGACCCGCTGACCGGCCTGGCCAACCGCCTGCGCCTGGACGAACTGCTGCAGCAGGCCCTGCAGCGCCAGGGCCGCCCCGGCGCGCGCGAGGCAGGGCTGCTGTTCATCGACCTGGACCGCTTCAAGCTGATCAACGACAGCCTCGGCCACGGCGTCGGCGACCGCGTGCTGGTGGAAGTGGCCCAGCGCCTGTTGCGCTGCCTGCGCCCCGGCGACCACCTGGCGCGCTTCGGCGGCGACGAGTTCGTGGTGCTGCTGGACGACATGGCCAGCCTGGCCGACGCCGAGCAGGTCGCCCAGCGCATGCTCGACTGCCTGCACCAGCCGCTGCACCTGGACGGCCGCACCCTGGTGGTCAGCGCCAGCATCGGCATCACCGGGCTGATCGCCGAGGGCCAGGCGATCGACACCCTGCAGGCCGCCGACCTTGCCCTGTACCGCGCCAAGGAGGCCGGCAAGGCGCAGTACGCGCGCTTCTCCAGCGAGCTGCAGGCCGCCGCGCAGCGCCGCCTGGAACTGGAGAGCGCGCTGGGCCAGGCGCTGGAGCGCGGCGAATTCAGCCTGCATTACCAGCCGATCCTGCGCATCGACGTCGACCCGCCGCGGCGCGTCGCGGTGGAAGTGCTGCTGCGCTGGCAGTGCGACGGCCAGCCGGTCTCGCCGCTGCAGTTCATCCCGGCGCTGGAGGAGTCCGGCGAGATCGTCCGCGTCGGCGACTGGGTGCTGCGCGAGGCCTGCCGCCAGACCCTCGCCTGGCAGCGCGAAGGCCAGAGCTGGCTGTACTGCTCGGTGAACCTGTCCATCCGCCAGCTGCAGCAGCCGGGCTTCGCCGAGCGGGTGCGGCAGATCCTCGCCGAGACCGGCCTGGCGCCGCAGAGCCTGCTGCTGGAGATCACCGAGAGCCTGATGATGCAGGACGGCGCCGAGACCCTCGCCTGCCTGCGCGAGCTGGCCGCCCACGGCGTGCGCCTGGCGCTGGACGACTTCGGCACCGGCTACTCGTCCCTGGGCTACCTCAAGCGCTTCCCGCTGGACATGCTGAAGGTCGACCGCAGCTTCATCGGCAAGGTCCCCGGCGACCCCGAGCTGAGCGCCATCTGCCGCGCCATCGTCGGCCTGGGCCGCAGCCTCGGCCTGGAAGTGGTGGCCGAGGGCGTCGAGCACCCCGAGCACCTGGAATTCCTGCGCAAGGAGGGCTGCCGCTTCGCCCAGGGCTTCCTGTTCAGCCCGCCGCTGCCACCCCACGCCCTGTACCCGGGGCCCATGGAGACCCACCGATGAAGCTCAACCTGCCGGTCAGCGGGCGCCAGGTCGAGGTACCGGCCAGCGCCAACATCCTCTCCACCACCGACCTCAAGGGCGCGGTCAGCCATGTCAACCCGGACTTCCTGGCCATCAGCGGCTTCACCGCCGAGGAACTGCTGGGGCACAACCACAACCGCGTGCGCCACCCGGACATGCCGCCGGCCGCCTTCGCCCACCTGTGGCGGACGCTGCAGGCCGGGCGCAGCTGGATGGGCCTGGTGAAGAACCGCTGCAAGAACGGCGACCACTACTGGGTGAGCGCCTTCGTCACACCGATCCGCCATGACGGCAAGGTGGTGGAGTACCAGTCGGTGCGCACCCGCGCCAGTGCCGCCGAAACCGACGCCGCCGAGCGCCTGTACGCCCGCATGCGCGGTGGCTGGCTGCCGCGCCGGCCACGCCTGGGCCTGTTGCCGCGGCTGCTCGCCGGCCTGGGCCTGGCGCAGGCCCTGGGCGCGCTGCTGGCATATCTGCTGCCCGTGCCCTTGGCCTTCGGCCTCGCCCTGCTGCTTTCCGGTGCCTGGCTGGCACACCAGCTGCAACCGCTGAAGCCCCTGCTGGCGCGCGCTCGACAGGTCGCCGACAACCCGCTGAGCCAGCGCCTGTACAGCGGCCGCGTCGATGAATTCGGCGAGCTGGACTTCGCCCTGCGCATGCTGGAAGCCGAGACCGGCGCGGTGGTCGGGCGCATGGCCGAAGCCTCGCGCCAGCTCGCCGAACACGCCGGGCAACTGGCCGGCACCGTGGCCGACAGCAGCGCCGGCACACGCCGCCAGCAGCAGGAGACCGACCAGGTGGCCAGCGCCATGCAGCAACTGGCGCAAAGCGTCCAGGAAGTGGCGCGCCACGCCCAGCACAGCGCGGTGGCGGCGCAGTGCAGCGAACGGGTGACCCAGGCCGGCCAGGGCGAGGTGCAGGCCACCCGCGGCCAGCTCGCCGCCCTGGAAGACGCGGTACGCCGGGCCAGCGAGGCGGTGGAGCAGCTGCACGGGCACAGCGAGGGCATCTCGCGGATGCTGCAGGTGATCCAGGAAGTCGCCGGGCAGACCAACCTGCTGGCGCTCAACGCCGCCATCGAGGCGGCCCGCGCCGGCGAGGCCGGGCGCGGCTTCGCCGTGGTGGCCGACGAAGTCCGCGCGCTGGCCTCGCGCACCGCCGACTCGGCGCTGGATATCCACAGGCTGGTGGGCGACCTGCAACGCGGCGCCGGCGCCTCGGTGCAGGCCCTGCGCCACAGCTGCGAACAGGCCCACACCAGCCTCGACCAGGCCGGCCGCGCCGCCGGCACGCTGGAGGAAATCGCCGGGCAGGTCTCGGCGATCCAGCGCATGAGCCTGGAGATCGCCGGCGCCATCGAGGAACAGGGCTGCGCCAGCGAGGAGATCGAACGCAGCCTGCTGGCCATCCGTGAGTCGGCCGACGGCAATGCCGCCAGTGCGAGCCATAGCCAGGCCAGTGCGGCGCGGGTGGCGGAGTTGGCGGCGGGGTTGAGGATGATGGCGGGGCATTTCTGGGAAGGGCGGCGCAACGCTTGAATAAGGGCGCTGCTCTTCGTAGGAGCGAGCTTGCTCGCGAAGGGTGTTTCCTGGGAGCTGCAGGTGTTGGAGTTCAGAGCGCCCTCTCCCTAACCCTCTCCCTGAAGGGAGAGGGGACCGTTGGGCAGATACTGATATTTCGGCGTTAGCCGGCTTGTACCGAGTATCCGGCTGACACCAAATCCCTTCTCGGCACGGACAAGCCCCCTCTCCCTTCAGGGAGAGGGCTGGGGAGAGGGAACGGAGCCAAGCCAACCCACCGAAGTCACAACTGAGCACTGTTCGCGAGCAAGCTCGCTCCTACGAAAAGCCAGTCCGGCGCGAGCTTGCGCCCCCTACCCCGCCCCCAACCCCCGCGCCGCGACGAAGGCCAGGAACGCCTCGCGGCTGGAATACCGCGGCTGGTAGCCGAACTCCCGCTTCAGCCGGGCGTTGTCCAGCACCGGCCGGTAGCGCATGAAGTCCACCTGTTCCGGGCCGAAGGGCGCCAGCCCCACCGGCCGCAGCAGCGCCAGCGCACTGCGCAGCAGCGGCGCCGGCAGGGCGCGGTAGGGCTTGCGCAGCAGTCCGGCGATCTCGCGCAGGCTCAGCGCGCCGTCGCCGGCCAGGTTGTAGATGCCCTCGCTGCCGCGTTCCAGGCCCTGGCGGATGATGTTCACCACGTCCTGGTCCCAGATGAACACGAAGCGGCTGCAGCGCCCACTTATCCCCAGCACCGAGCGCCCCATGAACAGGTCGGTGACCGGGTTGTGCACACCCCGGCCGAGGATGGTGCCGGGGCGCAGGACCAGCTGGCGCAGCTGTGGACAACTCTGCCGCAGGCCGGCCAGCAGTTGCTCGATCTCGTGCTTGTGGCGGGCGTAGGGGAACTGCGACTGGCCGCGCAGGGGGTGGTTCTCGTCGATCAGCTCGGCGTTGTCCGGGTGGAAGCCGTAGGCCGCGGCGGAACTGGCCACCACCAGCTGGCGCACGTCGTGCTCCACCGCCGCCTCGAACAGCGCGCGGCTGCCGCCGACCTCGATGGTGTGCAGGCGGGTGGCGGACATCTGCGGCGGCGGGTTGACCACCGAGGCCAGGTGCACGATGGCCTGCGGGCGCCACTGCCGCACGCAGTCGCGCACCTGCCGGGGGTGGCCGATGTCCAGTTGCACCGGCTCGACGTTCGGCCGCAGGTGCTGCGCCGGCAGGCTGCGCACGTCGGCGGCCACCAGCGTCCAGTCGCGGTGCTGGATCGCCAGTTCGTTGAGCAGGTTCTGGCCGATGTGGCCGGCCGCGCCGGTGATCAGGACGCGCATGCGTACGGCCTCCGCAATGGGCGATGAGGGGGCATGCCAGCGAAAGGCCAGTAGTGGCCCCGGGTGCCACGCCTGATGATAGACCGGGCCTGCGCAGGTCGCAGCCCGTCGCCACGGGTGCCGCCCATGGGTAGGTGGATCGGCGGCAATCCGCTATTCTCCTGGCTTTGCTTTTCCAGGCCTGGCCCATGCGTTGGTTGTTCCTCCCCCTCCTCTTCCTGCTCGGCGGCGGCTGGTCGTTCGCCGATTCGCGTTCGACGGTGGAGGGCTACCAGCTGCAGAACGGCATGGGCGTGCTGTTCAAGCCGACCAGCCAGCGCGGCTCGGTGTCCATCCGCCTGGTGGTGGGCGTCGGCTTTTCCGATTTCAGCTGCCATGACCGGCAGTTGCCGCACCTGCTGGAGCACCTGTTCTTCAGCGGCCTGGACGGCGGCGACGAGGCCGACCTGGAGGCGCGCATGCAGGCCCTGGGCGGCCAGTGGAACGCCTACACCAGCGAGGGCGACACCACCTTCGTCATCGAGGCGCCGGCGGCCACCCAGCGCCAGGTGCTCGACCTGCTGCTGGAAGTGCTCACCCGCACGCAGTTGGACAAGGCCCGGGTGGAAGCCACCAAGCAGGTGCTGATCCGCGAGGATGGCGGCCACTACTCGCACCTGCAGCGCTTCCTCGACCACCAGAACATCAGCCGCCCGGGCCAGGAGCAGCTCGCCGTGGAGCTCGGCCTGGCCTGCGCCGAGCGCCCGCAGGTGGCGCACCTGACCCAGGCCCAGCTGGAGAAGCTGCGCAGCGACTGGTACGTGCCGGCCAACATGACGCTGATCGTGGTCGGCGACCTCGACCCGCGCCTGCCCGCCTACCTCAGCCGCACCTTCGGCAGCCTGCCCGACCGGGCCACGCCGGAACGCCGCGAACTGCCGGAAATGCAGGGCCCGGCGGCACGCCAACGAACGCTGAACAGCGGGTTGTTCGGCGAGGGCGCGGTGGTGCACTGGATCTTCCCCGAGCCGGCCGAAGCCGACGGCGCCGCCCTCGACCTGTTGCAGGCCTACCTGAGCGACGCCCTCTATGCCGACTTGCGGGTACACCGCGAGCTGTCCTACGGGCCCTGGAGCGAGCGCACGTCCTACGCCAACCAGGGCTTCCTCAGCCTCAACGCGGACATCGCCCGGGAGGACCAGGAGGCCACCCTGAAGGCCCTGGGCGAGGTGGTGGAAAACATCCGCCAGCACGGCCTGGACGCCCAGCGCTTCGCCCGCATCCAGCGCGTGCAGCGGGCGCAGCTGGCCTGGAGCACGCCGAGCAACGCCAGCCTCGCCGACTACTACTGGGGCGCGCTGGGCGACTACGACGGCAGCCAGTTCCCCAACGAGGACCGGCGCCTGGCCAAGGTCAGCCTGAAGCTGGCCAGCGACACGGCGCGCCAGCTGTTCAAGGACGACGGCTACCTGCGCATCGAGAAACCGCTGCTCGACGACGACATGGCCTACCCGCTGGGCGGCGGCGCGGTGCTGCTGGTGCTGCTGCCGCCGGCGGCGCTGTTGCTCTGGCGCCGCCGACGCAACGGCTGAGCCTTACAGCGCCAGGCGGCGGATCACCCGGGTGGCGTCGTCCGGGTCGCGCAGGGCGCGGAAGCCCAGTTCGACGGCGAGGTCGCGCATGTCACGGTCGATGGCCTGGTCGATGCTGTACATCTGGGCGAAGCCATTGCGCCGCGCCACGTCGATCAGGTGGCGCATCAGCGCCTTGCCCAGGCCCCGGCGCTTCCAGTCGTCGGCGGTGGTCAGGGCGCATTCGCACTGGTTGTCGTCCACCTTGGCATAGCGGCTGATGCCGACTTCGCGCAGTTCGCCGTCGTCATGCACCAGGGCGACGAAAGCCATGTTGTCCTGGTAGTCCACGTCCATCAGGCTGTCGAGCAGGGCGTCGCTGATCTTCACTTCGCCGTGGAAACGCAGCTTGCGGGTCATCGGCGACAGGCGTTCGAGGAAGGTCCGCTCCAGCTCGCGGTCTTCGGCGCGCAGCGGGCGGATCAGCACGTGGCTGCCGTCGTCGAGGGTCTCGATCCAGTGATCATGGCCGCCGGCGGCGAGCGCCGCGGCTTGCTGGTGCAGGGGGGTGGGCATGGCGTTGTCTCCAGGGGAGAAGAAGGAAATGTCATTGACCTATCCTTCTCCGCCCGCCCCCGGCCACCCTTGATCGAGGTCAAGGCCGGCCGGGGTTGGCCAGTGGCAAACCGCCGCAGGCCTTCAGGCGCCGGCCAGCGCACCGCCCGAGGAGGCCGCGCGGCCGCGGCGGCGGAACAGCACCAGGGTGGCGACCAGGCCCAGCAGCGCCGCGCCGCTCAGCCACAGGCCGGGGGCGGCCTTGTTGTCCAGGGCGTGGATGAGCCAGGTGCAGGCCGCCGGGGTGAAGCCGCCGAAGGTGGCGGTGGCCAGGCTGTAGGCCAGGGAGAAGCCGGTGGTGCGCACGTCCGCCGGCATCACCTCGGTCAGCGCCACCACCATGGCGCCGTTGTAGCTGCCGTAGATGAACGACAGCCACAGCTCCACCGTCAGCAGGCGGGCGAAGCTGGGCTCGGCCACCAGCCAGGACAGCGTCGGGTAGGCGGTCAGCAGCGCCAGCACGGTGGCAGCGATGAGCAGCGGGCGGCGGCCGACGCGGTCGGACAGCGCGCCCATCACCGGCAGCCAGAAGAAGTTCGACAGGCCGATGCACATGGTCACCAGCAAGGCGTCGAAGTCCGACAGGTGCAGCTCGTTCCTGCCGAAGGTCGGGGTGTAGGCGGTGATCAGGTAGAAGGACACGGTGGTCATCACCACCATGGCGGTGCCGGCCAGCACCAGGCCGAAGTTCTGCCCTATGGAGCGCAGCACCTCGCCCAGGCGCGGGCGGTGCTTGCGCTGCTGGAAGGCTTCGGTCTCCTCCAGGGAGCGGCGGATGACGAACAGCGCCGGGACTATCATGCAGCCGACGAAGAAGGGCACGCGCCAGCCCCATTCGCCCATCTGCTCGGGGCTCAGCCAGTGGTTGAGGATCACCCCCAGCAGCCCGGCGAAGACCACCGCCACCTGCTGGCTAGCCGACTGCCAACTGACGAAGAAGCCGCGCTTGCCGGGCGTGGCGATCTCCGCCAGGTACACCGACACGCCGCCCAGCTCGACCCCGGCGGAGAAGCCCTGCAGCAGGCGGCCGACCAGCACCAGCGCCGGCGCCAGCGCACCGAGGGTGGAGTAGCCGGGGACGAAGGCGATCAGCAGGGTACCCATGGCCATCAGCGCCAGGGTGATGATCAGGCCCTGGCGGCGGCCATGGCGGTCGATGTAGGCGCCGAGGAAGATCGCCCCCAGCGGGCGCATCAGGAAGCCGGCGCCGAAGGTGGCCAGCGACAGCATCAGCGAGGCGAAGGGGTCGTCGCCGGGGAAGAAGGTCTTGGCGATGGCGGTGGCGTAGAAGCCATACACCATGAAGTCGTACATCTCGAGGAAGTTGCCGCTGACCACGCGGAACACGGCCTTGGCCTTGGAATTCTTGGAAGCCATGGGAACACCATTTCAAACGATCACGGGGCCTTCCCGGGACGCGAGGAGGCAGGCAGCGGCCGGGAAGATATTTGTAACCCTATGTGTAAAACTTGCCCGAGATCAAATGAAAAATGGCTGAAAGGCCCGAATTTCAAGGGTTTGAAAGGCTAGTGAAAGCTTCGCGACAGCTCGTCGGAAAAATCCCAAAAAATAGACAGGCATGGCGGGCATCACCCCCGGCTAGGGATTGCTCGCCTGCAACCGACGCCCCGCCGCCGCCTCCCGTTCCCGCGCCAGCCTGGCCTGGAACAGCTGCCATTCGCGCTCGATCACCGCGTAGGGCACGAACACGCTGACACGCTTGGCGCCCTTGAGCCCCGGGTGCTGCACGCCACCCCAGCCGGTGGCCTGGTAGCCGATGTTCATGCCCAGCACGCTGCCGTCGGCCCCCACCAGCGGCCCGCCGGACATGCCCTGGGCCAGTGCCGCGTCATGGATGCCGTACAGCTCCTGGTTGGGCTCCCTGAGGTTGCGGTAGGGCACCGGCCACACCCGCCCGCGGGAGCTCACCGGCACCAGCAGGCTGCTGCTGCCCAGCGCCGTCACCGCCTCGCCGTTGCGCGGCGCGCGCCAGTGGGGCAGCGGCCCGGACGCCTTGCGGCGGATGAATACCAGGTCGCAGCGGGTGCTGCAGGAATAGGCCAGGCCCGACAGGTAGGGCACGTGGGCCGCGGTCACCGCGTAGTCGGCATTCCACTGCACCGCCGAAGCCACCATCAGGCCCGGCGCCGGCAGGCCGGACAGTACCGTGAAATAGTTCGAATTGAGCTGGCCATCGGCCTCCGGCTTCACCCAGCCATTGCAGCCGGCCAGCAGGGCGCACAGCGCAATACAGCTAACTTTCCCTCTCATTGCGATTTTCCTTAATTTTGTTTGAGGAAAATCTAAATTCGATCAATGGAAAGTTCTTATGGAAAATTAACCGTATTGATTCGCGAAACAGCCCAATTAAAAATTCAATTACCCAATTGTTTCTGAAAGAACTTTCAGAAGAATAAGGATATTCAAATATTTTCCGGTTTTATTAATTGCGCGGCCGCTCAGCCGAAGAACCAGTAGCACACCCCGATCGACGCCAGCACCCCGGCCAGGTCCGCCAGCAGGGCGCAGCCCACGGCGTGGCGGGCGCGCTGGATACCCACCGAGCCGAAGTACACCGCCAGCACGTAGAAGGTGGTCTCGGTGCTGCCCTGCACGGTGGCCGCCAGGCGCGCGGCGAAGCTGTCCACGCCCTGGCTCTGCATGGTCTCCAGCAGCATGGCGCGCGCCGCGCTGCCGGAGAACGGCTTGACCAGCGCGGTGGGCAGGGCGTCGACGAAACGGGTGTCCCAGCCCAGCTGCAGCACCGTCCAGCGGATGCCGTCCAGCACCAGCTCCAGGGCCCCGGAGGCCCGCAGCACGCCGACGGCGCAAAGCATCGCCACCAGGTAGGGCAGCAGGTTCTTCGCCACGTCGAAGCCTTCCTTGGCGCCTTCGACGAAGGTTTCGTAGACCGGCACCTTCTTCAGCCAGCCGAGCACCAGGAACAGCACGATCAGGCCGAACAGCGTGAGGTTGCCCAATAGCGAGGAGAGCTGCGCCAGCGCGGTGGCGGAAAGCCCGGCGAGCAGCGCCATGAAGGCACCCAGGCCGAGCGCGCCGGGGACCAGGTAGGCGAGCACGACCGGGTCCCACAGGCGCAGGCGCTGCACCAGCGCCACCGAGAGCAGGCCGACCAGGGTCGAGGCGCTGGTGGCCAGGAGGATCGGCAGGAACACCAGGGTGGGGTCGGCCGCGCCCTGCTGCGCGCGGTACATGAAGATGGTCACCGGCAGCAGCGTCAGCGAGGAGGCGTTGAGCACCAGGAAGAGGATCTGCGCGTTGCTCGCCGTGGTGCTGCTGGGGTTGAGTTCCTGCAGCGCCTTCATCGCCTTGAGGCCGATGGGGGTGGCGGCGTTGTCCAGGCCCAGGCCGTTGGCGGCGAAGTTCAGGGTGATCAGGCCGATCGCCGGGTGGCCGGCCGGCACCTCGGGCATCAGCCGGCGGAACAGCGGCCCCAGCAGCCACGCCAGGCGCTCCACCAGGCCGGCCTTCTCGGCGATGCGCAGGAAGCCCAGCCAGAGCGTCAGGGTGCCGAACAGCAGGACCATGACCTCCACCGACAGCTTGGCCATGGCGAACAGGCTCTCGACCATGGCGGCGAACACCCCGGCATCGCCGCCAAGCAGCCAGCGCGACAGCGCGGTGACCGCCGCGACCAGGAAAAAGCCGAGCCAGAGGCCGTTGAGCATGAGTATCCCCCCAAGGACGTTGGCCGCGATGATAGCGGCGCGGGCGCGCCGGGGCCAGAAACGCCAAGGCCCCGGACATTGCCGGGGCCTTGCTGGTACGGCTTTTCGTAGGAGCGAGCTTGCTCGCGAACGGCTCCGCGGCGGGGCGGGTTCGCGAGCAAGCTCGCTCCTACAGGGGCGGCGCAGAGTTAGTGCGCAGTGCTCTGCCGGGCGTCGCTCAGCAGCTCCTCGCCGCGGCCCTGTTCCACCGCCTGCCAGTAGAGCGCGCCCTGCTTGCCGTCGTAGATGCCTTCCCACCTGGAGATCACCAGCACCGCCAGGGCGTTGCCGATGACGTTCAGCGCGGTGCGCGCCATGTCCATGATGCGGTCGACGCCGGCGATGAAGGCCAGGCCTTCCAGGGGGATGCCGACGCTGCCCAGGGTGGCCAGCAGGACCACGAAGGACACGCCCGGCACGCCGGCGATGCCCTTGGAGGTGACCATCAGCGTCAGCACCAGCATCAGTTGCTGGCCGATGGACAGGTCGATGCCGTAGAGCTGGGCGATGAAGATCGCCGCGATGCTCTGGTAGAGGGTCGAGCCGTCGAGGTTGAAGGAGTAGCCGGTGGGCACCACGAAGCTGCTCACCGCCTTGGGCGCGCCGTAGGCTTCCATCTTCTCGATGATGCGCGGCAGCACGGTCTCGGAACTGGCGGTGGAATAGGCCAGCACCAGCTCGTCCTTGAAGATGCGCATCAGCTTGATGATCGAGAAGCCGAACAGCCGCGCCACCAGGCCCAGCACCATGAAGGCGAAGAAGGCGATGGCGAAGTACACCAGCAGCACCAGCTTGGCCAGCGGCAGCAGCGAGGCGAAGCCGAAGCTGGCCACGGTCACGGCGATCAGCGCGAACACGCCGACCGGCGCGTAGAGCATGATCATGTGGGTGACGCGGAACATGGCCTCGGCCACGCCCTGGAACATCTTCACCAGTGGCTCGCGGGTGGGCGCCGGCAACGAGGACAGGCCCAGGCCGAACAGCACCGAGAAGAAGATGATCGGCAGCATCTCGCCGCGGGCCATGGCGGCGAAAATGTTCGACGGGATCAGGTTGAGGATGGTTTCGATGAACGCGTGGTGGTGTTCCACTTCCTTGGCGGTCTGCGCGTACCTGGAGATGTCCACCGTGCCCAGGGTGCTCATGTCGATGCCGGCGCCGGGCTGGAACAGGTTGGCCAGCACCAGGCCGACGACGATGGCCACCGTGGTGATGATCTCGAAGTAGACGATGGTCTTCAGGCCGATGCGCCCGAGCTTCTTGGCATCGCCCATGCCGGCGATGCCAACGATCAGCGAGGAGATGACGATCGGTACCACGATCATCTTGATCAGGCGGATGAAGATGTCGCCCGCCGGCTGCAGGATGTTGCTGATCCACCAGGCCTTCTCCGCGCTGAAGTGGTTCAGCACGGCACCCATGGCTATGCCCAGTACAAGACCGATGACGATCTGCCAGGCGAGGCTGAGCTTGGCTTTGCCCATAGTGTGTTCACCCTTGGTTCTTGTGGAAGTCGGGGTCCGCCCACCGCCGGGTTGGCCGGGGCGGGCGAAAAAAGGGCGCATGATTCCCACGCCCCTCCTTCGCGTCTAATGCCGGAAACGGCTACCCCATGCGCAATCGGCATGGCAAAAGGCAAATGGAACGGGTGTTCCAGGCCCCTGGGCCATTGCTTTTTTGCATGGGATAGAGGCTGAAAGCCGTGATGGCCGCTTTTTTCGAACCCTTTGGGTGGAAAGCGAGGCTCGGGGAGGCATTCGCTTTCCCTGCCGCGGGTGCGCTGCCGTGACGCAGGCGCGGAGGCCTGTAGTTCGCGATGGATGGTCGTCCGGGTGACCAGGCGCGGCGGGGATATTTTAGAGGGCCAGGGGGGTGGGTCGGGGTTGATTGATATCAGGGAAGTTGGAGGTGGAGGCTTGCCTGGGGTTCTCGGGCTTGGTTCAAGAGCCCCTCTCCCCAGCCCTCTCCCTGAAGGGAGAGGGGGCTAGTCCGTGCCGAGAGAAGTGATGGTTTCAGCCGGAAACCTTCGGTGTTGCCGGCTGACTCAAGAATGCCCACGCGCTCCGAGCGGTCCCCTCTCCCTTCAGGGAGAGGGTTAGGGAGAGGGGCTCTTCAAGCTCCATATCCAAGCCATCGGAAGCGCCCCCTCACAGCCCCACACCCAACCCTCATCGGAGGCACCCCCGGCCCCCCTGGTCATGCGCCATTGCCGGCGCGGATTTCAGTACCCGTTCGGACCGGCCTTGTCAGCCACGGCGCCGCCCGACGAAGAAGGAAATGACGAAGAGCACCAGGAACAGCACGAAGAGAATCTTGGCGATACTGGTCGCGGCGCCGGCGATGCCACCGAAGCCGAGGACCCCGGCGATGATGGCGATGATCAGGAAAGTCAGAGCCCAGCTCAGCATGGAATGTCTCCTCTTTATGGCGAAAGGCGGTGCTGGCGCCTCAGAACACCCAGCTCGCACGCGAGGTCTGGCGGACCAGCGTGGCGCTGGCGGCCTCTTCCGTGATGGCCATTCGTTCGTCCTGCAGCCTGGACGGCTGTCTGAGGAAAGCGCTGGACACAGGTTCCTGCACCGGCACGGCGGAAGGCTGCGGAGCGACCGGATACCAACGGTCCAGCAGTACGACCACGGCGACGGCCAGCAACAGCAGCCGTCCCAGCGAATCCCCCTTGGCTCCATCAGCGTTCATCGTCGTGCTCCTCCCGAAGGACTGGTGATCGGCCGGTGCGGGTGCACCGGGCCTCCCGCCGGATGTCTCGCATGCCCCGTGCCAGGTCGAGGGTCGGAGGTAATTCCTTGAAAAACAGATAGTTGTAGAAAACGAATGGCAACGGGCAGCGCGCATCCTGCACGACGGGCCCGTTCCGGCCATGCGTTTTGCACGGAAAACGGCAGTTCGCCGCCCCTCCCACCCGCTTTCCTTCGCTCAGGTCCGACATTCTTGAGAGAGGCGTCTAATTTTCATTGCAACTTGCAAGAAATTTCCTGGACTAAAAGACGCATACGCGAAAGGTATTTCCCACTACGAGGCATCCCGAATGGACCCCACTCCGGAGACGCTTGGCCGAATACTGCTGGTCGACGACGAACCCGCCATCCTGCGCACCTTCCGCTATTGCCTGGAGGACCAGGGCTACAGCGTGGCCACCGCGGCCAGCGCCGCCCAGGCCGAAGCCCTGCTGCAACGCCAGGTCTTCGACCTGTGCTTCCTCGACCTGCGCCTGGGCGAGGACAACGGCCTCGACCTGCTCGCCCAGATGCGCCTGCAGGCGCCCTGGATGCGGGTGGTGATAGTCACCGCGCATTCCGCCGTGGACACCGCGGTGGACGCCATGCAGGCCGGCGCCGCCGACTACCTGGTCAAGCCCTGCAGCCCCGAGCAATTGCGCCTGGCCGCGGCCAAGCAATTGGAGGTGCGCCAGCTCACCGCGCGCCTGGAAGCCCTCGAAGGCGCCCAGGCCAGCCAGGCCGAGCAACTGGAATCCCACAGCCCGGCGATGACCGCGGTGCTGGAGACCGCGCGCCAGGTGGCCGCCACCGACGCCAACATCCTCATCCTCGGCGAATCCGGCTCCGGCAAGGGCGAGCTGGCGCGCGCCATCCACGGCTGGAGCAAGCGCGCGAAGAAATCCTGCGTGACCATCAACTGCCCGTCGCTCAACGCCGAGCTGATGGAAAGCGAGCTGTTCGGCCACAACCGCGGGGCCTTCACCGGCGCCAGCGAGAGCACCCAGGGGCGGATCAGCCAGGCCGACGGCGGTACCCTGTTCCTCGACGAGATCGGCGACTTCCCCCTGCCCTTGCAGGCCAAGCTGCTGCGCTTCATCCAGGACAAGGAATACGAGCGCGTCGGCGACCCGGTGACGCGCCGCGCCGACGTGCGCATCCTCGCCGCCACCAACCGCGACCTGGCCGGCATGGTGGCCCAGGGGGCGTTCCGCGAGGACCTGCTCTACCGCCTCAACGTCATCGTCCTCAACCTGCCGCCACTGCGCGAACGCGCCGAGGACATCCAGGACCTGGCCGAGCGCTTCCTCGCCCGCTTCGTCAAGGACTACGGGCGCCCGGCCCGTGGCTTCAGCCCGGCCTCGGCCGAGCTGCTGCGGCAGTACCCCTGGCCGGGCAACGTGCGCGAGCTGCGCAACGTGATCGAGCGGGCCAGCATCATCTGCAACCAGGAACTGGTGGAGCCCGGACACCTGGGGCTCGGCGAGCAGGCCGGCGCCGCCGTGCCGCGGGTCGGCGAGGCGCTGAGCCTGGAGGCGCTGGAGAAGGCCCACATCGCTTCGGTGATGGCCAGCGCCCCGACCCTCGACCAGGCGGCGAAGATCCTCGGCATCGACGCCTCCACCCTGTACCGCAAGCGCAAGCAGTACAACCTGTGAAACGCGCGCCGACGCTGCGTTCGCGGATGTTCCTGAGCATGTCCGCGCTGATCACCCTGGCCCTGATCGGCCTGCTGCTGGGGGTGTTCAGCGTGATGCTGATGGGCCGCGAGCAGGAGCGGCTGATCTCGCACAACTTCGCCACCATCGCCAGCAGCCAGCAGTTGCGCCAGTCCCTGGACGACCAACTGGCCCAGTTGCTCAGCGACAGCCCCGATGCGCAGCGCCTGGTGGTGCTGCGCGGGCAGTTCGACCACTACCTCGCCGAAGGCCGGGCGAGGGCTGCCAACGACGTCGAACGCACCCTCTACGAGCGCATCGACCAGGCCAACCAGGAGTTCCAGGGCCAGGTCAGCTCCTCCGGCAGCAGCCGCTGGAGCCTGGTGGTGGAAAGCGACTTCAGCCGCTCCTTCACCGCCCTGCACCAGTACCTGCTGGCGCTGCACAGCCATGCCATCCAGACCATCAGCGACGCGGAGCGCAGCTCGCGCCTGCACGCCTGGCTGATCGCCAGCCTGCTGGGGCTGGTGGGGGTGGCCATCCTGGTCATCGGCTTCGTCACCGCCCACGGCATCGCCCGCCGTTTCGGCGCCCCCATCGAGGCCCTGGCGCAGGCTGCCGACCACATCGGCAAGGGTGACTTCGAGGTCAGCCTGCCGGTCTCGCGGGAGGCCGAGATGGCCTCGCTGAGCCGGCGTTTCGGCCTCATGGCCCAGGCCCTGGCCGAGTACAAGGCGACCAACATCGAGGCGGTACTGGCCGGGCAGAAGCGCCTGCAGGCGGTGCTCGACAGCATCGACGACGGCCTGGTGATCCTCGACCGGCGCAGCCGCATCGAGCACGCCAACCCGGTGGCCAGCCGCCAGCTGTTCTCCCAGAGCGACCCCCATGGCCAACTGCTCGGCGAACTGATCGACAACCAGGAGCTGCTGCAGGCCGCCGGCCTGGTGCTGCAGGGCGAGTCGATGGGCGATACGCCCCAGGACCTGCAGGTCGAGATCGGCGGCGAGAACCGCCTGCTGGCCTGGACCCTGGCCCCGGTCACCCACGACGACGGGCGCAACATGGGCGCGGTGCTGGTGCTGCGCGACGTCACCGACCTGCGCGCCTTCGAGCGGGTACGCAGCGAATTCGTCCTGCGCGCCTCCCACGAGCTGCGCACCCCGGTCACCGGCCTGCACATGGCCTTCGCCCTGCTGCGCGAACGCCTGGCGCTGCCCGAGGGCAGCCGCGAGCGCGAGCTGGCCGATACCGTGGACGAGGAAATGCAGCGCCTGGTGCGGCTGATCGACGACCTGCTGAACTTCTCCCGCTACCAGGACGGCCAGCAGAAGCTCGACCGCCGCCCCTGCTCGGTCGGCGAGCTGCTGGAGCAGGCGCGCCAGCGCTTTCTCGCCCGCGCCCAGGCCCATGACATCGGCCTGGGGATAGTGATGGAGGACCAGCTGCCGGTGCTGGATGTCGACCAACTGCGCCTGGAGCGGGCACTGGACAACCTGATCGGCAACGCCCTGCGCCATACCCCGCGGGGCGGCAGCGTGCAGTTGCTCGCCCAGCGCCAGGGCCAACGGGTGATGCTGGCGGTGGAGGACTCCGGCGAGGGCATCGCCTACAGCCAGCAGGCGCGCATCTTCGAGCCCTTCGTGCAGGTCGGCCGGCGCGCCGGCGGCGCCGGCCTCGGCCTGGCCCTGTGCAAGGAGATCGTGCAGCTGCACGGTGGGCGCATCGGCGTGCGCTCGCAGCCCGGCCAGGGCACGCGCATCTACATGCTGCTGCCGGTCTGAGCGGCCGGCGCGGCCATGGAGGTGGGCACCGCCAGCAGCAGCGCGGCGGTCTCCAGGTCCGGCTCGCCGTCGAAGCGCGCCGGCCGGTAGCGCATCTGGAAGGCGGCGATGACGTTGCGCGTCGCCTCGTCCAGCTGGCCGTCGAGCGGCACCGCGTAGCCATGCCGCGCCAGTTGCTGCTGGAACCAGCCGGGCGCCGGCAGTTGGCCGTTCAGCTCGGCCAGGCGGCGCGCCAGGTCGCCCGGCTGCGGCCAGGGGATCAGGCCGGCGTCGGCCAGGCGCTTCCAGGGGAAGGCCGGGCCCGGGTCGACCTTGCGCTGGGGGGCGATGTCGCTGTGCCCGAGGATGTGCTCGGCAGTGATGCCCTGGCGCTTGACGATGTCTTTCAGCAGCAGGATGAGCGCGTCTATCTGCCCCTGTGGATAAGGTACCCAGGTGCGGCCGTTGGGGCCGTCGACGTAGCCGGGGTTGACCAGTTCGATGCCGATCGAGGTGGAGTTCAGCCAGGTGCGGCCCTGCCACTCGCTCTGCCCGGCGTGCCAGGCGCGGCGGTTCTCGTCCACCAGTTGGTAGATGGTCGGCGGGTCGGCGCCGATCAGGTAGTGGGCGCTGACCTCGCCGCGGGTCAGCAGTTGCAGCGAGCGCGGCAGGTCCGCCGAGGTGTAGTGGATGATGATGTACTGGACACGGCTGTCCTGGTTGCGCGAGGGGTGCTCGCGGTCTATCTCCAGGCCGCCGCGGCCGGCGCAGGCGGCCAGCAGCAGGGTGGCGAACATCAGGCACAGGTGGCGCATGGTGGCTCCACGGTCATCCGACGATGTGCAGCACGCTGCGCAGGTTCTGCAGCAGCATGTTGACGCTGAGCATGATCAGCAGCATGCCGGCCAGGCGCTCCACGGCGGTGAGCCCGCGCGGGCCGAGGAAGCGCTGCAGGAACGAGGCCTGCAGCAGGATCAGCGCGGTGGCGGCCCAGGCCAGGATCACCGCCAGGTACAGCTCCCATAGCGGACCAGTGTAGGTGGTACGCAGGGTGATCAGCATGGCCAGCGCCGAGGGGCCCGCCACCGCCGGGGTGGCCAGGGGCACCAGCAGCGGCTCGCTGTCGGGCATGTCGCCGAGCACGCCCTGGGGCGTGGGGAAGATCAGGCGCATGGCGACCACGAAGAGGATGATGCCGCCGGCGATGCCGGTGGCTTCCTTCGACAGCCCCAGGCCGGTGAGGATGTGCTCGCCCAGGGTGAGGAACAACAGCAGCAGGCCGAGGGCAAACAGCAGCTCGCGCAGCGCCACCTTGAGCCGGCGTTCGGCCGGTACCGACTTGAGGGCGGCGAGGAACACCGCGATGTTGCCGAAGGGGTCGGTGATCAGGAAGATCAGGATGGCGACGCCGAGCATGTGGATAACTCCAGGGGCAGGAACCGGCGCCCGGGCGCCGGGTGAAAAGCCGTCCCTGTGGATCGTTCAGCCGGGGACGCTGCGGCCGCGGGCGCCTGTGCATAACTTCACGGCAGGCGCCCGTTCGCTGTGGACGAAGTCTTATCCACAGGCCGTCAGGACTTCTTGATCTTCTCCGGGCGCTTCCAGCCCTCGATCACCCGCTGCTTGGCGCGGCCGACCGCTAGGGTCTGCGCCGGGACCTCGGCGGTGATGGTGGAACCCGCGCCGGTCGTGGCGCCGGTGCCGATATCCACAGGCGCCACCAGGGAGTTGTTGGAGCCGATGAAGACGTCTTCGCCGATCACCGTGCGCCATTTGTTGGCGCCATCATAGTTGCAGGTGATGGTGCCGGCGCCGATGTTGGTGCGCGCACCGACCTCGCTGTCGCCCAGGTAGGTCAGGTGGCCGACCTTCACGCCTTCGTGCAGGTGGGCGTTCTTCAGCTCGACGAAGTTACCCACATGCACCTGGCTTTCCAGCACGCTGCCGGGGCGCAGGCGGGCGAACGGGCCGACGTCGCTGCCGGGGCCGACGTCGGCGCCTTCCAGGTGGCTGTTGGCCTTGATGATGGCGCCACGGCGCAGGACGCTGTTGCGGATGGTGCAGTTCGGGCCGATCTGCACGTCGTCCTCGATGTCCACGCGGCCTTCCAGCACCACGTTGACGTCGATGAGCACGTCGCGGCCAACGTTGACCTCGCCGCGCACGTCGAAGCGCGCCGGGTCCAGCAGGGTCACGCCCAGGGCCATCAGGCGGCGGGCGATGCGCAGCTGGTAGTAGCGCTCCAGCTCGGCCAGCTGCAGGCGGTCGTTGGCGCCCTGCACTTCCATGGCTGCCTGGGGTTGCGCGGTGGCCACGCGCAGGCCGTCGGCCACCGCCATGGCGATGACGTCGGTGAGGTAGTACTCGCCCTGGGCGTTGGCGTTGGACAGCCGGCCCAGCCAGCCCTCCAGGCGCTGGCGCGGCACGCAGAGGATGCCGGTGTTGCCCTCGCGGATGGCACGCTGCTCGAGGCTTGCGTCCTTCTGCTCGACGATGGCCTTCACCTCACCGTCCTGGCCGCGGATGATCCGGCCGTAGCCGGTGGGGTCGTTCAGCTCCACGGTGAGCAGCGCCAACTGCTCGGCGCTGACCTGCTGCAGCAGGCGCTCGAGGGTCGGCAGCTCGATCAGCGGCACGTCGCCGTAGAGGATCAGCACACGATCGGCGCTCAGGTAGGGCGCGGCCTGGGCCACGGCGTGGCCGGTGCCCAGCTGTTGTTCCTGGACCACGAAATTCAGGTCATCGGCCTGCAGGCGTTCGCGCACCCGTTCGGCGCCATGGCCGATCACCACATGGATACGCTTGGGCGACAGGCCCCGCGCGGTATCGATCACGTGGGCCAGCATGGGTTTGCCGGCGACCGGATGGAGGACTTTCGGCAGGGCCGAACGCATGCGCGTGCCCTGGCCGGCGGCGAGGATGACGATTTCGAGGGACATGAAGTTGGACCGTCCTGGTAACGCTGGATGTAGAAAAAGAAAAAGGGTAGCCAAGGCTACCCTTTTCCCCTAGGTCGCTAAAGCCTCGGCCCCGGATTCGTCGCCGATCCCGAGGGCCGCGGCCGTTGCGAGCCGGCTCAGCCGCCGAACTTCTTGCGAACCTGCTGGACCGTGCGCAGTTGCGCTGCGGCTTCGGCCAGGCGGGCTGCAGCGGAGCTGTAGTCGAACTCGGCACCTTTGGCGTGCAGAGCCTTCTCAGCTTCCTTCAGCGCGGTCTGAGCGGCCGCTTCGTCGAGGTCGCCCGCACGGATCACGGTGTCGGCCAGGACCTTCACCATGTTCGGCTGTACTTCGAGGAAGCCGCCGGAGATGTAGTACACCTCCTGCTCGCCACCCTGCTTGACCACGCGGATCGGACCCGGCTTGAGCTCGGTGATCAGCGGCGCATGGCCCGGGGCGATACCCAGATCGCCGAGGGAGCCGTGCGCGACGACCAGCTCGACCAGACCGGAGAAGATCTCCGCTTCGGCGCTGACGATGTCGCAGTGGACAGTAATAGCCATACCCTTGCCTCACGTAAGCGCCCGTTGCCGGGCGCACGGATTACAGCTTCTTCGCTTTCTCGATGGCTTCTTCGATGCCGCCGACCATGTAGAACGCCTGCTCCGGCAGGTGGTCGTAGTCGCCGTTGAGGATGCCTTTGAAGCCAGCGATGGTGTCCTTCAGGGAGACGTACTTGCCCGGGGAACCGGTGAAGACTTCCGCCACGAAGAACGGCTGGGACAGGAAGCGCTGGATCTTACGAGCACGGGCCACCAGCAGCTTGTCGGACTCGGACAGTTCGTCCATGCCGAGGATCGCGATGATGTCCTTCAGCTCCTTGTAGCGCTGCAGGATGTACTGCACGCCACGAGCGGTGTCGTAGTGATCCTGGCCGATGACCAGCGGGTCCAGCTGACGGGAGGTGGAGTCCAGCGGGTCCACGGCCGGGTAGATACCCAGCGAGGCGATGTCACGGGACAGTACCACGGTGGCGTCGAGGTGGGCGAAGGTGGTCGCCGGGCTCGGGTCGGTCAGGTCGTCCGCGGGAACGTAGACGGCCTGGATCGAGGTGATCGAGCCTTGCTTGGTGGAGGTGATGCGCTCTTGCAGCACGCCCATCTCTTCGGCCAGGGTCGGCTGGTAACCCACTGCGGACGGCATACGGCCCAGCAGTGCGGATACTTCGGTACCGGCGAGGGTGTAACGGTAGATGTTGTCGATGAACAGCAGTACGTCACGGCCTTCGTCACGGAACTTCTCGGCCATGGTCAGGCCGGTCAGCGCCACGCGCAGACGGTTGCCCGGCGGCTCGTTCATCTGGCCGTAGACCAGGGCTACCTTGTCGAGAACGTTGGAGTCCTTCATCTCGTGGTAGAAGTCGTTGCCCTCACGGGTACGCTCGCCCACACCGGCGAACACGGAATAACCGCTGTGCTCGATGGCGATGTTGCGGATCAGCTCCATCATGTTCACGGTCTTGCCGACGCCGGCGCCACCGAACAGGCCTACCTTGCCGCCCTTGGCGAACGGGCAGACCAGGTCGATCACCTTGATGCCGGTTTCCAGCAGCTCGTTGCCGCCAGCCTGGTCAGCGTAGGAGGGAGCCTCGCGGTGGATACCCCAGCGCTCTTCCTCGCCGATGGGGCCGGCTTCGTCGATCGGGTTGCCCAGGACGTCCATGATGCGGCCCAGGGTGGCCTTGCCGACCGGGACGGAGATGGCTGCGCCGGTGCTTTCCACGTTCAGGCCACGCTTGAGGCCTTCGGTGGAACCCATCGCAATGGAACGGACCACGCCGTCGCCCAGCTGCTGCTGGACTTCCAGGGTGGTTTCGACGCCCTGAACCTTCAGGGCCTCGTAGATGCTCGGCACGGCATCGCGCGGGAATTCCACGTCGATCACGGCGCCGATGATTTGAACGATACGTCCGCTACTCATGTCTGGTTCCTCTGAATTTTGAACCTGTTCTTACACCGCGGCAGCGCCGCCGACGATTTCCGAGATTTCCTGGGTGATCGCCGCCTGACGCGCCTTGTTGTAGACCAGCTGCAGTTCGCTGATCAGGTCACCGGCGTTGTCGGTAGCGTTCTTCATTGCAATCATCCGGGCCGCCTGCTCACAGGCGTTGTTCTCAACCACCGCCTGGTACACCTGGGATTCCACGTAGCGCACCAGCAGGCCGTCGAGCAGGGCCTTGGCGTCGGGCTCGTAGAGGTAGTCCCAATGGTGTTTCAGGGCTTCGTTGTCCTCGGCCACCAGCGGAACCATCTGTTCCACGGTCGGCTTCTGGGTCATGGTGTTGACGAACTTGTTGGAAACCACGTACAGGCGATCGATACGCCCGTCCAGGTAGGCATCCAGCATGACCTTGACGCTGCCGATCAGATCGTTGATCGACGGCTCTTCGCCCAGGTGGCTGATGGCAGCGACCACGTTGCCGCCATAGCTCTTGAAGAAGGATGCGCCCTTGGCACCGATCACGCACAGGTCGATCTCCGCACCAACTTCACGCTGGACGGACATGTCCTTGACGAGCGCCTTGAACAGGTTGATGTTCAGGCCGCCGGCCAGGCCGCGATCGGAGCTCACCACGATGTAACCGACGCGCTTGACGGGGCGCTCGATCATGAACGGGTGACGGTACTCCGGGTTGGCGTTGGCCAGATGGCCGATCACCTGGCGAATGCGCTCCGCGTAGGGACGGCCGGCCGCCATGCGCATTTGTGCCTTGCGCATCTTGCTCACCGCCACCTTTTCCATGGCATTGGTGATTTTCTGCGTGCTTTTGATGCTCGCAATCTTGCTGCGAATCTCTTTTGCGCCTGCCATTTCACACCTATCGGGTTAGCAGGCGGGGGCCGTTACCGGCCCCCGCTGCGGCTTACCAGGTTTGGGTGGCCTTGAACTTCTCGATACCGGCCTTGATGCCCGCATCGATTTCGTCGTTGAAGTCACCCTTCTCGTTGATCTTCGCCAGCAGAGCGGCGTGCTCACGCTGGAAGTAAGCGATCAACGCCTGTTCGAAGGCGCCCACTTTGGCGATCTCGACGTCCTGCAGGAAGCCACGCTCGGCGGCGTACAGGGACAGCGACATCTCGGCGATGGACATCGGCGCGTACTGCTTCTGCTTCATCAGCTCGGTAACGCGCTGACCGTGCTCGAGCTGCTTGCGGGTGGCGTCGTCCAGGTCGGAAGCGAACTGGGCGAAGGCCGCGAGTTCGCGGTACTGCGCCAGTGCGGTACGGATGCCGCCGGAGAGCTTCTTGATGATCTTGGTCTGGGCCGCGCCGCCCACACGGGATACCGAGATACCGGCGTTGACGGCCGGACGGATACCCGAGTTGAACATCGAGGTTTCCAGGAAGATCTGACCGTCGGTGATGGAGATCACGTTGGTCGGAACGAACGCGGAAACGTCACCAGCCTGGGTTTCGATGATCGGCAGGGCGGTCAGGGAACCGGTCTTGCCAGTCACGGCGCCATTGGTGAACTTCTCGACGTATTCCTCGGAAACACGGGAAGCGCGCTCCAGCAGGCGGCTGTGGAGATAGAACACGTCGCCCGGGTAGGCTTCACGGCCCGGCGGACGGCGCAGCAGCAGGGAGATCTGGCGGTAGGCAACGGCCTGCTTGGACAGGTCGTCGTACACGATCAGGGCGTCTTCACCGCGGTCGCGGAAGTATTCGCCCATGGTGCAGCCGGAATACGGCGCCAGGTACTGCAGGGCAGCGGATTCGGAGGCGCTGGCAACGACCACGATGGTGTTGGCCAGGGCACCGTTCTCTTCCAGCTTGCGTACGACGTTGGCGATGGTCGATTGCTTCTGACCGATGGCTACGTAGACGCAGCGGATGCCGCTGTCCTTCTGGTTGATGATGGCGTCGACGGCCAGGGCGGTCTTGCCGATCTGACGGTCGCCGATGATCAGCTCGCGCTGGCCACGGCCTACCGGGATCATGGCATCGACCGACTTGTAGCCGCTCTGTACCGGCTGGTCTACCGACTTACGCCAGATCACGCCCGGTGCCACTTTCTCGACGGCGTCGGTCAGCTTGGCATCGATCGGGCCTTTGCCGTCGATCGGGTTGCCCAGGGCGTCGACCACGCGGCCCAGCAGTTCCGGACCAACCGGAACTTCCAGGATGCGGCCGGTGCACTTGGCATTCATGCCTTCTTTGAGGTCCTGGTATTCACCCAGTACCACGGCGCCGACGGAGTCTTGCTCCAGGTTCAGCGCCATACCGTAGACGCCGCCCGGGAATTCGATCATCTCGCCGTACATGACGTCGGCCAGACCGAAGATGCGCACGATGCCATCGGAAACAGAAACGATGGTGCCTTCGTTGCGCGCTTGCGAGGCTACATCGAGTTTCTCGATGCGCCCCTTGATGATTTCACTAATTTCGGAAGGATTGAGTTGCTGCATGCCGCTGCCCCTTCAAACTCAAGATTTCAACGCTTCAGCCAGTTTCGCGATCTTGCCGCGCACCGAGCCATCGATTACCAAGTCACCGGCGCGGATCACCACGCCGCCGATCAGGCTCGCGTCTTCCGACGCATGGAGTCGCACTTCGCGACTGAGCCGGGCGCTGAGAGCCTTGGCGAGTTTGTCCTGCTGTTGTTGGTCCAGGGCGAAGGCGCTCACGACTTCGACCTCGACCAGCTTTTCCTGCTCGGCCTTCAGCTGCTCGTACATCTCAGCGATGGTCGGCAGCAGGTCGAGCCGCTTGTTTTCAGCCACAGTCCGGACGAAGTTCTGGGCCGGAGCATTGAGCTTGTCGCCACAAACGTCGATCAGGGCTTCAGCTTTCGCCGCTGCGGTCAGCTGAGGCTCTTTGAGCAGCTGGCGCACGGTGTCGTCCAGCGACACTGCAGCCAGCACACCCAGAGCAGCGGACCAATCGGCCAATTGCTGATGAGCCTGGGCGTACTCGAAAGCCGCCTTCGCGTAAGGACGAGCCAACGTGGTCAGTTCTGCCATATCGCCCTCGCTTAGATCTCGGCGGCCAGTTGATCAACCAGCTGCTTTTGCGCGTTGGCATCGATCGAAGCACCCAGGATCTTCTCGGCGCCGGACACGGCCAGGGCACCCACTTGGGCACGCAAGGCGTCCTTGACGCTGTTCAGCTCCTGTTCGATTTGAGCCTTGGCCTGGGCGATCATGCGATCGCCTTCGGCACGGGCCTGGTCACGGGCTTCATCAACGATCTGATTGGCGCTTTTCTTCGCCTGCTCGATGATTTCGGCCGCCTGAGCCTTGGCCTCGCGCAGTTGCTGGCCCGCTTTCTCGTGGGCCAGTTCCAGGTCACGAGCCGCACGGTTGGCTGCGTCCAGGCCGTCGGCGATCTTCTTCTGACGCTCGTGCAGAGCCGCGATGACCGGCGGCCATACGAACTTCATGCAGAAGATGACGAAGATGGCGAACGCAATGGCCTGGCCGATCAGAGTTGCATTAATGTTCACGCCAACACCTCGCTCGTTCGTTGTCAGTCACGGATTTCCGGAAAGCCGGAAATTAGTGGGCTACCTGAGCAATGAACGGGTTAGCGAAGGTGAAGAACAGTGCGATACCAACACCGATCATGGTCACGGCGTCGAGCAGACCGGCGACGATGAACATTTTCACCTGCAGCATCGGAACCATTTCCGGCTGGCGGGCAGCGCCTTCCAGGAATTTACCGCCCAGCAGGCCGAAACCGATTGCGGTACCCAGGGCACCAAGACCGATCAGCAGAGCAACGGCGATAGCAGTGAGTCCAACTACAGTTTCCATTTTTCCTCCCGACTTTCTGTCGTGTTGGTTAAGTTTTGAAGCAAGTTAAGGTGGTGAAACTTCCTTTCCGCCCCCGCCACGTGGCGGGGGACGGTCAGAATCTTTGGATCAGTGGCTGTCTTCGTGGGCCATCGACAGGTAGACGATGGTCAGCATCATGAAGATGAAGGCCTGCAGGGTGATGATCAGGATGTGGAACACCGCCCACGCCCAGTTCAGCACCACGCCCATGCCGCCCAGCCAGAGGATGCCGGAGCCGAACATGACGGCGATGAGGATGAAGATCAGCTCGCCGGCGTACATGTTGCCGAACAGACGCAGGGCCAGGGAAACCGGCTTGGCGATCAGGGTGACGAACTCCAGCAGGAAGTTCACCGGGATCAGGATGATCTGCACCACGATGTTGCTGCTGTGGAACGGGTGCAGGGTCAGCTCGCCGAGGAAGCCGCCGATGCCCTTGACCTTGATGCTGTAGAAGATGATCAGGGCGAACACCGCGATCGACATGCCGAAGGTGGCGTTCGGGTCGGTGGTGGCCACGGCGCGGAAGAACAGGTGCTCGTTGCCGGTGATCTTCGCGGCGGCCAGCGGCAGGAAGTCCACCGGCACCAGGTCGATCAGGTTCATCAGGAAGATCCAGACGAACACCGTCAGCGCCAGCGGCGCGATCAGCGGGTTACGCCCGTGGAAGGTGTCCTTCACGCTGCCGTCGACGAACTCCACCATCACTTCGACGAAGTTCTGCAGGCCACCCGGGATGCCGCTGGTGGCCTTCTTGGCCGCCATGCGGAAGATCAGGATGAACACCAGGCCGAGGAATACCGACCAGCCCAGGGTGTCGACGTGGAATGCCCAGAAGCCCATTTCCTTGGCTTGTTCGGCTGTGTGGGCGAACCCCCAGCCACCTTCCGGCAGACGACCGAAGGTCAGGTTCTGCAAGTGGTGCTGGATGTAACCCGAAGCGCTTTCTGCTGCCATGTTTGCCTCAATCGCTCTAAGGTCTTGTAAATGTGTGTCCCATCAGCAGGGGTGCGCACCAGCTGACCATCAAGGTCAACAGGTAGAGGCCGAACAGAGCCAGGGGCTCCAGCGGCTTCACGCCTGCGAACGCCAATGCGAAGAGCACTGCCGTCAAAATCAGCTTCCCGGCCTCGCCCGCATAGAAGGAGCGGACGATCATCTGAGCCGAGCGCGCCCCGCTGTAGCGGAACGCCTTGTATGCGAAATAAACGTTCGGCAGCCAGGCGATCAGCCCGCCGAGCAGACCAGAATAGCCGGCCACCACGCCCCGGGTGAAAAACAGGACGCCAGCCCCCAGAAGCACCACGGCCAGTTGGACGAGCAACAGGCGTAAAGCCGGTTGGCGATGGAAGGGCAGGCGGTTCGGCTTGCGGGGTTCCATCTGTCTCAAAGTCCTCTGGCGTCGGCTTCGCAAATCAACAACTTGGCATACTTTGTGCCGACAAAATTGCGCGCAGAGTATAGGGGGCCGGGCATACCCATTCAACAGCCGGGTAGTGATTTCCGACTATCGCTACACAGACGATGGTCTTAGCGAATGTGGGCGAGAACCCCTTGCAACTCGTCCAGCGAGTTGTAGCGGATCACCAGTTGCCCCTTGCCCTTCTGGCCATGGCGAATCTGCACCGGAGCGCCCAGGCGCTCGGCCAGGCGCTGTTCCAGGCGGCTGATGTCGGGGTCGGACTTGACCACCTTGGCAGGTTCGCTGGGGGCGTTGAGCCAGTGGCGTACCAGTGCCTCGGTCTGGCGCACGGTGAGGCCGCGTGCGACAACATGTCGCGCACCTTCCACCTGCCGCGCCTCGGGCAAGCCGAGCAGTGCGCGGGCGTGGCCCATCTCCAGGTCGCCGTGGGAGAGCAACGTCTTGATCTCCTCGGGCAGGGCGATCAGGCGCAGCAGGTTGGCCACGCTGACGCGGGACTTGCCGACGGCGTCGGCGACCTGCTGCTGGGTCAACTGGAACTCCTGCTGCAGGCGTTGCAGCGCGACGGCTTCCTCGAGGGGGTTGAGGTCCTCGCGCTGGATGTTCTCGATCAGCGCCATGGCGATGGCGGCTTCGTCCGGTACCTCGCGCACCAGTGCCGGGATGGTGTCCAGGCCGGCCTGCTGGCTGGCGCGCCAGCGGCGCTCGCCGGCAATGATCTCGTAGCGGCCCTTGTCGAGGGGGCGCACCACGATGGGCTGCATCACCCCCTGGGCCTTGATGGACAACGCCAGCTCTTCCAGAGCCTGGGGGTCCATGTCGCGGCGCGGCTGGTACTTGCCGCGCTGGATCAGGTCCAGCGGCAGGTGCTGCAGTTCCTTGCTGTCCGCCTGGACGGCCTCTTCCTGCAGGGTGGCGGCGCTGGAGCCACTGAGCAGGGCGTCCAGCCCGCGTCCGAGACCTCGTTTCTTAACGGCCATGCGGGTTCCTTAGTTCGTCATGCGGTGGCGGCTTTGCGGGCGGCGCGCTGTCGGCGCGCGAGTTCGCCGGCCAGCGCCAGGTAGGCCATGGCCCCGCGCGATTGCTTGTCGTAGACCAGCGCCGGCATGCCGAAGCTGGGTGCCTCGGCCAGTCGCACGTTGCGCGGGATCACGGTGGTGTAGAGCTTGTCGCCGAAGTGTTCCTGCAGCTGCGCGCTGACGTCGTTGGTCAGGCTGATGCGCGGATCGTACATGGTCCGCAGCAGGCCCTCGATGCTCAGCGTCGGATTCAGACGCTCGGCGATGCGCTGGATGCTGTTCATCAGGTCGGTCAGGCCTTCCAGGGCGTAGTACTCGCACTGCATGGGGATGATCACCCCATCGGCGGCGGAAAGGGCGTTGACCGTGAGCATCGACAGCGACGGCGGGCAGTCGATGAGGATGTAGTCGTAGTTCTCGCGCACCGGGGCCAGGGCCTGGCGCAGGCGGTGCTCCTTCATGTCCATCTCCAGCAGCACCACTTCCGCGGCGGTGAGGTCGCGGTTGGCCGGGAGGATCTGGTAGCCGCCGTGCTCGGAGAACTGCATGGCCTGGGCCAGGTCGGCCTCGCCGGTGAGCACGTCGTAGATGGAGTATTCCAGGGACAACTTATCCACACCGCTGCCGGTGGTGGCATTGCCCTGTGGATCGAGGTCGATCAGCAGCACGCGGCGCTTGGTGGCGACCAGCGAGGCGGCGAGGTTGATACAGGTGGTGGTCTTGCCGACACCGCCCTTCTGGTTGGCGATCGCGAATACCTTAGCCATGGTTTTCCCCCGTCCCCGTCATGCTCCGGCGCAGTATCAGCAGATGCCGCTGGCCTTGGCAACCCGGCACGCTGAGCGCGTGCTCGGCTTCGACCCGGAAATCTTCCGGGAGTGCCGCAAGCTCCTGCGCCGGGTGCACGCCCTTCATCGCCAGCCAGCGCGTACTGCCGTCGCCGAGGTGGCGGGTCCAGTTGCAGAAGTCTTCCAGGCTGCTGAAGGCCCGGGAGACGATGCCGTCGAATGCCTGGGCCGGCTGGTAGGCCTCGACCCGGCTGTGGATAACTTCCAGGTTGTGCAGTTTCAGCTCCAGCTTCACCTGGGTGAGGAAGCGGGTCTTCTTGCCGTTGCTGTCGAGCAGCGTCAGGCGCTTGTCCGGGAACAGGATGGCCAGCGGGATGCCGGGCATGCCGCCGCCGCTGCCGACGTCCAGCCAGCGCTCGCCGCCGGCGGCGAGGAAGTGCGGGACGACGCTCAGGCTGTCGAGCAGGTGGCGCGAGACCATCTCGTCGACGTCGCGCACCGCGGTGAGGTTGTACGCCTTGTTCCACTTCGCCAGCAGGGCGAGGTAGGCGAGCAGGCCCTGGCGGCCGGCTTCGTCGAGTTCGACGCCGAGCGCCGCGGCGCCACGCACGAGCTCGTCGGCGTGGGCTTGGGTGACCTGGGACATCAGGCGCTCTGCTCCAGTTGGCGGCCGGTGGCGCGTTTCTTCAGGTGGATCAGCAGCAGCGAGATGGCCGCGGGGGTGACGCCGGGGATGCGGCCGGCCTGGCCGAGGGTCTCCGGGCGAGCCTGGCCGAGCTTGTTCTGGATCTCCTTGGAGAGCCCGGAAATGCTCGTGTAGTCGATATCCACAGGCAGGCAGGTGTCCTCGCTGGCGCGCAGGCGGGCGATCTCTTCCTGCTGGCGGTCGATGTAGCCGGCGTACTTGGTGCGGATCTCCACCTGCTCGGCGACCTGCGCGTCCTCGGCGCCGGCGCCGGTCACCTCGGCCAGGCTGGCGTAGTCGATTTCCGGGCGGGCCAGCAGGTTGAGCAGGTTGTACTCGTGGGCCAGCGGGGTGCCGAAGCGCTCGGCGATGGCGTCGCCCTGCGGGGTGTTCGGCCGCACCCAGGTGCTCTTCAGGCGCTGCTCTTCACGCTCGATGCCTTCGCGCTTGGCCTCGAAGGCCGCCCAGCGGCGGTCGTCCACCAGGCCCAGCTCGCGGCCCTTCTCGGTCAGGCGCAGGTCGGCGTTGTCCTCGCGCAGGATCAGCCGGTACTCGGCGCGCGAGGTGAACATGCGGTAGGGCTCCTGGGTGCCCAGGGTGATCAGGTCGTCGACCAGCACGCCGATGTACGCCTCGTCGCGGCGCGGGCACCAGGCCTCGCGGCCCTGGGCGCGCAGCGCGGCGTTGGCGCCGGCGAGCAGGCCCTGGGCGCCAGCCTCTTCGTAGCCGGTGGTGCCGTTGATCTGGCCGGCGAAGAACAGGCCGCCGATGACCTTGGTCTCCAGGCTGTACTTCAGGTCGCGCGGGTCGAAATAGTCGTACTCGATGGCGTAGCCCGGGCGAACGATATGGGCGTTCTCCATGCCGCGGATCGAGCGGACGATCTCCAACTGCACGTCGAACGGCAGCGAGGTGGAGATGCCGTTGGGGTACAGCTCGTGGGTGGTCAGGCCTTCGGGTTCGAGGAAGACCTGGTGGCTGTCCTTGTCGGCGAAGCGATGGATCTTGTCCTCGATCGACGGGCAGTAGCGCGGGCCGATGCCCTCGATGACCCCGGAGTACATCGGCGAGCGGTCGAGGTTGCTGGCGATGATCTCGTGGGTGCGCGCGTTGGTGTGGGTGATCCAGCAGCTGACCTGGCGCGGGTGTTCTTCCTTCGAGCCGAGGAAGGACATCACCGGGATCGGGGTGTCGCCGGGCTGTTCGGTCATCACCGAGAAATCGACGCTGCGGCCGTCGATGCGCGGCGGCGTGCCGGTCTTCAGCCGGCCGACGCGCAGCGGCAGCTCGCGCAGGCGCTTGGCCAGGGCGATGGCCGGCGGGTCACCGGCGCGGCCGCCGGAGTAGTTCTGCAGGCCGATGTGGATAAGTCCGCCGAGGAAGGTGCCTGCGGTCAGTACCACCTGGTCGGCGTGGAATTTCAGCCCCATCTGGGTCACCACGCCGCGCACCTGGTCCTGCTCGACGATCAGGTCGTCGCAGGCCTGCTGGAATATCCACAGGTTCGGCTGGTTTTCCAGGATCTCGCGGACCGCCGCCTTGTACAGCACGCGGTCGGCCTGGGCACGGGTGGCGCGCACGGCAGGGCCCTTGCGGCTGTTGAGCACGCGGAACTGGATGCCGCCCTTGTCGGTGGCGCGGGCCATGGCCCCGCCCAGGGCATCGATTTCCTTGACCAGGTGGCTCTTGCCGATGCCGCCGATGGCCGGGTTGCAGCTCATCTGGCCCAGGGTTTCCACATTGTGGGTGAGCAGCAGGGTCTTCACGCCCATGCGTGCGGCCGCCAGCGCGGCCTCCGTGCCGGCATGGCCACCGCCGATCACTATCACGTCAAAACGGGAAGGGAAATCCACCACGCACCTCGTGCCTGTCGATCAGGGAAAGAAAAAGAGAGCCGCACAGTATAGGGGGTTAGCCCTGCCGATTGAAGGGACCTGTATGAAAAGTAGCCAATCGGCCTTTCGGGTGTCACACCGGGGAATGCTTCATTCACAAAAAAAAGAGAGAGGGAATTTTTAAATCTTTTTAGAGCTAGTGATTATGTTTGGTGTGGACATTTTTTGTGGATAAGTGGGTCGAGCCCTTCTGCGACGATATTTACAGCCAAGGATAAGCCTGTGCCGAAGGTGTCGGGAAGCGGGGCATTTACGGTTGAACACCTGTGTATGGAATGCATGGTTATACACAGGGCGGTTATCCCCGGGTTTGGCCACCGGGTTGTCTACGGACCTATACGGTAGTTTTCCACAGGGTTCAGGTGGCGTGTGTATAGACCCTTGCAGGCTAGATTTCGTGGGGACTGTGCGTCTTTTTAGCTTGGGCGCTGTCCACACCTGGTTGAAAAAAAGATGGGGAAAAGGGGGGCTTGCACACATCATCCACAGGGGATGCGTGATGTGGATAAGAGAAGGTTCGAGTTGAAGATCGACTCGTTGGTAGAGTCTTCCTCAGATGCCGATCATTCCCCGGAGTGGCCGCCGAGTTCCCGCTCGATCTGCTCGATCGTGGGCAGGCTGGTCCGAAGTGCTTCCGGCAGCGATTGCAGCAGCTTGTATTCGGCAATGCCCATGGGCTGCGACTTGTCGCCCAGGGCGTATTCGGCCACTACCTTGTTATGGCTCTTGCACAACAGCAGGCCGATGGTGGGGCTGTCGTGTTCGTTCTTCACCTGGCGATCCACAGCCGTCAGGTAGAAGCTCAGTTGCCCCAGGTGGTCCGGCTTGAACTTGCCCGCCTTCAGCTCTATCACCACGTAGCAGCGCAGTTTGAGGTGATAGAACAGCAGGTCGATGAAGAACTCCTCGCCGCCTACCTCCAGCGGCACCTGCCGGCCGACGAAGGCAAAGCCCGCGCCCAGTTCCAGCAGGAAGTCGGTGACGTGTCGCACCAGTGCCTGCTCGATCTCGCGCTCCTGCGCCTGTTCGCCAAGCCCCAGAAAATCGAAGCGGTACGGGTCTTTCAGCGACTCGGTGGCCAGGTCGGATTGCGCCTTGGGCAGGTGGGCCCCGAAGTTGGTCACGGCCTTGCCGGTTCGTTCCAGCAGACCGGCTTCGATCTGCATCACCAGCACGTTGCGCGACCAGTTGTGCTCGATTGCCTTGGCCGCATACCACTTACGGGTTTCGGGCCCGGGTAGCTTATCCAGCAGCGCCAGGTGGTGGTACCAGGGCAATTGTGCAAGCACCTCTTGCACAAATGACTCATCCGGCCAGGCCTCGGCAAAGGCCCGCATATATTTGAGATTGCGCAGGGAAAAGCCCTTCATGTCCGGAAAGGCCGATCGCAGGTCCTGGGCCAGCCTGTCGATCACCTTGGCTCCCCATCCCTGCTTCGCCTGCCGTTGCAGGATATCGCGGCCGATCTGCCAATAGAGCTGCACCAGTTCGCGGTTGACCGCCAGCGTGGCGCGCTGTTGCGCAGCGTGGATGCGGCTCTTAACGTCGACCAGCCAGTCGGCATAGCCTTGCGGGGCGGTGGAAAGGGAGGTCGGCTTGTCGGTCATGGCGATGTCACTCCCTTCGGAGGGCGCTCATTCAGATATCCACAGCTTCGGCATCCGCATGATCGTCACATCGCGCCACGCTGCCGGCAGTGTGGCGACTATCTCGCACTGTTCCCTTCTTGCTTTCCTGGATGTAGCCAGAATTTTCTCAAAGGCCTCGCTTGCATGCGGTAGAGCCGCAGCAGGTCCGGCGCTACATCACTTCCCGATGCAGAAGCTGGAGAAGATCCGCCCCAGCAGGTCATCGGAGCTGAACGCCCCGGTGATCTCCCCCAGGGCCTGCTGGGCATGGCGCAGGTCCTCGGCCAGCAGTTCCCCGGCGCCGGCGAGCAGCAGCTGGGCGTGGCCGTGGTCGAGGTGCTGCCCGGCCTGGCGCAGCGCTTCCAGGTGGCGGCGGCGGGCGCTGAAGCTGCTTTCGGCGGTCTGTTCGAAGCCCATGCAGGCCTTCAGGTGTTCGCGCAGCAGGTCCAGGCCTTCGCCGGATCGCGCGGAGAGAGTCAGGGTGACGTGGCCGTCGGCGCTTTCCTCGATGCCCACCGGGCTTGTGGATAAGTCGGCCTTGTTGCGGATCAGCGTGACCCGCGCCGGGTCCGGGCGCTCGTCGAGGAATTCCGGCCAGAGGGCGAAGGGGTCGGCGGCTTCCGGCGCGGTGGAGTCGATCACCAGCAACACCCGGTCGGCTTCGCCGATGGCCTTGAGCGCGCGTTCCACGCCAATCTTTTCCACATGGTCCTCGGTGTCGCGCAGGCCGGCGGTGTCCACGACGTGCAGCGGCATGCCGTCGATGTGGATATGTTCGCGCAGCACGTCGCGGGTGGTGCCGGCGATATCGGTGACGATCGCCGCCTCGCGCCCGGCCAGGGCGTTGAGCAGGCTGGACTTGCCGGCATTGGGCCGGCCGGCGATCACCACCGTCATGCCGTCGCGCAGCAGCGCGCCCTGGCCGGCTTCGCGCAGGACGCCAGCGAGTTCCGCGCGGACCTTGTCGAGCTGCGACAGCACGTGGCCATCGGCCAGGAAGTCGATTTCCTCCTCGGGGAAGTCGATGGCCGCCTCGACGTAGATGCGCAGCTGGATCAGCTGTTCGGTGAGCTGGTGCACGCGCCGCGAGAACTCGCCCTGCAGCGAGCGCACGGCATTGCGCGCGGCCTGGGCCGAGCTGGCTTCGATGAGGTCGGCGATGGCCTCGGCCTGGGCCAGGTCGAGCTTGTCGTTGAGGAAGGCGCGCTCGCTGAACTCGCCGGGGCGGGCCTGGCGCGAGCCCAGTTCCAGGCAGCGCTGCAGGAGCATGTCGAGCACCACCGGGCCGCCATGGCCGTGCAGCTCCACCACGTCCTCGCCGGTGAAGGAGTTGGGGCCGCGGAAGAACAGCAGCAGGCCTTCGTCGATCACCTCGCCTTCGTCGTCGTAGAAGGGCCCGTAGTGGGCGAAGCGCGGCTGCGGCTCGCGGCCGCTGAGGCTGATGGCGATGGGCAGCGCCCGGGACCCGGAGACGCGGACGATGCCGACGCCGCCCCGGCCCTGGGCGGTGGCGACGGCGGCGATGGTTTCACGGGCTGCGTTCATGGCTTTCCTCCGGATAGCAGAACGCCCCACGAGGGGGCGTTCTGTAGGCTGGGCCGAGAGCGTGGCGTCAGGCGGTCTTGGCCTTGCTCGCGCCTTCGATCTGCCGGGTAATGTACCACTGCTGGGCGATGGACAGGCAGTTGTTGACCACCCAGTACAGCACCAGGCCGGCCGGGAACCACAGGAAGAAGAAGGTGAAGATGATCGGCATCAGCTTCATCACCTTGGCCTGCATGGGATCCGGCGGGGTCGGGTTGAGCATCTGCTGGACCAGCATGGTGGCGCCCATGACGATCGGCAGGATGAAGAACGGATCCTTCACCGAGAGGTCGGTGATCCACCCCAGCCACGGGGCCTGGCGCATCTCCACGCTTTCCAGCAGTACCCAGTAGAGGGAGAGGAACACCGGCATCTGCACCAGGATCGGCAGGCAGCCGCCCAGCGGGTTGATCTTCTCCTTCTTGTACAGCTCCATCATCGCCTGGGACATCTTCTGGCGATCGTCACCGTGCTGTTCCTTGATCGCTGCCATCTTCGGCGAGACGGCACGCATGCGCGCCATCGACTTGTAGCTGGCGGCGGACAGCGGGAAGAAGGCCAGCTTGATGACGACGGTCAGCAGGATGATCGACCAGCCCCAGTTGCCGACCAGGCCGTGGATATGTTGCAGCAGCCAGAAGATCGGCTGGGCGATGAACCACAGCGGGCCGTAGTCGACGGTCAGCTCCAGGCCCGGGGACAGCTCACCCAGGTACTTCTGCAGCTTGGGACCGGCATACAGGGTCAGGCTGGTCTCGCCCTTGGCGCCGGCGGGCACGCTCAGGGTCGGGCCGGTGAAGCCGACGATGTAGTTGCCCTGGGGGTCCTTGCGGGTCATCACGTTGTGAGTGTCGCCCTTGGCGGGCACCCAGGCCGTGACGAAGTAGTGCTGCAGCCAGGCTACCCAGCCGCCCTGCAGGCTCTGCTTGAAGGGTTCCTTGTCCATGTCTTTCATGGACACCTTCACGTAGGGCTTCTCCGGGGTCCAGACCGCTGCGCCCAGATAGGTAGACACGCCGGTGGCGGTGGTGGACGACGGGTCGGCGCTGGCGTCGCGCTTGAGCTGGGCGAACAGCGAAGCGCTCCAGGGCTTGCCGCTCTGGTTGTCGACCAGGTAGGTGACGTCGATCTGGTAGGCGTTCGGGTTGATGCAGTCGAGCTTCTTCTGCGCCTTTTCCTTGTCGCTGCAGTCGGTCTTCAGGCCGCGGTGGAAGGTGAAGCGCTTGATGTAGCTGACGCCATCGCGGGCGAAGTTCAGGTCGACCACCAGTTGGTCCTGGCCGTCGGCCAGCTGGTACTGGGTCTTGGTACTGCTGTACAGCGGGCGGCCGGCGACGGCGGCGTCCGGACCGTCGGTGCCGGTCAGGCCGCTCTGCGCGAGGTAGGTGCGCTGGCCATGCTCGAACAGGGCGAAGGGCAGGTCCGGGCGATCCTGGCGCATCGGGTACTGGGTCAGGCCCAGTTGCACCACGTCACCGCCACGGGGGTCGATGGCCAGGTCGAGGACGTCGGTCTTCACCTGGATCAGCTGGCCGTTGGCGGCTGCTGGTTGCTGGGCGCTGGGCAGCCCGGTTTCGCCGCTCTGGGCGGTCGGTACGTCGGCGCTGGCAGTGCCGGTGGCAGGCACGGACGTATCCGGCAGGCCCTGGGACTGTTGGTTGAACGACGCGGTCTGGGCCGGCAGTTCGGGCTGACCGTAGTCCTTGTTCCACTGGAGAACCAGCGCATAGGACACGATAGCCAGGGCGACGATGAGGATCGAGCGTTTGATGTCCATGGTTACTCGGCCGTCGAGGATGGGCGATGCTTGGAAGTGGCGGGCGGCACGGGATCATAGCCACCGGGATGCCAGGGATGGCAGCGGCCCAGGCGACGCAGGGCCAGCCAGCCGCCGCGCAGGAAGCCATGGTGTTCGATGGCTTCGTACGCGTAGCAGGAGCAGCTGGGGTGAAAGCGACAGTGACTGGCCATCAAGGGGCTGATGGCGTAGCGGTAAAACTGGATGAGAAGCAGCGCCAGTCTACGCATGGGAACTGTCGGCGACCCCCGGAGGTTCGGTTGCGCTTTCCGGCCGGGGTCGGTTGCGCAGCAGGCGTTTGAAGAGCTTGCCGAATTGCTGGTGCAGTTCGGGGTTCTGCAATTCACCCAACCCCTTGCGCGCAATGACCACGATGTCCAGGCCGGCCAGGGCTTCCTGGTTGTGCCGGAACGATTCGCGGATCAGGCGTTTGAGGCGGTTGCGCTCGACGGCGAGCTTGACGTTCTTCTTGCCGATCACCAGGCCGAGGCGGGGGTGATCCAGAGCGTTTTCGCGCGCCAGCAGCAGGACATGCTTACCGGGAACCTTGGCGCTGGGGGAGTCGAAGACCGCTGTGAAATGCCGGGCTGTCAGAAGACGCTTTTCCCGGTCGAATCCTCGACTCACCACCTGTGCCGGGCGAATCAGACGGTCAGACGCTTGCGGCCCTTGGCGCGACGACGCGACAGAACCTGACGGCCGTTCTTGGTGGCCATGCGAGCGCGGAAACCGTGGACGCGAGCGCGCTTGAGAGTGCTGGGTTGGAAAGTACGTTTCATTGTTCGGTACCTGGATTGATGACCTGAGGTCGCAGGGACCCCGTTTAAAGAGACGGGCGATTCTAGTGAAAACCCCGAGTCAGGTCAATTTCCAACCAGCCGGAATCGCCCAGTGGAATTGCGCTGAAATAAAAGACAGGGAGAAAAGGTCTTTAAAGGATAGTGAAAGCGACTGTTATAGGGCGCCGCCAAATCTGTGGATAAGTCAATTCTGGCCACTGTTTGCGGGCCATGGCGGATTTCATGAAGGTGTCGAGAAGCGGTGACCCTCCTGTGCAGCTGCGGTGGATAATCTGGGGAAGAAAGACCTGTTTGTCCACAGCGATGGTTTTCAACAGCTTTCCACCCCCATCCATCCCTGGGTCGATGCAGGGGTTATCCACAACTTTCAGGGTGCGCCGGCCATCGCCATATGCCATCATTAACACCTTGATTTTGCTTGCCCACTTGTTGATTTCTCATGTGGATAAGTCCGTAGCGCACGGCTACAATTGCGCTTTCCTTTTCGTTCCATTCCTTTCCAAATCCTGGGGGATACCCGTGTCCGTGGAACTCTGGCAGCAGTGCGTGGAATTGCTCCGCGACGAGCTGCCATCCCAGCAATTCAACACCTGGATCCGGCCGCTGCAGGTCGAGGCCGAGGGCGAGGAGCTGCGTGTCTACGCACCGAACCGTTTCGTGTTGGACTGGGTCAACGAAAAATACATGGGGCGTCTGCTCGAACTGCTGGGTGAACGCGGCAATGGGCAGATTCCCGCCCTTTCGCTGCTCATCGGCAGCCGCCGCAGCCGAGCCCCGCGCCCTGCGCTGATGCCGCAGAGCCATGCGATGCCCGCGCCGACCATCACCCCGCCGCCGTCGCCGGCGCAGGTGCGCGCCGCCAAGGCCCAGGCCTACCAGGCCGAGGCCCCCGCCCAGGCCGAAGCGGCCAGCCGGGTGCAGCAGATGCAGCTCAACGTGCAGGAGCCGATGCCCGACATCGACGAGTCCAGCCCGAGCATCGACCCGCTCGCCGCCGTCGCCGCCATGCCCTCGGCGCCCGCGGTGCGCACCGAGCGCAACGTGCAGGTGGAAGGCGCGCTCAAGCACACCAGCTACCTGAACCGCACCTTCACCTTCGAGAACTTCGTCGAGGGCAAGTCCAACCAACTGGCCCGTGCCGCGGCCTGGCAGGTGGCGGACAACCTCAAGCACGGCTACAACCCGCTCTTCCTTTATGGGGGCGTGGGCCTGGGCAAGACGCACCTGATGCACGCCGTGGGCAACCACCTGCTGAAGAAGAACCCGAACGCCAAGGTCGTGTACCTGCATTCGGAGCGCTTCGTCGCAGACATGGTCAAGGCCCTGCAGCTGAACGCCATCAACGAGTTCAAGCGCTTCTACCGCTCGGTGGATGCCCTGCTGATCGACGACATCCAGTTCTTCGCCCGCAAGGAGCGTTCCCAGGAAGAGTTCTTCCACACCTTCAACGCCCTGCTCGAAGGCGGCCAGCAGGTGATCCTCACCAGCGACCGCTACCCGAAGGAGATCGAAGGCCTGGAAGAGCGGCTGAAATCGCGCTTCGGCTGGGGCCTGACGGTGGCGGTGGAGCCGCCGGAGCTGGAAACCCGCGTGGCCATTCTGATGAAGAAGGCCGAGCAGGCGAAGGTGGAGTTGCCGCACGACGCGGCCTTCTTCATCGCCCAGCGCATCCGTTCCAACGTGCGCGAGCTTGAGGGTGCCCTGAAAAGGGTGATCGCCCACTCCCACTTCATGGGCCGGCCGATCACCATCGAGCTGATCCGCGAGTCGCTGAAGGACCTGCTGGCCCTGCAGGACAAGCTGGTCAGCATCGACAACATCCAGCGCACCGTCGCCGAGTACTACAAGATCAAGATCGCCGACCTGCTGTCCAAGCGCCGTTCGCGCTCGGTGGCGCGTCCGCGCCAGGTGGCCATGGCCCTGTCCAAGGAACTGACCAACCACAGCCTGCCGGAAATCGGTGTGGCTTTCGGTGGTCGGGACCACACCACGGTGCTGCACGCCTGTCGTAAGATCGCTCAATTGAAGGAATCCGACGCGGACATCCGCGAGGACTACAAGAACCTGCTGCGTACGCTGACCACCTGAGGCCAAGCTGCAGCCCCACGAGGCAAGGGATTAGACCATGCATTTCACCATTCAACGCGAAGCTCTGTTGAAACCCCTGCAACTGGTCGCTGGTGTGGTCGAGCGCCGCCAGACGCTGCCGGTTCTTTCCAACGTGCTGCTGGTGGTCCAGGGCCAGCAGCTGTCGCTGACCGGTACCGACCTCGAGGTCGAACTGGTTGGCCGCGTCACCCTGGAAGAGCCGGCCGAACCGGGCGAAATCACCGTCCCGGCGCGCAAGCTCATGGACATCTGCAAGAGCCTGCCCAGCGATGCGCTGATCGACATCCGTGTCGACGAGCAGAAGCTGCTGGTCAAGGCCGGCCGTAGCCGCTTCACCCTGTCCACCCTGCCGGCCAACGACTTCCCCACCGTCGAGGAAGGCCCGGGCTCGCTGACCTTCAGCCTGGTGCAGAGCAAGCTGCGCCGCCTGATCGACCGCACCAGCTTCGCCATGGCCCAGCAGGACGTTCGCTACTACCTCAACGGCATGCTGCTGGAAGTGTCCAACGGCACCCTGCGTGCCGTGGCCACCGACGGCCACCGCCTGGCCATGTGCTCCTTCAGCGGCGGCGTGCCGGAGGCCCAGGACCGCCATCAGGTCATCGTGCCGCGCAAGGGCATCCTGGAACTGGCGCGTCTGCTCACCGAGCAGGACGGCCAGGTGGACATCGTCCTCGGCCAGCACCACATCCGCGCCACCACCGGCGAGTTCACCTTCACCTCCAAGCTGGTGGACGGCAAGTTCCCCGACTACGAGCGCGTGCTGCCCAAGGGCGGCGACAAGCTGGTGATCGGTGACCGCCAGCTGCTGCGCGAGGCCTTCAGCCGTACTGCGATCCTCTCCAACGAGAAGTACCGCGGCATTCGCCTGCAACTGACCTCCGGCCTGCTGAAAATCCAGGCGAACAACCCGGAGCAGGAGGAAGCGGAAGAAGAAGTGCAGGTCGACTATAACGGCAGCAGCCTGGAAATCGGCTTCAACGTCAGCTACCTGCTGGACGTACTGGGCGTGATGGGCACCGAGCAGGTTCGCATGATCCTCTCCGACGCCAACAGCAGCGCCCTGCTGCAGGAAGCCGACAACGACGACTCCGCCTACGTCGTCATGCCGATGCGTCTCTGACCTTCACTGAATGTCACTGACCCGCGTCTCGGTCACCGCGGTGCGCAACCTGCACCCGGTGACCTTCTCCCCCTCCCCTCGTATCAACATCCTCTACGGCGAAAACGGCAGCGGCAAGACCAGCGTGCTCGAAGCCGTCCACCTGCTCGGCCTCGCCCGCTCCTTCCGCAGCCAGCGCCTGCAACCGGTCATCCAGTACGAACAGGCCGCCTGCACCGTCTTCGGCCAGGTCCAGCTGGCCAATGGCATGACCAGCAACCTCGGGATTTCCCGGGAGCGCCAGGGCGAGTTCCAGATTCGCATTGACGGCCAGAATGCACGCAGCACCGCCCAGCTGGCGGAAACCTTGCCGTTGCAACTGATCAACCCGGACAGCTTCCGTCTATTGGAGGGGGCTCCGAAGATTCGCCGGCAGTTCCTCGACTGGGGTGTGTTCCACGTGGAACAACGCTTCATGGTCGCCTGGCAGCGGCTGCAGAAGGCGCTGCGCCAGCGGAACTCGTGGCTCCGACATGGTAGACTGGACGGTGCTTCGCAGGCTGCCTGGGACCGCGAATTGTGCAGTGCCAGCGACGAAATCGATGGCTATCGGCGGTCCTATATCCAGACGCTCAAACCGGTCTTCGAACAGACGCTGGGCGAGCTGATCCAGTTGGACCAGCTCACCCTCAGTTATTACCGCGGCTGGGACAAGGATCGCGAGCTGGGCGAAGTATTGAATGGCAGCTTGTTGCGCGACCAGCAGATGGGGCACACCCAGGCTGGGCCGCAACGGGCCGATCTACGAATTCGCCTGGGCGGGCATAACGCGGCAGATATCCTGTCGCGGGGGCAGCAGAAACTCGTAGTCTGCGCCCTGCGTATTGCCCAGGGGCACCTGATCAATCAGGCCAAGCGAGGCCAGTGCGTCTACCTGGTGGACGACCTGCCCTCGGAACTCGACGAAAAGCACCGGCGTTCGTTGTGCCGGTTGCTTGAAGATTTGGGTTGCCAGGTATTCATCACCTGCGTCGACCCTGAACCATTGAAGGACAGCTGGCGAACGGACACGCCGGTTGCGATGTTCCACGTGGAACATGGGCATGTCTCTCAGACCACCCTCGGGAGTGAAGAATGAGCGAGAACAACACGTACGACTCTAACAGCATCAAGGTGCTGAAGGGGCTGGACGCGGTACGCAAGCGTCCGGGCATGTACATCGGCGACACGGACGATGGCACCGGCCTGCACCACATGGTGTTCGAGGTGCTGGACAACTCGATCGACGAAGCCCTGGCTGGCTACTGCAGCGAGATCAGCGTCACCATCCACACCGATGAATCGATCACCGTCCGCGACAACGGCCGTGGCATTCCTGTCGATATCCACAAGGAAGAAGGGGTTTCCGCAGCCGAGGTCATCATGACCGTGCTGCACGCCGGCGGTAAGTTCGACGACAACTCCTACAAGGTGTCCGGTGGCCTGCACGGCGTGGGTGTGTCCGTGGTGAACGCGCTCTCCGAGGAACTGCGCCTGACCATCCGCCGCGAAGGCAAGGTCTGGGAGCAGATCTACCGCCACGGCGTACCGCAGTTCCCCCTGCGCCCGGTGGGCGAGACCGATGGCTCGGGTACCGAGGTGCATTTCAAGGCCTCCGACGAGACCTTCACCAGCATCCACTTCAGTTGGGACATCCTGGCCAAGCGCATCCGTGAGCTGTCCTTCCTCAACTCCGGCGTGGGCATCCTGCTGCGCGACGAGCGCACCGGCAAGGAGGAGCTGTTCAAGTACGAAGGGGGCCTGCGCGCCTTCGTCGAGTACCTGAACACCAACAAGAACATCGTCAACCAGGTGTTCCACTTCAACACCCAGCGCGAAGAAGACGGCGTTGGCGTGGAAGTCGCCCTGCAGTGGAACGACAGCTTCAACGAGAACATCCTCTGCTTCACCAACAACATTCCGCAGCGTGACGGTGGCACTCACCTGGCGGGCTTCCGCTCCGCCCTCACCCGCCACCTGAACAACTACATCGAGCAGGAAGGCCTGGCGAAGAAGTACAAGATCGCCACCACCGGCGACGACGCCCGTGAAGGCCTGACCGCGATCATCTCGGTGAAGGTGCCGGATCCGAAGTTCAGCTCGCAGACCAAGGACAAGCTGGTGTCCTCCGAGGTGAAGACCGCGGTGGAACAGGAGATGGGCAAGTACTTCGCCGACTTCCTGCTGGAGAACCCCAACGAGGCCAAGGCCGTGGTCGGCAAGATGATCGACGCCGCCCGCGCCCGTGAGGCCGCGCGCAAGGCCCGCGAGATGACCCGCCGCAAGGGCGCGCTGGACATCGCCGGCCTGCCGGGCAAGCTCGCCGACTGCCAGGAGAAGGACCCCGCCCTCTCCGAACTCTACATAGTGGAGGGTGACTCCGCGGGCGGTTCTGCCAAGCAGGGCCGCAACCGCAAGACCCAGGCGATCCTGCCGCTCAAGGGCAAGATCCTCAACGTCGAGAAGGCTCGCTTCGACAAGATGCTCTCCTCCCAGGAGGTGGGCACCCTGATCACCGCGCTGGGCTGCGGCATCGGGCGCGAGGAGTACAACATCGACAAGCTGCGCTACCACAACATCATCATCATGACCGATGCTGACGTCGACGGTTCGCACATCCGCACCCTGCTGCTGACCTTCTTCTTCCGCCAGCTCCCCGAGCTGGTCGAGCGCGGCTACATCTACATCGCCCAGCCGCCGCTGTACAAGGTGAAGAAAGGCAAGCAGGAGCAGTACATCAAGGACGACGTGGCCATGGAGGAATACATGACCCAGTCGGCCCTCGAGGACGCCAGCGTGCACGTCAACGAAAGCGCCCCGGGCCTGTCCGGCGAGGCGCTGGAGAAGCTGGTCAACGAGTACCGCACCGTCATGCGTACCCTCTCCCGCCTGTCGCGCCTGTACCCGCAGGACCTGACCGAGCACTTCGTCTACCTGCCGCGCATCGACGTCGAGCAACTGGGCGACCAGGCCGCCATGCAGGCCTGGCTGGAACAGTACCAGGCGCGCCTGAAGACCTCCGAGAAGTCCGGCCTGACCTACACCGCCAGCCTGCGCGAGGATCGCGAGCGCCACCTGTGGCTGCCGGAGGTGGAGATGATCGCCCACGGCCTGTCCAACTACGTCACCTTCAACCGCGACTTCTTCGCCAGCAACGACTACCGCTCGGTCACCGAGCTGGGCGCCAAGCTGAACAGCCTGATGGAAGAAGGCGCCTACGTGCAGAAGGGCGAGCGCAAGAAGCCGGTCTCCAGCTTCAAGGACGCGCTCGAGTGGCTGATGGCCGAAGGCACCAAGCGCCACAGCATCCAGCGATACAAAGGCCTCGGTGAGATGAACCCGGACCAGCTGTGGGAAACCACCATGGACCCGAACGTCCGCCGCATGCTGAAGGTGACCATCGAGGATGCCATCGCCGCCGACCAGATCTTCAACACCCTGATGGGCGATGCCGTGGAGCCGCGCCGCGACTTCATCGAAAGCAACGCCCTGGCGGTGTCGAACCTGGACGTTTGATCGATGTAATTGGGGCATTCCGGTTCTGACAACGTTGAACGGATATTCTGGTAAACGTTAGCTCCCGTTCTGCTCTTGAAAACCCCGGCTCTCCGAAAGGTAAGTCGGGGTTTTTTTATTGCCAGAATGATTCACCTATCCGCCTCTCCTGGGAGCGTGCATGAGTGAACTGGATATTCTTCAGTGTTGGCTTGGGGGTTCTTCCGAGACGGAGCATCTGGAATTCAAGGAAGCCAAGCAGCAGTACGACACCGTGAAGCTGCTGCGTTACTGCGTGGCCCTGGCCAATGAAGGCGGTGGGTATCTTGTGCTTGGGGTTACTGACAGATCGCCACGCCAGGTAGTGGGCACTTCGGCCTTCGCAAAGCCGGGTCAGATCAAGTCGAGGATTCTCGAAGCGCTGCGCATTCGGGTTGATGTCCGGGAACTGCTTCACCCTGACGGACGGGTTCTGGTGTTCGAGGTTCCCTCGCGCCCTATCGGCCAGCCACTGCATTACGAAGGCGCCTACCTGATGCGTTCTGGTGAAGAACTGGTGCCGATGACCCAGGACCAGTTGAAGCGAATATTCGCAGAAGGACAGCCGGATTTCCTCAGTGGTTATGCCTCTGTACCGGTGGAGGCGGATGCTGTGGTTTCCCTACTGGATGTACAGACGTTCTTCGACCTGCTGAAGATGCCTCTCGCTGCGACCCGTGAAGGCATTCTTGCGCGACTGGTCAGCGAGAGATTCGTCGCGACCGAGACTGCCGGATACCGAATCACCAACCTGGGCGCGTTGTTGCTGGCCAAGGATCTGCGCGAGTTCGAGTTCTTGCAGCGCAAGGCGGTGCGCGTAGTGACGTACAAAGGGAAGAACAAGCTGGCTACGGAGCGCGATCTGATTGGGCAGAAGGGCTATGCGGTGGGATTCGAGGGGCTGATCAGTTACGTCAACGGCCAACTGCCGATGAACGAGGTGATCGGCCAGGCACTGCGCGAGGAAGCCCGTATGTTCCCTGAGCTGGCGATCCGGGAGCTGATTGCGAATGCTCTGGTGCACCAGGACTTCGACGAGACGGGAGGGTCGGTGACGATCGAAATTTATGCGGACCGCATCGAGATCACCAACCCGGGACAGCCGTTGATTCCCACCGAACGATTCGTCGATGAATACAAGTCACGCAATGAGAGGCTCGCGGACTTGATGCGGCGGATGGGAATCTGCGAGGAAAAGGGCAGCGGCATCGACAAGGTTGTTTCCAGTACCGAGTATTACCAACTGCCAGCTCCACATGTTCGTGTTTCTCCACTGCACACCACCGTCGCCTTGTACGCTCACAAGGAGTTCGCTGACATGGAACCTGTCGAGCGGGTGCGTGCCTGCTATCTGCACTGCTGCCTCAGGTATGTCAGCAACGAGAAGATGACGAACCAGAGTCTTCGTGAGCGCTTCAAGCTGGAAGACACCAGGGCCAAGAGCGCAAGCGTTTCCCAGATCATCGCCGCCACGGTGATGCAAGGGTTGGTAAAGCTCGATGATCCGGAGAATACCTCCAAGCGTTACGCCAAGTACGTGCCTTTCTGGGCTTGAGGTTTCATATAATCGCTGACGTTGGCAGGCGGGCTTCGCAACACTGAAAAGCAGGCCTGGCGCGGCCTGGCTCATTTAATCGCTATTGTCGTCGATACCCATCTCGGGCCCCAGGGACAGCAGTCGAGCAGTGTTTCAGCCTCGGTCGAACAACCCCGGAGAACTGGCAGCATCCGCAAAGCGATAACCCATTGCCCTGTAGCCGTCCTCACGCTTGTTCCACATCCGAAGTAAAGCCGGGTGCCCTGCATCCACGAAGTCGATGATGCGGACATCGGCCTTGTCTGCATGCTCACGATGCAGCCGTCCCGCATACTGCTGAAGCGTCCCCTTCCAGGAGATCGGCATTGCCAGTACCAGGGTATCCAGCGCGGGATGATCGAAGCCCTCCCCTATCAGTTTTCCGGTAGCCAGGATGACTCGTGGTGCGTCGTTGGGCAGCGCGGCCAGGCTTTCCATCAGCGCAGTGCGTTGCTTCCTGGAAAGCCGTCCATGCAATGTGAACAGGTCCTTGATCTGCGCAGACAATCTTTCTTCGATGGCGCTGAGATGGTCCGTTCGCTCCGTCAGCACCAGGACCTTTCTGCCCTCCTCGAAGGCGGCGTTCACCGCGGCCACGATTCTTTCCGTTCTATCCGTATCCCTGGCGACCTGCTGGAACACGTCCTGGATACCCGAGCCTTCAGGCATGGCGATGGGTTGGGATAACCATTTCGGTATCACCAACAGATCGGCCGGTGCGCTTTCGGGACGGGTCGCCGTATGTCGTATTGGCCCGCATTGCATGAAGATGATCGGTTGTTGTCCATCTCGGCGTACCGGTGTGGCTGTCAGGCCCAACACGTATTTGGCGCGAGCGGTCTTGAGGATGGATTCGAAGGAAAAGGCCGATAGGTGATGGCATTCATCCACGATGACTTGCCCATACTGTTTCACCTGCTCGTTGACTTCGCCCTGGCGGGACAGTGATTGCATCACGGCCACATCGATGATGCCGGTGGGCTTTGCCTTGCCGCCGCCGATGCTGCCGACAATGCCCTTGCCTACGCCAAGGAAAGTCTGCAGGCGTTCTCTCCACTGCTGCAGCAACTCCGTCCTGTGCACCAGGACCAGCGTATTCACCCCCCGCCTGGCGATCAGGGCCGCCGCTGTGACGGTCTTGCCGAATGCGGTGGGGGCGCAGAGAACCCCCGTTTCGTGTTCCAGAACGGCTTCGAGTGCCGCTTCCTGATCAGGGCGCAACCTTCCTGCGAAGTTGGCCGCGATCGGCTCCCCTTGATAGCGCTCGTCGTGGAGTACCAGGCCGATGGCATTCTCCTGCAGCAGTGTCCGCACTTCATCGAGGCAACCGCGAGGCAAGGCGATGTGCTGGGGAAAATTCTCTGCGCAGCCGATGATCCGAGGCTTGTTCCATACCGGCAAACGCATGGCTTGGGCCTTGTAGAATTCGGGATTCTGAAAGGCTGCAAGCCTGATGAGCTTGTTGGCCAACGGCTGGGGGAGTTCTGCTTTCTCGAAATAGAGCTGGTTGGCCTGGGTTGCATTGATAGACGTCGGCAGGGGGCCGGTCAGTTTTCGGGATGTTATCGAGGCGGGGTGCCAGGGTTTGCGATCCTCCTCGTCCGTGACTTCGATGACGTCCAACGGATGACGCCCGCCCGTGGCCTGTTGCATGGTGAGGGCAATATCCTGAACCGGCATTGGCTGAATGCTGGCCAGGAATGCCCATTGATCCGGGTAGGGCGTCAGCGTCTCATCGACGAATATGCTTCCACCCAATGCGCGGGCCTTCTTCTGCAAAGGCAATGCGATCAGGTTGCCGAAGCCACCCTTGGGCATGCTGTCCTGGTTCGGAAACAGTCGGTCGTAGGACGTCAACGCCAACTGGCGGGTGCGCTCGCAGGTGTGGCTGATGACCGCCGAACCCAGCTGCCGTGCCTCGTATGCAGGAACGTTGTGCTCGAAGAATATCCAGGCGTGCGCACCCTTGCCTGAGCGCGAGATCTCCAGAGCCACTGGAATATTCAGCTCATGACAGGATTGAGCGAACGCCGTGGCATCGTCTCGCCAATCGGCTTCGTCGAAATCCACGGCGAGGAAGTAACAGGTGTCATCCGGCAGCAGCGGGTATATGCCTATGACGATCTCCCCCGCCAGGTGCCTGTAGAGCACCTGATCGGTCAAGGGAATCAGTTGTCGATGGGAGCAGTCGCCGCATTTGATCCTGGGTTTCTGGCATACGCCAGGCCGCCACTCGTTGGCGCAGGCAGGTGAGTAGCCGGACTTGCCTGCCTTGCTTTCCCAGCGCAAGGCAAATACATCGGTCCTGCCTCGGAATAGCCGCTTGAAGAGCGCGAGCTTGGCGTTCGTATCGAGAGGATTTATCGGCCTGGGTGTATGGGCCGGTTGTTTCCCGGCGTCGCGCCAGTCGATGCCATGGGCTTCCAGTAGTCCGATCAGACGGGCGTTCTCCGCCCGCAAACGTTCCAGCAGTTCTGTGTCACTCACCACAAAAGACAACCTTTATTTCAAACCCTTCTAGCCGCCTGGATCGCCACACCGGCAATGCCGCGGCAAGACCAACATAAAGCCAAATGGTCTGGCCGTGAATTTTCTCCGGCTCTGCCTTCTCCTCTCCAATCTCTATTCAGGATTCAGGGGAAACTCAGAACCCCCCACCCGGCCGCAACGGAAAGACCGCCTCGGGATAACCGGCATCTTCGGGAATGCACAGATGGCGGATGCCGCCGATGTCCTCCAGCCAGGGTTGCACGCTGCGCCGCGGGCGTTGGCGGGCCATGGCCAGGGCCTGGGCGAGGTTGTCGATGCCCAGCAGCAGGCGCAGGTTCTGCGCGGTGACGAAGACCAGGCTGTGGCGGCCCGCTTCGCCTTCCTCCAGGGCGCGCTGCGGATTGATCCACAGCGAGTCCACCGCCTCGCCGCCATCGTGCAGGGCGGCCTGTCCGGCCGGGGCGGCGGCGATGAAGAAGCGGGTGTCGAAGCGCTTGTCGAGGAAGGCCGGGGTGACCCAGTGGGCGAAGGGTTCCAGCTGGTCGATGGCGAGGAGCAGGGACTCCTCTTCCAGCAGTTCCAGGAAGCGCCTGGCGTCGCCCTGGATGTGGCGCTGCCAGCGAGCCTTCAGCTCGGCGAGGGCGGCACCGTCGAGCAGCCCTTCGCAGCCTTGCCGGCGGGCCAGGAGAATGCCGCTTTCCTCGAAGAGTTCGCGCAGCCCCGCCACGCGGAAACGCAGTTCGTCGTCGTCCAGGCTATCGGCGCCCAGGCAGTGCTGGCGGAACCGGGCGTGGCCGTCGGCGTCTTCCAGTTTGCCGCCGGGGAACACCAGGGCGCCGCCGCAGAAGGCCACCTGGGGGTTACGCTGCAGCATGAAGACTTCCAGCTCGTCGCCCTCCTCCGCTTCACGCAGGAGCAGGATGGAGGTGGCTGGACGCGGTTCGATCGGGGACATGGCGAGCGCTCTTCCCTGGGGCCTGCCTTTGAGCTTATAGGCCGCCAGGGACGCGCGTGGAGGGCGTATCGGACAAAAAACAGGGGACGGGTGCCGTGACGCCCGATCGTGCGCCAGAAACGAAAACAGGGCCCATTGGGCCCTGTCCTCTACAGCCTGGCTATCCGGCTCAGGCCACGTCGGCCTTGGGCGCTGCCTGTGCCGGCAGCTCGCCCATCTCGCGCAGGGTCCGGGCCACCCATTCCTCGGCGCGCTGGTTGAGTTCGGCGATGGCGCGCGGGCCTTCGCCTTCGGCATGCATCAGCGGGCCGATCGCCACCTCGATGGTGCCCGGGTACTTGGCCCAGCCGTTCTTCGGCCAGCAGTGGCCTGCGTTGTGGGCGATGGGCAGCACCGGCAGGCCGGCATTCACCGCCAGGGCCGCGCCGCCGCGGGAGAACTTGCCCAGCTCGCCGGTGGGGATGCGCGTGCCCTCCGGGAAGATCAGCACCCAGGCACCCTGCTGCAGGCGCTCGTGGCCCTGCTTGGCGAGCTGCTTGAGGGCCAGCTTGGGCTGGCTGCGGTCGATGGCGATGGGCCTGAGCAGGGCCAGGGCCCAGCCGAAGAAGGGCACGAACAGCAGTTCGCGCTTGAGTACCTGGCTCAGCGGTTCGAAATAGCCGGAGAGGAAGAAGGTCTCCCAGGTGCTCTGGTGCTTGGAGAGGATCACGCAGGGCTTCTGCGGGATGTTTTCCAGGCCGCTGAGGCGGTAGCGCACGCCGACCATGTGCCAGGCCAGCCAGACGGCGAAGCGGCACCAGCGCTGGACCACGAAGCGGTAGCGCGCGCGGAACGGCAGGAAGGGCGCGATCAGCAGGCTGAGGGTGCCCCAGAGGAAGGCGCTGGCCGACAGCAGCAGGTAGAAGAGAACGGTTCTGATGGCCTGCACTGTCGACATGGTCAGCGGGTCCTTAGGGCAAGAGGTGGGAGGCGACGGCGGCCAGGTCATCGAAGACCAGCGTGCCTTCGGGCAGCGCCTTGGCCAGGGTGCGTTCGCCCTTGCCGGTCTTCACCAGCACGGGCTGACAATCGACGGCCAGGGCGGCTTCCAGGTCACCCCGGGTGTCGCCGACGAACCAGACGCCCTTGAGCGAAACGTCGTAGTACGCGGCGATCTGCCTGAGCATACCCGGCTTCGGCTTGCGGCACTCGCAGCCTTCGTCGGGTCCATGGGGGCAATGGACGATCAGCCCCAGTTCGCCGCCCTGCTCCGCCACCAGCTCGCGCAGGCGCGCGTGCATGTTTTCCAGGGTGGCGAGGTCGTAGTAGCCGCGGGCGATGCCGGACTGGTTGGTGGCCACCGCTACCGTCCAGCCGGCCCGGCTCAGGCGGGCGATGGCGGCGATGGCGCCGGGAAGCGGAATCCACTCGTCGAGGGATTTGATGTACGCGTCGGAGTCCTGGTTGATGACACCGTCGCGGTCGAGGATCAGTAGTTTCATGTTCAGGCTACAGGCTGCAAGCCACAGGCTGCAGGCCGGGCTGCATCACCTGCAGCCTGGGGCCTGAAGCCTGTAGCCACTGGGCGTCAGCCCAGCAGGGAAATGTCGGCGACGCCGAGGAACAGGCCGCGCAGCTTCGCCAGCAGGGCGTAGCGGTTGGCGCGCACGGCGCTGTCGTCGGCGTTGACCAGGACTTCCTCGAAGAAGGCGTCCACCGGCGCGCGCAGGGCCGCCAGGCGGGCCAGGGCGGCGCGGTAGTCGCGAGCCTGGGCCAGCGGAGCCACTTCGCCTTCGGCGTTCGCCACGGCGCTGCCGAGCGCCTTCTCGGCGGCCTCGTTGAGCAGGCCGGCGTTGACGCTCGCCGGCACCTCGCCCTCGGCCTTGGCCAGGATGTTCGACACGCGCTTGTTGGCGGCGGCCAGGGCCTCGGCTTCGGGCAACTGACGGAAGGCCTGCACGGCCTGCACGCGCTGGTCGAAGTCCAGCGGCGCGGTCGGCGTCAGGGCGCGCACGGCCTGGTACACGGCGACGTCGACGCCTTCGTCCTCGTAGCGCGCGCGCAGGCGGTCGAAGATGAAGTCCTGGACCTGGGCGGCCAGGCCCTCGGCCTTGACCTTGTCGCCGTACTGGCCGACGGCGAAGGCGATGGCCTCGCCCAGGTCGAGGTCGAGCTGCTTCTCGATGAGGATGCGCAGCACGCCCAGGGCGGCACGGCGCAGGGCGTACGGGTCCTTGCTGCCGGTGGGCAGCATGCCGATGCCGAAGATGCCGACCAGGGTGTCGAGCTTGTCGGCCACCGCCACCGCGGCGCCGGTCAGGGTGCTCGGCAGCTCGGCGCCGGCGCCGCGCGGCATGTACTGCTCGTTCAGCGCCAGGGCGACATCCTTGGCCTCGCCGCCGGCGGTGGCGTAGTAGTAGCCGGCGATGCCCTGCATTTCCGGGAACTCGCCGACCATCTCGGTGGCCAGGTCGCACTTGGAGAGGATGCCGGCGCGCGCGGCGTTCTTCGCGTCACCGCCAATGCGCTCGGCGATGAAGGCGGCCAGGGCGGACACTCGCTCGGCCTTGTCGAACACGGTGCCGAGCTGGGCCTGGAACACCACGTTCTTCAGGCGCTCGTTGAAGGCCTCCAGCGGCTGCTTCTGGTCCTGCTTGAAGAAGAACTCGGCGTCGGTCAGGCGCGGGCGCACGACCTTCTCGTTGCCCGAGACGATGTGCTCGGGCGCCTTGCTCTGCACGTTGGCCACGGTGATGAAGCGCGGCAGCAGCTTGCCGTTGGCGTCCAGCAGGCAGAAGTACTTCTGGTTGTCCTGCATGGTGGTGATCAGCGCTTCCTGGGGAACGGCGAGGAAGCGTTCCTCGAAGGAGCAGACCAGAGGCACCGGCCATTCGACCAGGGCGGTCACTTCGTCCAGCAGGGCCGGCGGCACGATGGCGGTGCCCTGCTGCTCGGCGGCCAGCTCGGCGACGCGCTTGGCGATGATCTCGCGGCGCTCGGCGAAGTCGGCCAGCACGTGGGCGCTGCGCAGGTCTTCCAGGTAGTTGGCGGGGCTGGAGATCAGCACGTTATCCGGGTTGTGGAAGCGGTGACCACGGGATTCGCGGCCGGCCTTCCGGGTGAGGATTTCGCAGTCCACCACCTCGCTGCCGAAGAGCATCACCAGCCACTGGGTCGGGCGCACGAACTCTTCGCGGCGCGCGGCCCAGCGCATGCGCTTGGGAATCGGCAGCTCGTTCAGCGAGGCTTCGACGATGCCCGGCAGCAGGCCGACGGCCGGCTGGCCGGCGATGGTCTGGCTGAACTTCAGCTTGGGGCCGCTCTTGTCGATCTGCTCCAGGTCCACGCCGCACTTCTTGGCGAAGCCGAGGGCGGCCTGAGTGGGGTTGCCGCTGGCGTCGAAGGCGGCCTGCACGGGCGGGCCGTCGAGGTTGACGGTACGGTCGGGCTGCTGCACGGCGAGTTGGTCGATCTGCACCGCCAGGCGGCGCGGCGCGGCGTAGCAGCGGGCGGCGGAGTAGCCCAGGCCGGCGGCCTTCAGGCCCTTCTCGATGCCGGCCAGGAAGGCTTCACCGAGGCTCTTCAGGGCTTTGGGCGGCAGCTCTTCGGTGCCCAGTTCGACGAGGAAATCCTTCGCGCTCATTATTCGGCCTCCTTCAGCTTGGCCAGTACTTCGTCACGCAATTCGGGTGTGGCCATGGGGAAGCCCAGGCGCGCGCGCGCCTGCAGGTAGCTCTGCGCCACGGCGCGGGCCAGGGTGCGCACGCGCAGGATGTAGCGCTGGCGCTCGGTCACCGAGATGGCCCGGCGCGCGTCCAGCAGGTTGAAGGTGTGCGAGGCCTTGAGCACCATCTCGTAGGTCGGCAGCGGCAGCTGCAGCTCGATCAGGCGGTTGGCTTCGCTTTCGTAGAAGTCGAACAGCTCGAACAGCTTCTCGACGTTGGCGTGCTCGAAGTTGTAGGTCGACTGCTCCACTTCGTTCTGGTGGAACACGTCGCCGTAGGTGACCTTGCCGAACGGGCCGTCGGCCCACACCAGGTCGTACACCGAGTCGACGCCCTGGATGTACATGGCCAGGCGCTCCAGGCCGTAGGTGATCTCGCCGGTGACCGGGTAGCACTCGATGCCGCCGACCTGCTGGAAGTAGGTGAACTGGGTCACCTCCATGCCGTTCAGCCAGATTTCCCAGCCCAGGCCCCAGGCGCCGAGGGTCGGCGATTCCCAGTTGTCCTCGACGAAGCGGATGTCGTGCACCAGCGGGTCGATGCCGATGGCCTGCAGCGAACCCAGGTAGAGCTCCTGGAAGTTCTCCGGGTTGGGCTTGAGCACCACCTGGAACTGGTAGTAGTGCTGCAGGCGGTTCGGGTTCTCGCCATAGCGGCCGTCGGTTGGCCGGCGGCTGGGCTGCACGTAGGCGGCGTTCCAGGTCTCCGGGCCGATGGCGCGCAGGAAGGTGGCGGTATGGAAGGTGCCGGCGCCAACTTCCATGTCGTAGGGCTGCAGCACCACGCAGCCCTGGTCGGCCCAGTACTGTTGCAGGGCGAGGATCAGGTCCTGGAAGGTGCGCACGGCGGGCGTAGTCTGGCTCACGAATTTCACCTGTGCTGGGTATGCGACGAAAACCCCGCAGTATACCCGAAGCCGCGTGCCGCTTGGGGTGCGCGCACGTTTTCGGATGAATTCGCAAACGGCGGGAAGTGGGTATTTGACTGTATCTTCATACAGTGTTCCGGCTATAGTGGGACCTCCCTTCGCCCCGTCAGGACGACCGCCATGCCCCGCTGCTTCTGGTGCAACGACGACCCGCTGTACATCGCCTACCACGACACCGAGTGGGGCGTGCCGCAGAGGAACCCCCAGGCGCTGTTCGAGATGCTGGTGCTGGAGGGCGCCCAGGCCGGGCTGTCGTGGATCACCGTGTTGCGCAAGCGCGAGCGCTACCGCGAGGTGCTGTTCGGCTTCGACCCCCAGCGCCTGGCGCGCATGAGCGACGAGGAGATCGAGCAGCGCATGCAGGACCCGGGCATCATCCGCAACCTGGCCAAGCTCAGGGCTGCGCGGCAGAACGCCCAAGCCTGGCTGGCGCTGCCCGAGCCGGTGGAATTCCTCTGGTCGTTCGTCGGTGGCCGGCCGAAGGTCAACCGCTTCAGCGGCCGCGGCGACGTGCCGGCGGTGACGCCCGAAGCCGAAGCCATGAGCCGCGCGCTGAAGAAGGCCGGCTTCACCTTCGTCGGGCCGACCATCTGCTACGCCTTCATGCAGGCCACGGGGATGGTGATGGACCATACCCTCGATTGCGATCGTCACGCGGAGCTGTCCTGATCGCGGATGGAGTTCGTAGCACCGTAGGGCGTATAACCGTTCGCGGTTATACGCCGTTTCACCTAGCTCATGCTCGGCTTCGCGGTTGAGCTCGGAGCACTCGGAAAGAGGTGCTCCGTGGTCAGACCCGGAGCAGCCTTGGACCAAGGCCAAACGGCGGATAACGCCGTAGGCGTTATGCGCCCTACGGTGGATTCAAGCTGTTTCTATCGCCCCCATTGCCGCGCGCCTTTCGCCTTCGCCCATGCCCGCTGGTTAGAATGTGCGCATTCGGCTGAAGGAGCATTCCGTGGAGAAATTCAAAGGTGCCTTGGTGGTGGGCGGGCTGCGTCTGTTCGCCATGCTGCCCTGGCGGGCGGTGCAGGGGCTGGGGGCCGCCATTGGCTGGCTGATGTGGAAGTTGCCCAACCGCTCCCGCGAGGTGGCGCGCATCAACATCTCGCACTGCTTCCCCGAGCTGTCCGCCGCGGAGCTGGACAAGCTGGTGGGGCGCAGCCTGATGGACATCGGCAGGACCCTCACCGAGAGCGCCTGCGCCTGGATCTGGCCGCCGCAGAAGTCGCTGCAGTACATCCGCGAGGTGGAAGGCATGGAGGTGCTGGAAGAGGCCCTGGCCTCCGGCGACGGCCTGGTCGGCATCACCAGCCACCTGGGCAACTGGGAAGTGCTCAACCACTTCTACTGCTCCTACGCCAAGCCGATCATCTTCTACCGCCCGCCGAAGCTGAAGGCGGTGGACGAACTGCTGAAGAAGCAGCGCGTGCAGCTGGGCAACCGCGTGGCGCCGTCCACCCCGGAAGGCATCATGAGCGTGATCAAGGAAGTGAAGCGCGGCGGCTGCGTCGGCATTCCCTGCGACCCGGAGCCGGACCTGGGCTCGGGGCTGTTCGTGCCCTACCTGGGCACCACCGCGCTGACCAGCAAGTTCGTGCCGTCCCTGCTGTCGCGCGGCAAGGCCCGCGGGGTGTTCTTCCACGCGGTGCGCCTGCCCGACGGCAGCGGCTACAAGGTGATCCTCGAGGCCGCGCCGGCGGACATGTACGACAAGAACATGGAAGTCTCGGTCGCCGCCCTGAGCCGCGAGCTGGCCCGCTACGTGCGCGACTACCCCAGCCAGTACATGTGGACCATGAAGCGCTTCAAGAAACGCCCCGAAGGCGAAGCCAAGTGGTACTGAGCTGAGGGATGCCAGCATGTGGGGACTACCGACCACCGCCACCGCGCCCTTCTGCCCTTCCGAGGTCAGGGGCAGCGTCGTCGTTTCGCCCAGCGCGCCGCTGTGGAAGCGCATCCTGCAGTTCGCCGGGCCCGGCCTGCTGGTCTCCATCGGCTACATGGACCCGGGCAACTGGGCCACGGCCATCGAGGCCGGTTCCGGCTTCGGCTACCAGCTGCTCTACGTGGTTCTGCTGTCGAGCCTGGCCGGCATGGTCCTGCAGTGCCTGGCCATGCGCCTGGGCATCGTCACCGGGCAGGACCTGGCGCAGCTCTCGCGGCAGCGCTACAGCCCGGCCATGGCCAAGGTGCAGTGGCTGCTGGCGGAGTTGTCGATCGTCGCCACGGACCTGGCCGAAGTGCTCGGCTGCGCCCTGGCCTTCCACCTGCTGCTGGGCGTGAACCTCACCGGCGGCATCCTCCTCACCGCTCTCGACACCCTGATCGTCCTCGGCCTCAAGGGCCAGCGCTTCCGCCACCTGGAGGCGATCATGCTGGGGTTGATCATCACCATCAGCGCCTGCTACGTGGTCGAGCTGGTGCTGATCAAGCCGTACTGGCCGGACGTCGCCGCCGGCTTCGTGCCCAGCCTGGACACCCTCGGCCAGCGCGAGCCGCTGTACCTGGCCATCGGCATCCTCGGCGCCACCGTGATGCCGCACAACCTCTACCTGCACTCCTCCATCGTGCAGACCCGCGCGGTGGCCGGCAGCCAGGGCAAGGCCTCGGCGATCCGCCTGGCGCGGCTGGACACCGTGGTCTCGCTGAGCCTGGCGCTGCTGATCAACGCCGCCATCCTGATCCTCGCCGCCGCTGCCTTCCACGAGACCGGGCATTCCGACGTCACCGAGATCCAGGACGCCTACCGCCTGCTCGAACCCCTGGTCGGCGCCGGCCTGGCCGCCATACTGTTCGGCGTGGCGCTGCTCGCCTCCGGGCAGAGTTCCACCTTCACCGGCACCATCGCCGGCCAGGTGATCATGGAAGGCTTCCTGCAGATGAAGATCCCCTGCTGGCAGCGTCGCCTGATCACCCGCGCCCTGGCGCTGATCCCGGCGCTGCTGGGGGTGATGCTGATGGGCGACAGGGCGGTGGGCAAGCTGCTGGTGTTCAGCCAGGTGGTGCTCAGCCTGCAACTGCCCTTCGCGCTCTGGCCGCTGATCCGCTTCACCGGCGACCGCGCGCTGATGGGCGAGTTCGTCAACCGCTGGCCGACCCGCGCGCTGGCCTGGCTGCTCTTCGTCGTCATCAGCGGCGCCAACCTCTGGCTGCTGGGGCAACTGGCCGCTTGACCGGCGGCGGCGGATCGGGCCGACTATGCCGCTGACATTCCGGACGGATGCCGAGCATGGCGAATCAGAGGCAGTACCCGCGTACCCCGATGAAGTGCAGGATCAAGATCGTCCACGCGAGCTTCGGCGAGGTCATCGGCCACACCCGTGACCTCTCCGACGGCGGTGTCTACGTGCGCCACGCGGCGCTGGCCGCGCTCCCTCCCGGCACCCGCGTGCAGGGCCAGGTGCAGGACCTGCCCATGGAAGCGCCGGTGCTGCAGATGGAAGTCATGCGCACCGACGCCGAGGGCGCCGGCCTGCGTTTCGTCGACTCCGACTGAGGTTCGCCGCGCCCAGGCTTGCCGCCGGCCCCGGCTGGGCCGTATATTCCGCCGCCAAGACGTTAATGATAATACTTATCAATTGAGCGGATGGGCGGCCCATGTCGGCGGCAACTGGCGCGAAGGAATCCCTGCAGCAGCTCTACCTCGACCACCATGGCTGGCTGCACGGCTGGCTGCGGCGGCGCCTGGGCGACCGCGAGCGTGCCGCCGACATCGCCCATGACACCTTCCTGCGCCTGCTGGTCTCCGGCCGCTACCCGGCCCGCCAGGAAGGCCGCAGCTACCTGGTGCAGATCGCCCGCAACCTGGTGGTCGACCAGTGGCGCCGGCAGCGCATCGAACAGGCCTACCTGGACAGCATCGCCCAGCTGCCCGAGCCGGAAACCCCGTCGCTGGAAACCCGCGCCATCATCGTCGAAACCCTACTGCGTATCGACGCCATGCTCGAGCGCATGCCCGCCAAGGTGCGCGCGGCCTTCCTCATGTCGCAGTTCGAGGGGCTGAGCTACGCGCAGATCGCCGAGCGCCTGGGGGTGAGCCTCAGCTCGGTGCAGAAGTACATGATCCGCGCCATCCAGGCCTGCTACCAGGTGCTCTACGAAGCATGAAACGCCCAGCCGAAGCGCCGGTGGCCCCGGCCGTGGTCGAACGCGCCAGCGAGTGGCTGATGCTGCACTGGGGCGGCGAGCTGGACACCGACCAGCACGCGGCCTTCGCCGCCTGGCATGCCGCCGACCCCGAGCACCGCCGCGCCTGGCAGCGCCTGCAGCAGTTGCAGGGCACCCTGGCCAGCGTGCCCGCCGCCACCGCCCGCCAGGTGCTGGGCGAGCTGCCGGACCGCCGCCGCCGCGACCTGCTGAAGACGCTCGGCCTGCTGCTGGCCGCCGGCGGCAGCGCCTACCTGGCCGGCGACCTGCCCTGGCGCGAGACCTTCGCCGACCAGCGCACCGCCAAGGGCGAACGCCGCCACCTGCGCCTGGCCGATGGCAGCCAGCTGGACCTGAACAGCGACAGCGCCGTGGACATCCGCTTCGACGCCAGCCAGCGGCGCATCTGCCTGCTGGCCGGGGAAATCCTCTGCCAGGCCGTGCAGGAGGCGCGGCCGCTGGTGGTCGAGACCGCCGCCGGCGACATCCGCACCCGCGGCGCGCGCTTCGCCGTGCGCGAACTGGACGGCGGCAGCCGCGTCGACCTCTACCAGGGGCAGCTCGATATCCTGCCGCGGCATGCCGCCGCCGTGCGCCTGCAGGCCGGCCAGCGCCTGTGGTTCAACGCCGAGGGCATCGGTGCGCTGCAGGCCGCCGACGGCAACGCCAGCGCCTGGAGCGAAGGCCGGCTGATCGCCGAGCGCCAGCCGCTGGGGCAGTTCCTCACCGAACTGGGGCGCCACCGCTCCGGCCTGCTGCGCTGCGCCGAGGATGCCGCCGGGCTGCTGCTCACCGGCGTGTTCCCGCTGGCCGACACCGGCCGTGTGCTCGCCGCCCTGGAGCGCAGCCTGCCGGTGCGGGTGAGCTACCGCACCCGCTACTGGGTGACGGTGGAACGCCGCGCCTGACTCGCCGCCAACGGTTCATCGAAAAAAACTCCAGCGGCGCTTGTCGGTTTCGCCGGCTCGTCCGGGATACCTCTTGAACCCCCTGCAGAGCCCTGCCCAAGAGGAACCTCCCGCAATGCCCAGAATGCCCCTCGCCCGCCTGGCCGCCGCCCTGCGCCCCGGCACCTTCGCCGCCGCGCTGGCCGTCACCCCTCTGCTCTGCCCGCCGGCCTGGGCGGCCGAGGCGCAGCAGCAGTACGCCATTCCCGCCGGCGGCCTGGACCAGGCCCTGAACCGCTTCGCCAGCCAGGCCGGGGTGTTGCTCTCGGTGGACGCCAACCTCACCGCCGGCAAGCGCAGCCCCGGGCTGCAGGGCAGCTACCCGGTGGAAACCGCCCTGGGCCGCCTGCTCGAAGGCACCGGCCTGCAGGCCGAGCGCCAGTCCGACGGCAGCTACACCCTGGCGCCACGGCCCGACGCGGCGCTGAAGATGGACGACACCGTGGTCTCGGAGTTCGCCCCCGACGCGCCCAGCGAGGCCACCCGCGCCTACACCACTGGCGCCAGCAGCACCGCCACCGGCCTCGGCCTGTCCCTGCGTGAGACGCCGCAATCGGTGAGCGTGATGACCCGCCAGCGCATCGCCGACCAGGGCCTGCACAGCCTCACCGACGTGCTGGAGCAGACCCCCGGCATCTCGGTGCAGCACTACGACAGCGAGCGCTTCAACATCTGGTCGCGCGGCTACACGGTGGACAGCTTCCAGTACGACGGCGTGCCCACCACCCTGATCCCCAGCACCACCGCCACGCCGCAGAGCCTGTCGGACATGGCCATCTACGACCGGGTGGAAGTGCTGCGCGGCGCCAGCGGGCTGATGACCGGCGCCGGCGACCCTTCCGGCACGGTCAACCTGGTGCGCAAGAAACCCACCGCCGAGTTCCAGGGTTACGTCAGCGCCGGCCTCGGCTCCTGGGACCTGTACCGCACCGAGGCGGACGTCTCCGGGCCGCTGACCGACAACGGCCGGCTGCGCGGGCGCAGTGTCATCGCCTACCAGCAGAACAACAGCTACGTCGACCACTACCAGCAGGAAAAGCAGGTCTACTACGGCATCCTCGAGGCCGACCTGAGCGACAGCACCCTGCTCACCTTCGGCGTCGACTACCAGAAGTACGCGCCCCGCGGCGTTTCCTACGGCAGCTTCCCGATCTTCTACAGCGACGGCAGCCAGACCGACTTCTCCCGCTCCTTCAACCCGGCCTCGCGCTGGAGCCACCGCGACCAGGACACCCTGAGCACCTTCTACACCCTGGAACAGCGCCTGGCCGGCGACTGGTCGCTGAAACTCGCGCTGAACCAGCTCTACAGCACCCGCGACCTGTCCCTGGCCTCGGCCAGTTGGGGCTACCCGGACAAAGTGACCGGCGACGGCCTGCGCCTGTACGGCGGCGACGGTAGCGGCTGGCAGAAGCAGACCGGCGTCGACCTGATGGCCAAGGGGCCGTTCCAGCTGCTGGGCCGCGAGCACGAACTGGTGCTCGGCTACAGCTGGTCGAAGTACGAGGACCACAACGACCCCGACCTCGACGACCTCGAAGGCCGCGAGGTGAACATCTACACCTGGGACAACCGCACGCCGCGCCCGGTGTCCGAGGGCCCGCTGATGGACAACGACACCCTGATCTACCAGCAGGGCGTCTACCTGGCCACCCGCCTGCGCCCCACCGACGCCCTGTCGGTGATCCTCGGCGCCCGCGCCAGCGACTACAAGTACAGCTACTCGCTGGACTACGTGGTGCCCGCGTTCGCCGACTTCAGCAGCACCACGCGCATGCGCGAGAGCGGCCAGGTGACGCCCTACGCCGGCGTGGTCTACGACCTCAGCGAGCAGCATTCGGTGTACGCCAGCTACACCAGCATCTTCCGCCCGCAGAGCGAGCGCGACCGCAGCGGCCGGCCGCTGGACCCGCGCGAAGGCGACAACTACGAAGTGGGCCTGAAGAGCGAGTTCTTCGACGGCCGCCTGAACACCAGCATCGCCTACTACGAGATCAAGCAGGACAACCTGGCCGAGGCCGACCCCGGGCAGATCGTCGTGGGCACCCTCGACGAACCCGCCTACCGCGCCGTGCAGGGCGCCAGGACCAAGGGCTTCGACCTGGAGGCCGGCGGCGAGCTGGCGCCGGGCTGGAACCTCACCGCCAGCTACAGCCACAGCGTCACCAAGGACGCCGAGGGCGAGCGCATCAACACGGTGGCGCCGGCGGAGATGTTCAAGCTGTGGACCACCTACCGCCTGCCCGGCGCCTGGAACCGCCTGACCGTCGGCGGCGGCGCCAACTGGCAGAGCGGCATCCACTTCACCGACACGCCCTGGGACCTGGGCAAGACGGCCAAGGCCAGGCAGGAGCAGTACACGGTGGTCGACCTGATGGCGCGCTACCAGCTCAGCGAGCAGCTGTCGACGACGCTCAACGTCAACAACCTGTTCGACAAGAAGTACCTGAGCGCGCTGGATACCACCTTCTACGGCGGCTACTACGGCGAGCCGCGCAATCTGTTGGTCAGTGCGGAGTATCGGTTCTGATACCGCGGGCCTGGCCCGCGAAATCGCGCGCAGGGCGCGCTCCTACATGGGGGCTCGGCTTTTCGTAGGAGCGAGCTTGCTCGCGAAGGGTGTTCCGTCGGCAGGAATTGGCAGGGGGCCAAAGAACGCCCTCTCCCTAACCCTCTCCCTGAAGGGAGAGGGGACCGTTGGGCAGACGCTGATGTTCTGGAGTCAGCCGGCTAGCACAGGGACTGCCGGCTGAAACCATTCCTTTTCTCGGCACGGACAAGCCCCCTCTCCCTTCAGGGCGGGGCGCGCAGCCGAGGGCTGGGGAGAGGGAGCGGAGCTGAGCCAACACACTGACATCACAGTTGAGCCCTGTTCGCGAGCAAGAGCTAGGCGCCCCCTCGCTCCTACAAAAACCAGCCCCCTCAACTCGCCTCGTTCACCGCACTGAGGAAACACCGCGTCCGCTCGTGCTGCGGGTGGCCGAACAGCTGTTCCGGGGTGCCCTGCTCCAGGATGTTGCCCTGGTGGAAGAAGCACACCCGGTCGGCGAACTCGCGGGCGAAGCCCATCTGGTGGGTGACCATCAGCATGGTCAGGTTGTGCTCGGTGCCGAGCCGGCGCACCACGTTGAGCACCTCGCCGCACAGCTCCGGGTCCAGCGCCGAGGTCACCTCGTCGAACAGCATCACCTTCGGCCGCATGGCCAGGGCGCGGGCGATGGCCACGCGCTGCTGCTGGCCGCCGGAGAGCTGCGAGGGGTAGTGCTCCAGCTTGTTGCCCAGGCCGACCATCTCCAGCAGCTCCACCGCGCGCTCGCGGGCCTCGTCGCGGCGCATGCCCAGCACCTGCACCGGCGCTTCCATCACGTTCTTCAGGGCGCTCATGTGGGGGAACAGGTTGAAGCTCTGGAACACCATGCCGATCTTGCCGCGCACGCGGCGCACGTGGGCCTCCGAGGCGCGCACCGGCTCGCCGTTGCGCAACTGGTGGGTGAGCGGGTCGCCGTCCACCTCGATCACCCCGCTGTCGATGCCCTCCAGGGTCATCAGGGCGCGCAGCAGGGTCGACTTGCCGGAGCCGCTGGGGCCGATGATGGCGACCTTCTCGTTGGCGCCCACCTCCAGGTCCAGGTGGTTCAGCACGGTGAAGCTGCCGTAGCTCTTGCACACATCGCGGAAGCGCACCATCGGCTGGGCGGTCTGTGCCCGCGGGGCCTCGTCGGCCAGCGGCCGGGTGGTCATGGACAGGACGGTCATGGGGTTTCCTCCGGTGGGCGCTTTCATGGCAGTGCCGTGCGTTTTTCCACCTGGCGGACCACGCCGGCCAGGCTGATGCTGATGAGCAGGAAGAACACCCCGACCAGGGTGATCGGCTCCAGGTAGCGGAAGCTGTCGGAACCGATGTTCTTGGCCTGCTGCATGATTTCCACCACGGTGATCGCCGAGAGCACCGGGGTGTCCTTGAACATGGCGATCAGGTAGTTGCCCAGGGCCGGCAGCACCGGGCGGATGGCCTGGGGCAGGATCACCTGGCGGTAGGCCCGCCACGGCGAGAAGTTCAGCGCCGTGACCGCCTCCCACTGCCCGCGCGGCACCGACTCCAGGCCGGCGCGGTAGACCTCGGCGGTGTAGCAGGCGTAGTGCAGGGCGATGCCCAGGGTGCCGGCCACCAGCGAGGTCATGTTCAGCCCGTAGCTGGGCAGCACGTAGAACAGGAAGTACACCTGGATCAGCAGCGGCGTGCTGCGGATGAACTCGATCAGCCAGGCCGCCGGCCACGACAGCCAGAAGTGCCGGCTGCGCCGGGCCAGGGCGAAGAGCAGGCCGAAGACCACCGCCAGGGCGAAGCCGACCAGGGTGATGCCGATGGTCTTGAGCGAGGCGTGCAGCAGCTGCGGCAGGATCTGCCAGGCGAATTGCCAGTCGAACAGCTTCATCACAGGCCTCCCCGGATGCGCCCATGCCCCAGCCGGCGTTCCAGGCGGCGCATGAGGAAGACGATGGCCTGGGCCATGGCGAAGTACAGCACCAGGGTCAGGCTGAAGATCTTCAGCGTCTCGAAGGTCGCCTGGTCCAGCTGGCGGGCGCGGAAGGTCAGGTCCGAGAGGGTGATCAGCGACACCAGCGAAGTGTTCTTCAGCAGCTCGATCAGCAGGTTGGTGCCCGGCGGTATGGCGCACAGCAGCGCCTGCGGCAGGATGATCCGGCGAAAGCGCGCGAGCGGCGTCATGTTCAGCGCCAGCGCCGCCTCGTACTGCCCCTTGGGCACCGAGCCGATGGCCCCGCGCATCACCTCCGCGCCATAGGCGCCGATGTGCAGGCCCAGGCCGAGGATGGCCACCGTGTAGGCGCCCAGCTCCAGGTTGAACGGCGGCAGCGGCAGCACGAAGAACAGCCAGAACAGCTGCACCAGCAGCGAGGTGCCGCGGAACAGCTCGATGTAGCCGATGGCCAGCCAGCGTACCGCAGGCCAGGGCGCCAGGCGGCCGAGCGCGGCGACTATGGCCAGCGCCACGGCCAGCAGCGAGCCGAAGAAGGTGACCTGGACGGTCACCCAGGCGCCCTCCAGCAGCAGTGGAAGCAATTCACCCATGTTGCGCATCCCGTATCGACAGGTTCGACGGAACGGCCGAGGGGGCGGGGCCCCCTGCGGTCACTGTTTGCAGAGCTCGGCGGCGCTCTTGTCGGTCAGGTTGGACTTGTCGAAGCCGAAGGGCTTGACCGTCTGCAGGTGCTCGTCGCTGCCCAGCCACTTCTTCAATTGCTGGTTCACCGCGTCGCGCAGGTCCTTGTCCTCCGGGCGGAAGGCCAGGGCGCCATAGCCGATGTGGGCCGGGTCGTCCTTGAAGTCGGCGATGGCCTCGACGCCGTCGCCGCCCTTGGCCGCCAGGCCCTTCATGGTCAGCGCGGTGCCGACGCTGGCGTCGGCGCGGCCGGCGCGCACCGCCTGCAGCTGCGCGGTGGTGTCCGGCACCTGGACGATCTGCTCGTCGCTCACCCCCTCGGCGCGGGCATAGCCCAGCTCGGCGGTGCCGGACATGATCGCCAGGCGCACGTCCGGGTTCTTCGCGACGTCAGCGTAGCTGTGCAGGTTCTTCGGGTTGCCCTTCTTCACCAGCAGGGTATCGGGGATCTGGTAGTGCGGGTCGGTGAAGATCACCTGCTGGCAGCGCGGCGGGGTGATGTACATGCCGGCGGCGATCACGTCGAAGCGCCCGGCGCGCAGCCCGGGGATCAGCGCGCCCCATTCGGTGAGCACCGGCTCGACCTTCTTCACGCCCATTGCGGTGAACACCTTGGTGGCGATCTCCGGCGACTCGCCGGTGACCTTGCCGGAGGTCTCGGTGTAGGCGAAGGGGGCCTCGTTGGCGTAGCCGATGCGCACGGTGCCGGTGCTCTGGATGCGTTCCAGGGTGGTCTCGGCCTGGCTGGCGAAACTGGCCGCAAGGCCCGCCAGCAGGGCGCAGGCCAGGTTCAGGCGACGCAGGGAAAGGGGGGCGGTACTCATCTTCGGATCTCCTGATCTTCTCGTGCCGGCCTTGTTGTGGTGTTGGGGCGCGGCGGTGGATGGCAGGTAGCGATGTCGTGCGACTGTTGTTGTTATGTGGGACCCGCCGGGCGGGCCTTCCGAAGTACTGCCCCGACGCAGGGCATTCGTTGCGTTGCAGACTAAGCCGTCCGGCCTTGCGGCTGTTCCCGATCGGCGCCGTCGCGGCGGAAAAAACGCCCTGTCGCGAGCGCCCCATCCGCGGCTTTTTTCTGCGCCGGCCTTGCGCCGCGGCGGACGGCGGCATGACCGGCTGGTCGGCCCGAGCATACAAAAGGCTTCCCAGCACCGGAATTGCACTAGGACAATCCATGGAAATGCCCTGATCCATCACCCTGTGCCGGAGACCGAAGGGGAATGCCCATCATGCAAAGCTGGCGCCAGGCGCTGGCCGGCCTGCGGGTCGGCGAATCCAAGTACAAGACACTGGTCCAGGCCATCGCCGCGGAAATCGAGCAGGGCCGCCTGCACGACGGCCAGCGCCTGCCGCCGCAACGCCAGGTGGCCGACGGCCTGGGCATCAGCGTGCAGACGGTGACCAACGCCTACAAGGAACTGGAGCGCCAGGGCCTGGTGCGCTGCGAGGTGGGCCGCGGCAGCTTCGTCTCGCGGCGCATGACCGAGGGCGTGTCGCGCTACATGCTCGACCACCCGGAGCGCGCCCTGGTGGACTTCTCCATCGCCAGCATCGTACACACCGACGACCACGATCGCCTGTGGCAGGACACCTGCCGCCAGTTGGCCCAGGAAGCGGACCAGCCGTGGATGCGCGCCTGCCGGCCGATCGCCGGCTTCGACAGCCACCGCGAGGCGGCGGCGCAATGGCTGGCGCAGCAGGGCCTGCGCTGCGAGCGCGACGACCTGCTGATCACCAACGGCGCCGCCCACGCCATCTTCCTCGCCCTCGCCTCCCTGGCCGGGCCCGACGACGTGGTGCTCTGCGAGCAGCTCACCGACCACGGCGTGATCGGCAATTCCCAGGTGCTCGGCTTCACCCTGAAGGGCGTGGAGATCGACCGCGAGGGTATCGACCCGGAGCACTTCGAGGACCTCTGCGCCAACGAGCGGGTCACCGCGCTGGTGTGCACGCCCAACCTGAACAACCCCACCTCCAGCCTGATGAGCGACGCGCGGCGCCGGGAGATCGCCGCCATCGCCCAGCGCTTCGGCGTCTACGTCATCGAGGACGACGTCTACGGCCCGCTGCTGGGCGAGCGCCGCGCGCCGCCCCTGAGCCACTACCTGCCGGACCTGTCGTTCTACTGCACCAGCTTCACCAAGAGCGTGCTCACCGGCCTGCGCATCGGCTACCTGGTGGTGCCGCGGCGCCTGGTCCTGCGCACCGAGAGCATCCTGCGGGTGAACAGCTGGATGGCCGCGCCGCTGCTGGCCGAAGTGGCCACCCGCTGGATCCACAACGGCAACGCCCAGGCCCTGGTGGAACGCCAGCGCCGCCTGCTGGCGGCGCGCCAGGCGCTGGTGGCCGAGCGCTTCGCCGAGCACCTGCTGGGGCATGCGCCGCAGGCCCTGAGCTGCTGGATCGGCATTCCCGAGCACTGGGAGCTGGACAGCCTGGTGCGCGAACTGCGCCACCGCCACATCGCCGTGACCTCGCCGGACCCCTTCATGGTCCGCGGCACCCCGCGCCCGCGCGCGGTGCGCCTGTGCATGGGCGCCGAATGCAGCGACGAGCGCATGGCCCAGGCCCTGGACGACATGCGCGAGCTGTTCGGCCAATACCCGAAGATCCACGATTTCTGAACGGGCCGCCGCCCCGTCCCCTTGTAGGAGCGCGCCCTGCGCGCGAATCGCGGGCAGGGCCCGCTCCTACAAATTACCGGGAAGTACGGTATTTCTCCCCGTAGGAGCGGACCTTGTCCGCGATAGCCGGACGTCCCGGCGCGATTCGCGGATGAGATCCGCTCCTACAGGTGGGTTCGAGGCCCCGTAGGATGGGTTGAGCGAAGCGATACCCATCGCCCATTACCACGCCGAATGACAATCTCCACGACATCGTCCTAGTACATTCAACGCGACAATTTCCCGCTCATACACTCGGCCCGACTGCATTGTCGGGAGGCCGCCATGGCCAACGAGATCCCCCTGATCGAGCTGTACCGCGCCCGCCAGCGCATCCGCGGCCTGGTGCGGCAGACCCCGCTGGAGCACTCGTCCAGCCTGTCGGCCCTGCTCGGCGCGCCGGTGTACCTGAAGCTGGAGTCGCAGCAGGCCACCGGCAGCTTCAAGCTGCGCGGCGCCAGCAACGCCATCGCCCAGCTGGACGACGCGCAGAAGGCCCGCGGGGTGGTCGCCGCCTCCACCGGCAACCATGGCCGCGCCCTTGCCCATGCCGCCCGCGTGCTCGGCGTGCCAGCCAGCATCTGCCTGTCGCGCCTGGTGCCGGCGAACAAGGTCGAGGCCATCCGCGCCCTGGGCGCCGAGGTGCGCATCGTCGGCGACAGCCAGGACGACGCCCAGGCCGAGGCCGAGCGCATTTCCCGCGAGCAGGGCGCCGCCCTGCTGCCACCCTTCGATCATCCGCAGATCATCGCCGGCCAGGGCACCCTGGGCCTGGAGATCCTCGAACAGCTGCCGCAGGTGCGCCAGGTGCTGGTGCCGCTGTCCGGCGGCGGCCTGTTCGGCGGTGTGGCCCTGGCACTGAAAACCGCCGACCCGTCGATCCGCCTGCACGGCATCAGCATGGCCCGCGGCGCCGCCATGGCCGCCAGCCTGGAAGCCGGCCACCCGGTGGAGGTGGAAGAGCTGCCGACCCTCGCCGACTCCCTCGGCGGCGGCATCGGCCTGGACAACCGCTACACCTTCGAACTCGCCCGCGCCTACTGCGACGAGCTGCACCTGCTCGGCGAGGAAGCCATCGCCGCCGGCATCCGCCATGCCTACCGCGAGGAGCGCCAGGTGGTGGAAGGCGCCGCGGCGGTGGGCATCGCCGCGCTGCTGGAAGGCCGCATCACCGCCGAAGGGCCGGTGGTGGTGGTCGTCAGCGGCCGCAACATCGCCATCGAACAACACCAACGCATCATCGAGGACACCCCGCATGGCTGACGTCACCCTGCTCAGCGAAGCCGACCTGCGCGCCTGCGTGGCGCTGGACCCCGAAAGCCTCGACGCCGTCGAGCAGGCCTTCCGCCTGCTGGCCACGGCGGCGGTGGCGATGCCGCCGATCCTGCGCCTGGACATCCCCGAGCACAACGGCGAGGTGGACGTGAAGACCGCCTACCTGCCCGGCCTGCCGCGCTTCGCCATCAAGGTCAGCCCGGGCTTCTTCGACAACCCGAAGCTCGGCCTGCCCAGCCTCAACGGCATGATGATGCTGCTGTCGGCCCACACCGGCCTGCTCGACGCCCTGCTGCTGGACAACGGCTACCTCACCGCCGTGCGCACCGCCTGCGCCGGGGCCGTGGCGGCCAGATGGCTGGCCCGTGAGGACGCCGACCAGGTGGCCATCCTGGGCGCCGGCGAGCAGGCGCGCCTGCAGCTCAAGGCGTTGTGCCTGGTGCGGCCGATCGAGCGTGCCAGCCTCTGGGCCCGCGATGCGGCCAAGGCGCGCCAGTGCGCCGCGGAACTGAGCAGCGCCCTGGGCATCCCGGTCACCGCCTGCGCCAGCGTCGACGAGGCCCTGGAAGGCGCCGACATCGCCATCAGCACCACGCCCAGCCGCGAGCCGCTGATCGAGAAGCGCCACCTGTGCCCGGGCCTGCACATCACCGCCATGGGCTCGGACGCCGAGCACAAGAACGAGATCGCCGCCGAGGCGCTGGCGGCGCTGGACTGCTACGTCGCCGACCGCCTGAGCCAGACCCGCGTGCTGGGCGAGCTGCACCACGCCATCGAGGCCGGCGCGGTGGCGGCGGACGCCGACTTCGCCGAGCTCGGCCAGGTCATCGCCGGGCAGCGCCCGGGCCGCCGCGGCGCCCGGGACGTGACTCTCTGCGACCTCACCGGCACCGGCGCCCAGGACACCGCCATCGCCGGCCTGGCCTTCCAGCGCGCGCAGCGCATGGGCAAGGGGTTCAAGTTCCACAGCTGACCGCTTCATACCGGACAAACACCTGTAGGAGCGAGCTTGCTCGCGAACAGATTCTTCGGCCGCGCCGGCGCTGGGCGGATTCGCGAGCAAGCTCGCTCCTACAAGAGCCCCCGTGACACCACTCATCCAGAGGATTTCCGCATGCCCGAAATCGTCGTCAACCTCCCCTTCGCGAGGGAGGAATACGCCCAGCGCCTGGCCAAGGTCCGCGCCAGCATGCAGCAGCGCGGCATCGAGCTGCTGCTGGTCAGCGACCCGTCGAACATGGCCTGGCTCACCGGCTACGACGGCTGGTCCTTCTACGTGCACCAGTGCGTGCTGCTGGCGCTGGACGGCGACCCCGTGTGGTTCGGCCGCGGCCAGGACGCCAACGGCGCGCGCCGCACGGTGTTCATGGGCGCCGACGACATCGTCGGCTACCCGGACCACTACGTACAGTCCAGCGAGCGCCACCCCATGGACTACCTGGCCCGCGAGGTGATCGCCGCGCGCGGCTGGCAGGCCCTGGCCATCGGCGTGGAGATGGACAACTACTACTTCAGCGCCGCCGCCTTCCGTTCGCTGCAGGCCAACCTGCCGCAGGCGCGCTTCGTCGACGCCACCGCGCTGGTCAACTGGCAGCGCGCGGTGAAATCGCCGCGGGAGATCGAGTACATGCGCATCGCCGCGCGCATCGTCGAGAAGATGCACGCGCACATCCTCGAGCGCATCGAGCCGGGCATGCGCAAGAACGAACTGGTGGCGCAGATCTACAGCACCGGCATCCTCGGTGCCGACGGCCATGGCGGCGACTACCCGGCCATCGTCCCACTGCTGCCCACTGGTGCGGATGCCAGCGCGCCGCACCTGACCTGGGACGACACGCCCTTCGAACGGGGCGCCGGCACCTTCTTCGAGATCGCCGGCTGCTACAAGCGCTACCATTGCCCGCTGTCGCGCACCCTCTACCTGGGCAAGCCGCCGCAGCACTTCCTCGACGCGGAAAAGGCCGTGGTCGAAGGCATCGCCGCCGGCCTGGAGGCGGCCAAACCGGGCAACACCACCGGCGACATCGCCCGCGCCTTCTTCGCCGTGCTGCAGAAGTTCGGCATCCACAAGGACAGCCGCTGCGGCTACCCCATCGGCATCAGCTACCCGCCGGACTGGGGCGAACGCACCATGAGCCTGCGCCCCAGCGACGAAAGCGTGCTGCAACCGGGCATGACCTTCCACTTCATGCCCGGCCTGTGGATGGACGACTGGGGCCTGGAGATCACCGAAAGCATCCTGATCACCGACACTGGCGTGCAGACCTTCTGCGACTACCCGCGCCAGTTGTTCGTGAAGGAGTGAAGCGATGACACTGCCACTCGATAAAGGGCTGCGCCACAACCCCATCGCCACCAGCGTCGACTTCGCGCGCGACGGCGTGCAGCACGGCCACCTCAAGCTGCCCTACTCGCGGGACGACTCGGCCTGGGGCGCGGTGATGATCCCCATTTGCGTGGTGAAGAACGGCGCGGGTCCCACCGCGCTGCTCACCGGTGGCAACCACGGCGACGAGTACGAAGGCCCGGTGGCGCTCAGCCGCCTGGCCCAGGAACTGCGCGCCGAGGACATCCGCGGCCGGGTGATCATCGTGCCCTTCATGAACACCCCGGCCTTCCTCGCCGGCAAGCGCACCTCGCCGATCGACGCCGGCAACCTCAACCGCAGCTTCCCCGGCCGCCCGGACGGCACGGTGACGCAGAAGATCGCCGACTACTTCCAGCGCACCCTGCTGCCGCTGGCCGACGTGGTGCTGGACATCCACTCCGGCGGCCGCACCCTCGACTTCCTGCCCTTCGCCGCCTGCCACGTGCTGCCGGACAAGGCCCAGCAGGAAGCCAGCGAGGCGCTGATGCGCGCCTTCGCCGCGCCCTATGCCATGCGCATGCTGGAACTGGACGCGGTGGGCATGTACGACAGCGCCGCCGAGGAACAGGGCAAGCTGTTCGTCACCACCGAGCTGGGTGGCGGCGGCAGCAGCACCGCGCGCAGCGTGGCCATCGCCCGCCGTGGCGTGCGCAACGTGCTGGTGCAGGCCGGCATCCTGCGTGGCGAAGTCGAGCACGCGGACTCGGTGATGCTCGACATGCCCGACGGCGACTGCTTCGTCGCCAGCGAGCACCAGGGCCTGCTGGAGATGTGCCGCGACCTGGGCGAGCGCGTGGAGCGCGGCGAGGTGCTGGCGCGGGTGCACGACGTGCTGCGCACCGGCGCCGCGCCGGTGGAGTACCGGGCCAAGCGCGGCGGCATCCTCGCCGCCCGGCACTTCCCCGGCCTGGTGCAGAGCGGCGACACCCTGGTGGTGGTCGCCGAGGTCCTGGGCTGATGCGCGCGCCGCGGCGCCGGAGGTGGCGATGATCAAGCTCGACCGCTACGACCTGAAGATCCTGCGCATCCTCGCCGGCGACGGGCGCATCACCAAGTCGAGCCTGGCCGAGGCCATCAACCTCTCGGTCAGCCCGGCCTGGGAGCGCGTGCGCAAGCTGGAGGAGGCCGGCCTGATCAAGGGCTACCGCGCGCAGATCGACTGGCCGGCGCTGTTCCGCCAGCAGCAGGTGCTGGTGGAGATCACCCTGGGCCGCCACACCGCCCAGGACATGCGCCGCATCGAACAGCGCCTGCAGCAGGCGCCGGAGGTGGGCTTCTGCTACGCCACCGGCGGCGGGGTGGACTACATCGCCATGGTCCAGGCCCGCGACGTCGACCACTACCAGCGCTTCATCGACCAGCTGCTGCTGGAGGACCTGGGGATCGAGCGCTACTTCACCTACATCGTCACCAAGGTGATCAAGACGCTGGATGCGGCCGTGCCGGCGGAGGCGCTGGAGGGCGCCTGATGCCGCGCTGCGCTGTCTTTCTTTTCGTAGGAGCGAGCTTGCTCGCGAATGGTGTTTCCCGGTGGCTCTGGTGTGTTGGGTTGACTCCGCTCCCTCTCCCCAGCCCTCTCCCTGAAGGGAGAGGGGGCTAGTCCGTGCCGAGAGGAGGAATGGTTTCAGCCGGAAACCTTCGGCGTCGCCGGCTGACTCCAGAACATCAGCGTCTGCCCAACGGTCCCCTCTCCCTTCAGGGAGAGGGTTAGGGAGAGGGCGCTCTTGGCCCCCAGCCAATTCCTTCCGGTAGAACACCCTTCGCGAGCAACCCGCCCCCACAACAACCCCACCCCCCTGCACAAAAAACACCCAAAAAACCTGACTCCAGGTTCAATCTCCTATAGAATGCGCCCCGCTCGGCACAGGGCCGGGCATGGGTTCCCTCACCCCATCGACGAAAAAGGATCCAGCATGTCGGCGCTTTCCCCGGCGGCTCGGCGCGGCGCATTGGCCGGCCTGGTCGTCTTCCACCTCCTCGTGATCATCGCCAGCAACTACCTGGTGCAGCTGCCCATGACCCTGTTCGGCTGGCAGACCACCTGGGGTGCGTTCAGCTTCCCGTTCATCTTCCTGGCCACCGACCTTACCGTGCGCCTGCTCGGCAAGAGCCCGGCGCGGCGCGTCATCGCCCGGGTGATGGGGCCGGCGCTGCTGGCCTCCTACGTGGTCTCGGTGCTGTTCCAGGACGGCGGCTACCGCGGCTTCGCCGCGCTGGGCGAGTTCAACACCTTCGTCGGGCGCATCGCCCTGGCCAGCTTCCTGGCCTACGCGCTCGGCCAGTTCCTCGACATCCAGGTGTTCGACCGCCTGCGCCGGCTGCGCCAGTGGTGGATCGCCCCGGTGGTGTCGACCCTGTTCGGCAACCTGCTGGATACCTTCACCTTCTTCTCCATCGCCTTCTGGCGCAGCGACAACCCCTTCATGGCGCAGCACTGGGTGGAAATCGCCACGGTGGACTACGGCGTCAAGCTGGCAGTCATGCTGATCCTCTTCGTGCCACTCTACGGCGTGCTGCTGCGCGCCATCCTCCAGGGCCTGGGCCGGCGTTCCGCCAGCGCCTGCTGAGGCGGGCGAAAAACGTAAAGCCCGCGGCGCATCTGCGGAAAGAATTGCCGCCGCCGCCCCGGCCTTAGGAAAAAACCGCCACGGCGCTCCCCCTAGGATGGTCCCCATGCCACCTGCGAGGAGACGCCGTCATGTCCTACGCCCACCCCCTGCTCTTCAAGTCGCTGTGCTACGTCAACGGCCAGTGGCTGCACAGCGCCAGCGGCGCCAGCATCGCCGTGGAGAACCCGGCCGACCGCGAAGTCATCGGCCACGTGCCGCTGCTCGAGCGCGAGCAGATAGTCGCCGCGGTGGACGCCGCCGCCGCGGCCTTCCCGGCCTGGCGCAAGCTCTCCCTGGACCAGCGCGCCGCGCCCCTGCTGCGCTGGGCCGAGCTGATCCGCCAGCACCGCGAGGACCTGGCGCAGATCCTTTCCCTGGAACAGGGCAAGCCCCTGACCGAGGCGCGTGGCGAGATCGACTACGCCGCCAGCTTCATCCCCTGGTTCGCCGAGCAGGCCCGGCGCCTGGACGGGCGCAACATCCCCAGCCACATCCCCGGCGCCCACCTGGGCACGGTGATGGAACCGGTGGGCGTGGCCGTGCTGCTCACCCCCTGGAACTTCCCCGCGGCGATGATCACCCGCAAGGCCGCCGCCGCCCTGGCCGCCGGCTGCAGCGTGGTGGTCAAGCCGGCCCACGAGACACCCTACTCGGCCTTCGCCCTGGCCCAGCTGGCCGAGGAGGCCGGGCTGCCCGCCGGCACCTTCAACGTGGTGCTGGGCGAGCCGCAGATGGCCATGGAGACCCTGGTGCGCGACAGCCGCGTGCGCGCGGTCAGCTTCACCGGCTCCACCCGCGTCGGCAAGCTGGTGCTGCAGGCCGCCGCCCAGGACGTGAAGAAGGTGGCGCTGGAACTGGGCGGCAACGCGCCCTTCATCGTGCTGCCCGACGCCGACCTGGAGCAGGCGGTGAAATTCGCCGTCGACGCCAAGTTCCAGACCTCCGGCCAGGACTGCTGCGCGGCCAACCGCATCCTCGTCGCCCGCGAGCTCTACGAACCCTTCCTGCAGCGCTTCGCCAGCGCCGTGCGGACGCTGCGCGTGGGCCCGGCCAGCGACGAGCGCAGCGACATAGGCCCGCTGATGCACCAGGCGGCCTTCGACGCCACCTGCGAGCGGGTGCGCGAGGCCATCGACAGCGGCGCGCGCCTGCTCGCCGGCGGCGAGCCCCACGCCCTGGGCGGCTGGTTCCACCAGCCCACGCTGCTGGCCGACGTCACCCCGGCCATGCGCATCTGGCGCGAGGAAAACTTCGCCCCCATCGCCGGGGTGACGGCCTACGACGACCTGGAGCAGGCCGTCGAGCTGGCCAACGACAGCGAATACGGCCTGGCGGCCTACATTTGTGGGCAGCGCCTCGACCAGGTGTGGCCGCTGATGCGCCGCCTGGAATTCGCCATGGTCGCGGTGAACGGCGCCCGGTTCACCGGCCACCCCATCCCCTTCGGCGGCATGAAGGCCTCGGGCCTGGGCCGCGAGGGCGGCAGCGAGGGCTTCGAGCCCTTCGTCGAGACCAAGTACTTCTGCCTGCACCACGGCGCCATCTGAGGAGAACACCGCCATGACCGACTACGCCGAGCTGTTCGAACAGGACCGTGCGCACTTCATGCACCCTTCCACCCACGCCCACGACCACGCCAGCGGCGCCCTGCCCGGGCGCATCATCACCGGCGCCTCGGGCGTGCGCATCCGCGACCACCAGGGCCGCGAGCTGCTGGACGCCTTCGCCGGGCTGTACTGCGTGAACATCGGCTACGGCCGTACCGAAGTGGCCGACGCCATCCATGAGCAGGCCAGGCAGCTGGCCTACTACCACACCTACGTCGGCCATTCCTCGGAGGCGATCATCGAGCTGTCCGCGCGGATCATCCGCGACTGGGCGCCGGCGGGGATGAAGAAGGTCTACTACGGCCTCTCCGGCTCCGACGCCAACGAGACCCAGGTCAAGCTGGTGCGCTACTACAACAACGTGCTGGGCCGCCCGCAGAAGAAGAAGATCATCTCGCGCCAGCGCGGCTACCACGGCTCGGGCATCGTCACCGGCAGCCTCACCGGCCTGGCCAGCTTCCACCAGCACTTCGACCTGCCGGTGGAAGGCGTCAAGCACACCCTCTGCCCGCACTTCTACAAGGCCCCGGCGGGCATGGACGAAGCGGCCTTCGTGCGCCACTGCGCCGAGGAGCTGGAGAACCTGATCCTCGCCGAGGGCCCGGACACCGTGGCGGCCTTCATCGGCGAACCGCTGATGGGCACCGGCGGCATCATCGTCCCGCCCCAGGGCTACTGGGCGGCGATCCAGGCGGTGCTGGCGAAGTACGACGTGCTGCTGATCGCCGACGAGGTGGTCTGCGCCTTCGGCCGCCTGGGCGACAGGATGGGCAGCCAGCGCTACGGCATGCGCCCGGACCTGATCACCACCGCCAAGGGCCTGACCAGCGCCTACGCGCCGCTGTCGGCGGTGATCGTCGGCGAGAAGGTCTGGGACGTGATCGACAGCGCCTCCACCCGCGAAGGCGCCATGGGCCATGGCTGGACCTACTCCGGCCACCCCATCTGCGCGGCGGCGGCCCTGGCCAACCTGGACATCCTCGAGCGCGAGAACATCACCGCCAACGCGGCGGACGTCGGCAGCTACCTCAACCAGCAGCTGCGCCAGGCCTTCGAGGGCCACCCGCTGGTGGGCGAGGTGCGCGGCGACGGCATGCTGGCGGCGCTGGAGTTCATGGCCGACCGCGAGGCGCGCACGCCTTTCGACGCGGCGCTGAAGGTCGGCCCGAAGGTCTCGGCGGCGTGCCTGGAACGCGGCATGATCGCCCGCGCCATGCCTCACGGCGACATCCTCGGCTTCGCCCCGCCGCTGGTGCTGACCCGCGCCGAGGCGGACGAAGTGGTGGGCATCGCCAAGGCCGCGGTGGACGCGGTGGCGGCGGAGGTGCTCTGAAACTCCGGCACGTCCTTGTAGGAGCGAGCTTGCTCGCGAACAGACTCCGCAGCGGGGCCGTTCGCGAGCAAGCTCGCTCCTACGAAAAGCCGGTGTATCCGGTGGTTTGGTAGCTTGTCCGCGATAGCCGGGCGTTGCGGCGCGATTCGCGGATGAGATCCGCTCCTACGCTGCCCCACCACACCGTTCTCCTGTAGGAGCGCGCCCTGCGCGCGAATCGCGGGCAGGGCCCGCTCCTACAAGGGGCGGCGGGTTCAGCCGCCCCTGGCCTTGTCCAGCTTGCGCAGGAACACGGTCATTTCCTTCTCCGCCTGCTTGTCGCCGTGGGCCTGGGCCGCGGCCAGGCCGTCGGTCCAGGCGGCGCGGGCGCCGTCGAGGTCGCCCTGGGCCTGCAGGGCCTTGCCCAGCAGCTTCCAGGCGGCGGAATACTTCGCGTCCTGCTCCACGCAGCGGCGCAGGTGTTCCGCCGCCTTGGCGGCATCGCCGGCATCCAGATAACCCTTGCCCAGGCCGAAGCGCAGCAGCGGGTTGTCGATGCCCTTGGCGAGCATTTTTTCCAGGCCTTCGAGCATCGCCCGGCCTCCTTCAGAAGAACGTCAGACCGGCCTGGAACAGCCGTTCGACGTCTCGGATTCGCTTCTTGTCGACCACGAAGAGGATCACGTGGTCGCCGGATTCCACCACCGTCTCGCCGTGGGCGATCAGCACTTCCTCGTCGCGGATCACCGCGCCTATGGTGGTGCCCGGCGGCAGGTGCACGTCGCTGATGCGCTTGCCGATCACCTTGCTCGACTTGGCGTCGCCGTGGGCCACCACCTCGATGGCCTCGGCCGCGCCGCGGCGCAGCGAGTGCACGCTCTCGATGTCGCCGCGGCGCACGTGGGTCAGCAGGGTGCCGATGGTGGCCAGCTGCGGGCTGATGGCGATGTCGATCTCGCCGCCCTGCACCAGGTCGACGTAGGCCGGGTTGTTGATGAGGGTCATCACCTTGCGCGCGCCCAGGCGCTTGGCCAGCAGCGAGGACATGATGTTGGCCTCGTCGTCGTTGGTCAGGGCCAGGAACAGGTCGGTCTCGTTGATGTTCTCTTCCAGCAGCAGGTCGCGGTCCGAGGCGCTGCCCTGGAGCACGATGGTGCTGTCGAGGTTGTCCGACAGGTGCCGGCAGCGCGCCGGGTTCATCTCGATGATCTTCACCTGGTAGCGGTTCTCGATGGCCTCGGCCAGGCGTTCGCCGATGTTGCCGCCGCCGGCGATGATGATCCGCTTGTAGTTCTCCTCCAGCCGGCGCATCTCGCCCATCACCGCGCGGATGTGGGCCTTGGCGGCGATGAAGAACACCTCGTCGTCGGCCTCGATGACGGTGTCGCCCTGGGGGATGATCGGCCGGTTGCGCCGGTAGATCGCCGCCACCCGGGTGTCCGCGTTGGGCATGTGCTCGCGCAGCTGGCGCAGCTCCTGGCCCACCAGCGGGCCGCCGTAGTGGGCCTTGATGCCCACCAGCTGGGCCTTGCCCTCGGCGAAGTCGATCACCTGCAGGGAGCCGGGGTACTCGACCAGGCGCTTGATGTAGTTGGTCACCACCTGTTCCGGGCTGATCAGCACGTCCACCGGGATCGCCTCGTTGTCGAACAGGCCGGTGCGCGTCAGGTAGGCCGCCTCGCGCACCCGGGCGATGCGCGTCGGGGTGTTGAACAGGGTGTAGGCCACCTGGCAGGCGACCATGTTCACCTCGTCGCTGTTGGTCACCGCCACCAGCATGTCGGCGTCGTCGGCGCCGGCCTGGCGCAGCACCGTGGGGAACGAGGCCTTGCCGTGCACGGTGCGGATGTCCAGGCGGTCGTTGAGGTCGCGCAGGCGCTGGCCGTCGGTGTCGACCACGGTGATGTCGTTGGCTTCGCTGGCCAGGTGCTCGGCCAGGGTGCCGCCGACCTGGCCGGCACCGAGGATGATGATCTTCATGGGGTCGCGCTCGTCCGGGCTCTAGCGGGCGGATATCTTGATGAGCTTGGCATAGTAGAAGCCGTCGTGTCCGCCTTCTTGCGGCAGCAGCTGGCGCCCGTGGTCCTGCTTCAGGCCCCAGGGCCCGGCCAGGTCCAGTTCGCGGGCGCCGGGGGTGCGGGCGAGGAAGGCGGCGATCGACTCGCGGTTCTCTTGCGGCATCACCGAGCAGGTGGCGTAGAGCAGGATGCCGCCGACCTCCAGGGTCGGCCACAGCGCGTCGAGCAGTTCGCCCTGCAGCTGCGCCAGCGCCGGGATGTCTTCGGCGGCGCGGGTCAGCTTGATGTCCGGGTGCCGGCGGATCACCCCGGTGGCCGAGCAGGGCGCGTCCAGCAGGATGCGCTGGAACGGCTTGCCGTCCCACCAGGCGCCGGTGTCGCGGCCATCGGCGGCTACCAGGCTGGCGTCCAGCTGCAGGCGCGCCAGGTTCTCGCGCACGCGCACCAGGCGCGACGCTTCCAGGTCCACGCCGAGCACGCCGGCCAGGCCGGGTTCGGCTTCCAGCAGGTGGCAGGTCTTGCCGCCGGGGGCGCAGCAGGCGTCGAGCACGCGCTGGCCGGGGGCCAGTTCGAGCAGGTCGGCGGCCAGTTGCGCGGCTTCGTCCTGCACGCTCACGCGGCCTTCGGCGAAGCCGGGCAGCTCGCGCACGTCGCAGGGCTGGGCGAGCTGGATGCCGTCGCGGCTGAAGGCGCAGGGCGCGGCCTCGATGCCGGCGGCCTGCAATTCGGCCAGGTAGGCGTCACGGCTGCCCTGGCGGCGGTTCACCCGCAGGGTCATCGGCGGGTGGGCGTTGTTCGCCGCGCAAATGGCTTCGAACTGCTCCGGCCAGGCCTGCTTCAGGGCCTTCTGCAGCCAGCGCGGGTGGGCCAGGCGCGCCGCCGGGTCGCGGTCGACGTCGGCGAGCAGCACCTCGCCTTCGCGCTGGGCGCGGCGCAGCACGGCGTTGAGCAGGCCCTTGGCCCAGGTCTTCTTCAGCTTGTCGGCGCAGCCAACGGTTTCGCCGATGGCCGCGTGCGGCGGAATACGGGTGTAGAGCAGCTGGTACAGGCCGACCAGCAGCAGCGCCTCGACGTCGCGGTCGCCGGCCTTGAACGGCTTCTGCAGCAGGCGCGCGGCCAGGGCCGCCAGGCGCGGTTGCCAGCGCGCGGTGCCGAAGGCCAGCTCCTGGGTCAGGCCGCGGTCGCGCGGGGCAACCAGTTCCAGTTGCGGCGGCAGTGAACTGCCCAGCGAGGCGCGGCCGGCGAGCACGGCGGCCAGCGCACGGGCGGCGGCGAGGCGCGGGCTGGCGCTCATTGGCCCAGCACCAGGCCGGCGGCGAACTGCTCGCGGCGGCTGTTGAACAGGTCGGCGAAGGCCAGCGGCTTGCCGCCGGGCAGCTGCACGCGGGTCAGCAGCAGGCTGCCTTCGCCGCAGCCGACCAGCAGGCCGTCGCGGCTGGCGTCGAGAATCCTGCCGGGCTCGCCCCTGCCCTCGCCCAGGCGCGCGGCCCAGACCTTCAGCGGCTCGCCATTCAGCGTGGTGTGGCACACCGGCCAGGGGTCGAAGGCGCGCACGGCGCGCTCCAGTTCCACGGCCGGGCGGCTCCAGTCCAGGCGCGCCTCATCCTTGCTCAGCTTGTGCGCGTAGGTGGCCAGGGCATCGTCCTGCACCTCGCCCTCGAGCGTGCCGGCGGCCAGGCCGGCGATGGCCTCGACCACCGCCGGCGGGCCCAGGCGCGCCAGGCGGTCGTGCAGGCTGCCGCCGGTGTCTTCGGCGCTGATCGGCGTGCTGACCTTGAGCAGCATCGGCCCGGTGTCCAGGCCCGCCTCCATGCGCATCACGGTCACGCCGCTTTCCGCGTCGCCAGCCTGCACCGCGCGCTGGATGGGCGCGGCGCCGCGCCAGCGCGGCAGCAGCGAGGCGTGGCTGTTGATGCAGCCCAGGCGCGGGATGTCCAGCACCGCCTGGGGCAGGATCAGGCCGTAGGCGACCACCACCATCAGGTCCGGCCGCAGCGCCGCCAGTTCGGCCTGGGCCGCGGCGTCGCGCAGGGTCGGCGGCTGCAGCACCGGCAGGCCGTGCTGCACGGCGAGCTGCTTGACCGGGCTGGGCATCAGCTTCTGCCCGCGGCCGGCCGGGCGGTCCGGCTGGGTGTAGACGGCGACGATCTCATGCGGCGTGTCGAGCAGGGCCTTGAGGTGCTCGGCGGCGAATTCCGGGGTCCCGGCGAAGACGATGCGCAATGCTTGGCTCATGCGTAGGCTCGCTAAAGAAAAAAGGCTTGCCGGGGCAAGCCTTTGGGGAGGAGGGGTCAGGCGCGCTGGCGGTGCTGCTTTTCCAGCTTCTTCTTGATCCGGTCGCGCTTGAGGTTCGACAGGTAGTCGACGAACAGCTTGCCGTTGAGGTGGTCGCACTCGTGCTGGATGCACACCGCCAGCAGGCCCTCGGCGATTTCCTCGAAGGCCTTGCCGTCGCGGTCCAGCGCCTTGACGCGCACGCGCAGCGGGCGGTCGACGTTCTCGTAGAAACCGGGCACCGACAGGCAACCTTCCTGGTACTCGCCCATTTCGTCGGTGAGGGTTTCCAGTTCCGGGTTGATGAACACGCGCGGCTCGGACTTGTCCTCGGACAGGTCCATCACCACGATGCGCTGGTGCACGTTGATCTGGGTGGCGGCCAGGCCGATGCCGGGGGCCTCGTACATGGTTTCGAACATGTCGTCGACCAGTTGGCGCACGCTATCGTCGACCACCTCGACAGGCTTGGCGATCGTGCGCAGGCGCGGATCGGGGAATTCGAGGATGTTCAGAATGGCCATATGCGTTTGTGATGCACTTGTGGAATAAAGTAAAAATCGGCTGCTAATATGCTGAGCAGCATCGAAAAACGCTGGAAAGCCCGGTAGGGGCGGCTTTCCGGTGTTTCATGTGTATACATAATAAAGGGATTCACCGCATGAGGAAAACACTACTCGCCGTGCTGCTGCTGGCGGCAGGAAGCATGGCGCAGGGTGCCGTGGAACTCAGGGATGGCCACCCCGACCGCTATACGGTGGTCAAGGGCGACACCCTCTGGGACATCTCCGGCAAGTTCCTGAGCAAGCCCTGGAAGTGGCCGGAGATCTGGCAGGTGAATCCGCAGATCCGCAACCCGCACCTGATCTACCCCGGCGACGTCCTGAGCCTGGTGTACATCGACGGCCAGCCGCGCCTGGTGCTCAACCGCGGCGCCTCCCACGGCACCATCAAGCTGTCGCCCAAGGTGCGCAGCACGCCGATGGCCGAGGCGGTGCCGACCATCCCGCTGGACAAGATCAACGCCTTCCTGCTGTCCAACCGCATCGTCGACAGCGAGGGCGACTTCAGCAACGCCCCCTACATGGTCGCCGGCGATGCCGAGCGCGTGGTCAGCGGCGCCGGCGACCGCGCCTACGCCCGCGGCGACTCCCTGGCCGAGGAGGGCAGCTACGGCATCTTCCGCCAGGGCAAGATCTACACCGACCCGGACACCAAGGAAGTCCTCGGCGTCGACGCCATGGACGTCGGCAGCGCCCGGGTGACCGCCAAGGAAGACGACATCGCCACCCTCAACCTGACGCGGACCACCCAGGAAGTGCGGCCGGGCGACCGCCTGTTCCCCACTGAGGAACGCGCGGTGACCTCCCTCTTCATGCCCAGCGAGCCGAAGACGCCGATCAAGGGCAGCATCATCGACGTGCCGCGCGGCGTCACCCAGATCGGCAAGTACGACGTGGTGACCATCGACAAGGGCTCCCGCGACGGCCTCGAGGAAGGCAACGTGCTGGCCATCTACAAGCTCGGCGAGACGGTGCGCGACCGCGTCAGCGGCGACCTGGTGAAGATCCCCGACGAGCGCTCCGGCCTGGTGATGATCTTCCGCACCTACAACCGCCTCAGCTACGGCCTGGTGCTCACCGCCAACCGCTCGCTGGAAGTGCAGGACAAGGTGCGCAACCCCTGATCCCCACGCTTGTACGAAGAACCCCGCCGCGGCGGGGTTCTTCGTTTCTGCCGGCCGCATCTTCCGAAGCGTCCGGCAGGCGGCGGCCGGCGGACGCGGCATAGTCGGGCTTCCCGCCAAAGCGCCAAGGACTGCCGCCATGCCTCGCCAAGCCTCCCCCGCCGAACTGGAAGCCCGCCTGCGCCTGCACGCCCTGCCCGAACTGGGGCCGCGGCGCTTCACGGCCCTGCTGGCGGCCTTCGGCAGCGCCTCCGCCGCCCTCAGCGCACCCGCCGCGGCCTGGCGTTCCCTCGGCCTGCCGGCGGCCAGCGCCGAGGCGCGGCGCAGCGAAGCCACCCGCCAGGCGGCGGCCGAGGCCCTGCGCTGGCTGGAAGGGCCCGACCGGCACCTGCTGATGTGGGACAGCGAGGACTACCCCGCGCTGCTGGCGGAACTGGCCGATGCGCCGCCGCTGCTGTTCGTCGAGGGCGCCCGCGGCGTGCTGGGGCAGCCGCAACTGGCGGTGGTCGGCAGCCGCCGCGCCAGCCGCCCGGGGCTGGACACCGCCCGCGCCTTCGCCCGCAGCCTGGCCGGCGGCGGCTTCGCCATCACCAGCGGGCTGGCCCTGGGCATCGACGGCGCCGCCCACGAGGGCGCCCTGGAGGCCGGCGGGCCGACCCTGGCGGTGCTCGGCACCGGGCTGTGCCGGCTCTACCCGCGCCGCCACCTGGGGCTGGCGCGGCGCATCGTCGAGGGCGGCGGCGCGCTGCTGTCCGAGCTGCCGCTGGACTGCCCGCCGCGGCCGGACAACTTCCCGCGGCGCAACCGCATCATCAGCGGCCTGTCCCTGGGCGTGCTGGTGGTCGAGGCCAGCCCGGCCAGCGGCTCGCTGATCACCGCGCGGCTGGCCGCCGAGCAGGGCCGCGAGGTCTACGCCATCCCCGGCTCCATCCACCATCCCGGCGCGCGGGGCTGCCACGAGCTGATCCGCCAGGGCGCCACCCTGGTGGAGCGCATCGACGACATCCTCGACGGCCTGAGCGGCTGGACCGCCGGGGCTCCGGCCGGTGAGCCGGCCCCGCAGTCGCCAGCGCACCCGCTGCTGGAATTGCTGCGCGCCGCGCCGCTGGGCAGCGAGGCGCTGGCCGCAGGCTCCGGCTGGGCGCTGCCGCAGGTGCTGGCGGCGCTGACCGAGCTGGAATTGGAGGGCAAGGTGGCCTGCGAGGCCGGCGTCTGGGTGCATCGCGGCGGTTGAACCCGTAAACTGCCGCGCAATCGTGATTTCCCTGGAGTTCCCCGATGATCAGCAGCTGGCGTGTGCAGCGTGTGGCCAAGATAGTGCGTGACGGTGGCGTCATCGCCTACCCGACCGAAGCGGTCTGGGGCCTGGGCTGCGACCCCTGGAACGAGGACGCCGTCTACCGCCTGCTGGCGATCAAGGAGCGGCCGGTGGAGAAGGGCCTGATCCTGGTGGCCGACAACATCCGCCAGTTCGACTTCCTGCTGGCCGACCTGCCGCAGGAATGGCAGGACCGCCTGGGCGCCACCTGGCCGGGCCCGAACACCTGGCTGGTGCCGCACCAGGACCGCCTGCCGGAATGGATCACCGGCCAGCACGACAGCGTGGCCCTGCGCGTCAGCGAACACCCGCTGGTGCGCGAGCTGTGCGCGCTCACCGGCCCGCTGGTGTCCACCTCGGCCAACCCCGCCGGGCGCCCGGCGGCGCGCTCGCGGCTGCGGGTGGAGCAGTACTTCCGCGGCGAGCTGGACGGCGTGCTCGACGGCAAGCTCGGTGGCCGGCGCAACCCCAGCGTGATCCGCGACCTGGTTACCGGCCGGACCGTGCGCCCGGCCTGAGGGGGCTCTTCGTAGGAGCGAGCTTGCTCGCGAACCGAATTTGCCGGGGACAGTGGATGTTGGCGTTCAGAGCACCCTCTCCCTAACCCTCTCCCGCTTGCGGGAGAGGGGACGGAGCCAAACTAAAACACCGAAGTCACAGCTGAGCACTGTTCGCGAGCAAGCTCGCTCCTACGAGAAGCCGTGCCGTTTCCCTCAAGGCAACAGGATGGTCGACCCGGTAGTCCGCCGCGCCGCCAGCTCGGTCTGGGCCTTGGCCGCGTCGGCCAGGGCGTAGCGCTGGTTGATCTCCACCTTGACCTTGCCCGAGACGAGCATGCCGAACAGGTCATCGGCCATCGCCTGCAGGCGCTCGGGGGTGTTGGCGTAGCCGAACAGCGTCGGCCGGGTGACGAACAGCGAGCCCTTCTGCGCCAGGATGCCCAGGTTCACCCCGTCCACCGGCCCCGAGGCGTTGCCGAAGCTGACGATCAGCCCGCGCGGGGCGGCGCAGTCCAGGGAGATCGGCCAGGTGTCCTTGCCCACCGAGTCGTAGACCACCGGGCACTTCTTGCCGTCGGTGAGCTGCAGCACGCGCTCCGCCACGTTCTCGTGGCTGTAGTCGATGGTCGCCCAGGCGCCGTGGGCCTTGGCCAGCTCGGCCTTGGCCGCCGAGCCGACGGTGCCGATCAGCCTCACCCCCAGGGCCTTGGCCCACTGGCAGGCGATCAGCCCGACGCCGCCGGCGGCCGCGTGCCAGAGCACGGTCTGGCCGGGCTGGGCATTGTAGGTCTGGCGCAGCAGGTACTGCACGGTCAGGCCCTTGAGCATGACCGCGGCGGCGGTCTCGAAGTCGATGGCGTCGGGCAGCTTCACCACGTTCGCCGCCGGCAGCACGTGCAGCTCGCTGTAGGCGCCCAGCGGGCCGGTGGCGTAACCCACGCGGTCACCGACCTTGACGCTGGTGACCTCGCTGCCCACCGCCTCCACTTCGCCGGCGCCCTCGGTGCCCAGCCCGGAGGGCAGCGCCGGGGCCGGGTAGAGGCCGCTGCGGAAGTAGGTGTCGATGAAGTTCAGGCCGATGGCGCGGTTGCGTACGCGGACTTCCTTCGGGCCCGGCTCGGCCGGGGTGTAGTCGGTGTACTCGAGGACTTCGGGGCCGCCGGTGCGGGCGAACTGGATGCGCTTGGCCATGTGGATCTCCTGCTGCATGCGCCGCCGGGCTGGCCGGCAACGCTTTGGGAAAAGTCTTTCATCCAAGCCGGCCTGTTGATCGCCGTCAAGCATTGGTTGTCCATCGGCAATGCTATGCTTGGCGCCCTCTCTCCGACCTGCGGCCCAAGCGCCGCGCGGCTTTCCGCTCCAAGGGGTGTCCCGTGACCGACCGTATCCAGGCCGTGAAGGCCTACCTGCTCGACCTCCAAGACCGCATCTGCGCCGCACTCGAAGCCGAGGACGGCGCCACCCGCTTCGCCGAAGACGCCTGGGAGCGCCCGGCCGGTGGTGGTGGCCGCACCCGGGTGATCGGCGATGGCGCGGTGATCGAGAAGGGCGGGGTGAACTTCTCCCACGTGTTCGGCGCCGGCCTGCCGCCGTCCGCCAGCGCGCACCGCCCGGAACTGGCCGGGCGTGGCTTCCAGGCCCTGGGCGTGTCGCTGGTGATCCACCCGCGCAACCCCCACGTGCCCACCTCCCACGCCAACGTGCGCTTCTTCATCGCCGAGAAGGAAGGCGAGGAGCCGGTATGGTGGTTCGGTGGCGGCTTCGACCTGACGCCCTACTACGCCCACGAGGAAGACTGCGTGCTCTGGCACCGGGTCGCCCGCGAGGCCTGCGCGCCCTTCGGCGAGGACGTCTACCCGCGCTACAAGGAATGGTGCGACCGCTACTTCCACCTCAAGCACCGCAACGAGCCGCGCGGCATCGGCGGCCTGTTCTTCGACGACCTGAACCAGTGGGACTTCGACACCTGCTTCGCTTTCCTGCGGGCCATCGGCGACGCCTACATCCAGGCCTACCTGCCCATCGTGCGCAAGCGCAAGGACACCCCCTGGACCGAGCAGCAGCGCCAGTTCCAGGAGTTCCGCCGCGGCCGCTACGTGGAGTTCAACCTGGTCTACGACCGCGGCACCCTGTTCGGCCTGCAGTCCGGCGGGCGCACCGAGTCCATCCTCATGTCGCTGCCGCCGCAGGTGCGCTGGGGCTACGACTGGAAGCCCGAGCCGGGCAGCGAGGAGGCGCGGCTGACCGAGTATTTCCTGCAGGACCGCGATTGGCTGGGCCTGAAGCCTGAAGCCTGAAGCCTGAAGCCTGAAGCCTGAAGCCTGAAGCCTGAAGCTGGAAGCGGGAAGCAAAAAGCTTCAAGCTTGCGGCTTTCAGCTTGCAGCTCAGGAAACCCATGGACCGCTATTGCGTCTTCGGCAACCCCATCGGCCACAGCAAGTCGCCGCTGATCCACCGCCTGTTCGCCGAGCAGACCGGCCAGGCGCTCTCCTATGACGCCCGGCTGGCGCCCCTGGACGACTTCGCCGGGGCGGCCCGCGCGTTCTTCGCCGAAGGCCTGGGCGCCAACGTCACCGTGCCCTTCAAGGAAGACGCCTACCGCCTGTGCAGCGAGCTTACCGGGCGCGCCCGCCGCGCCGGCGCGGTGAACACCCTGAAGAAGCTCGCCGGCGGCCGCCTGCTGGGCGACAACACCGACGGCGCCGGGCTGACCCGCGACCTGGTGGTGAACAACGGCGTGGCGCTCAAGGGCCGCCGCGTGCTGGTGCTGGGCGCCGGTGGCGCGGTGCGCGGCATTCTCGAACCCTTCCTGGCCGAAGGCCCGGCGGCGCTGGTGGTGCTCAACCGCACCGCGGCCAAGGCCGAGCAACTGGCCCGCGAATTCGCCGACCTGGGCCAGGTGCGCGCCGGTGGCTTCGACCTGCGCGACGAGCCCTTCGACCTGATCGTCAACGGCACCTCGGCCAGCCTGGCCGGCGAGCTGCCGCCCATCGACCCGGCGCTGATCCGCCCGGGGCACACCGTCTGCTACGACATGATGTACGGCAAGGAAACCACCGCCTTCAACCGCTGGGCCGCCGAGCAGGGCGCGGCGCGCTGTATCGACGGCCTGGGCATGCTGGTGGAGCAGGCGGCGGAAGCCTTCGTGCTGTGGCGCGGCGTGCGGCCGGATTCGCGGCCGGTGCTGGATGAGTTGCGGCGGCAGTTGGCGGGTTAGGCCCTTCGTAGGAGCGAGCTTGCTCGCGAACGGTGCTCACCGGGGCTTTGGCGTTCAGGTTGACTCCGCTCCCTCTCCCCAACCCTCGGCTGCGCGCCCCGCCCTGAAGGGAGAGGGGGCTGTTCGGAGCGCGCCGATAGCTCGGAGCTCGCCGGTAACGTAGGGCGTATAACCGTTCGCGGTTATACGCCGCTTGACCGATCTCATCGCTCACTCCGAGGCTGAACCTTGCGCGCTCTGGGGCCATGGCCAATCGGCGGATAACGCCTTGGGCGTTATGCGCCCTACTCCACCTGCAAAACCGCGCCTTCGCCGATCTGTTTCGCCAGTTCCTCGCGCACCCGCGGGCGGGCGTGGCGCAGCACCAGGTGGCGGCCCTCCCCGGCCAGTCTTCGGGCTTCCTGCTGCAGCATGTGCGCGCCGGCGAAGTCGATGAAGTTCACGTGCCTGGCGTCCAGCACCAGGCGCCGGCCCTGGCTGGCCTGGATCAGGCGCTGCAGGTAGTCGCAGGCGCCGAAGAAGATCGAGCCCTCCACCCGCAGCACTTCCTCCTCGCTGGCCTGCCAGCGTTCCACCCGCGGCTGCGAGGTGCGCCGCAGGTAGAGCAGCAGCGAGGCCAGCACGCCCAGGTAGATGGCGTTCTGCAGCGGCAGCAGCAGGGTCGCCGCGGCGGTCAGGGCCATCACCGCGAACTCGCTGCGGCTGCCGCGCCACAGGGCGCGCAGCGCCGGGCGGTCGACCAGGCCCCAGGCGATCAACAGAATGCCGCCGGCCATGGCCGGCAGCGGGATGTGGGTGATCAGCCCGGCGCCGGCCACCGCCAGCACGGCGACCCAGGCGGCGGAGAACATCCCGGCCAGCGGCGTGCGCGCGCCGGCTTCGAGGTTCAGCCCGGAGCGGGTGAAGGAGCCCGCCGAGAGGCTGGCGGAGAACCAGGGGCCGAGCAGGTTGGACAGGCCCTGGGCGCGGATTTCCCGGTTGGCGTCCAGCACCTGCTGGCTGCGGGCGGCCAGGGCGCGGGCGATGGACAGGCTGGTGACCAGGCCCAGCAGGCCGCAGGCCAGGGCGCCGGGCAGCAGCGCAGCGACGCTCGCCGCGTCGGCCTGCAGCGGGCTGAACGGCGGCAGCGCGCTGGCGAAGGCCTGCACCCGCGCCACGCCGCCGAACCAGGCGGGCAGCGCCCAGACCGCCAGGCTGGCCAGCAGCAGGCCGAGCATCAGCGCCGGCCAGCGCGGCCGCAGCCAGCGGCACAGCAGGCTCGCCGCCAGGCTCAGCAGGCCGATGGCCAGGGACGCCGGGTCGCACTCGCCCAGGCGCGCCAGCAGCAGGCGCGTGCCGTCCAGGGCGCTGCCGCGGCTGTGCACTTCCACGCCCAGCAGGTAGGGCAACTGGCCCAGGGCGATGACCAACGCCGCGCCCAGGGTGAAGCCGAGCATCACCGAGTGCGAGACGAAGTTCAGCAGCACCCCGGCGCGCATAGCGCCCAGGGCCCATTGCAGGAGGCCGGCGAGGAAGGTCAGCAGCAGCACGTAGTGGATGAACAGCTCGCTGCCCGGCGGCGCCAGGGGCGCCACCGTGGCGTAGAGCACCACCGAGATGGCCGCGGTGGGCCCGCCCACCATGTGCCTCGACGAGCCCCACAGGCAGGCCACCGCCACCGGCAGCATGGCCGCGTAGAGCCCGTACTGCGGCGGCAGCCCGGCGATCAGCGCGTAGGCGATGGACTGCGGCAGGGCCAGCACCGCGCCGGCCAGGCCGACCCAGGCCTCGCGCGCTACCCCGCGCGGGCCGAGGCCCGGCAGCCAGGCGAGGAACGGCAGCAGGCGATACAGGCGCTCCATCGGCGGTCAGAGCTTGGCCTGCACGGCGGCCAGGGCATCGCCGCCGTCACGGGTCTTCACGCCGTCCAGCCATTTGCCCAGCACCTGCGGGTTGGCCTTGATCCAGGCTTTCACCGCCTGCTGGTTGGCGACGTTCTTCTCCAGCACCTCGGCCATGATGGCATTCTCCATCTTCAGGTCGAAGCCCAGGTTGGCCAGCAGCTTCGCGCTGTTCGGGCACTGCTGGGCGTAGCCGTTGCGGGTGACGGTGTAGACGCTGCCGGTGCTGCCGAAGTACTTGTCGCCGCCGGCGAGATACTTCATGTCGTACTTCACGTTCATCGGGTGCGGCGTCCAGCCGAGGAAGACGATCCAGCGGTCGCGCTTCACCGCCCGGCTCACCTCGGCGAGCATGGCCTGCTCGCTGGACTCCACCAGCTTCCAGTCGCCCAGGCCGAACTCGTTGCCGCCGATCATCTTCTGGATCGACTGGTTGGCCGGCGCGCCCGAGCCGATGCCGTAGACCTTGTGGTTGAACTGGTCGGCGTGCTTCTGCAGGTCGGCGAAGTTCTTCACCCCGGCGTCGTAGACGTAGGTCGGCACGGCCAGGGTGAACTCGGTGCCTTCCAGGTTCTTCGCCAGTTGCGTGACCTGGCCGCTGGCGATGAACTGGTCGTGGAAGCCCTGCTGCGCCGGCATCCAGTTGCCGAGGAAGGCGTCCACCTGGCCGTCGCGCAGGCCGCCGTAGGTGATCGGCACCGAGAGGGTGTCGACCTTGGCCTGGTAGCCGAGGCTGTCGAGCAGGAAGCTGGCAACGCCATTGGTCACGGCGATGTCGGTCCAGCCCGGATCGGCCAGTTTCACCGTGGCGCAGGCTTCGTCCTCGGCCCGCGCGGCCTGGCCGGCCAGCGCCATGGTGGTGGCCAGCAGCAATGCACTTAACTTGGTCATGCTCATCTCCCCTCGGCTTTTTCTGGTTGTGGTTATCAGGGTTTGGGATAGCGGGCGCGGCGCTCCAGGTCGTCCAGGTCGATGTGGTTGCGCATGTACTGCTGGCTGGCATCGACAAAGGGCTGGTGGTCCCAGCTGGTCAGCTTGCCGCGCTGCAAGGCGTCGGCGACGAAGCGCCGGCGGCGCTGGCTGGCCAGCACGCGCTGGGTGATCGCCGGGATGTCCCAACGCTGCCGGGCTTCGGCCAGGAAGGCGTCGAACAGCTCGCGGTGCGCCGCCGAGCCGGCCAGGTTCTCCAGCTCGCGCGGGTCGTTCTTCAGGTCATAGAGCAGGCAAGGGTCCTGTTCGGAGTAGACGAACTTGTAGTCGCCGCGGCGGATCATCATCAGCGGGCTGACCGTGCCTTCGGCGGTGTACTCGCCGATCACCTCGTCGTGCCCGCCCTGGCCCTGCAGGTGCGGCAGCAGCGAACGGCCGTCCAGCTCCAGGTCCTGCGGCAGCTCGCCGCCGGCCAGTTCCACCAGGGTCGGCAGCAGGTCGAGGGTGGACACCGACTCGGCCACATGGCGCGCCGCGAAGCGGCCCGGGGCGTGGATCAGCATGGGCACGCGGGCGGCCATCTCGAACCAGTGCATCTTGTACCAGAGGCCGCGCTCGCCAAGCATGTCGCCGTGGTCGCCGGAGAACACCACCAGGGTGTCCTCGGCCAGGTCGCATTCCTCCAGGGTCCTGAGCAGCGCGCCTATCTGCGCGTCGACGTAGCTGCAGGCGCCGAAGTAGGCGCGGCGGGCGTCGCGGATCTTCTCCGGCGGCAGCGGCTTGCCCCACAGGTCGATGACCTTGAGCAGGCGCTGGGAGTGCGGGTCCTGCTCGTGCTGCGCCAGCTCCACGGCAGGCATGGGGATGTCCTCGTCGCGGTACAGGTCCCAGTACTCGCGGGGGATGGTGTAGGGGTCGTGGGGGTGGGTCATGGAGACGGTCAGGCAGAACGGCTGCTCGGCGTGCTCGCGGACGTGGTCGTAGAGGTACTGGCGCGCCTTGAACACCACCTCGTCGTCGAAGTCCAGTTGGTTGGTGCGCACGCAGGGCCCGGCCTGCAGCACCGAGGACATGTTGTGGTACCAGCTGGGGCGCACTTCCGGCTCGTCCCAGTTCACCGCCCAGCCGTAGTCGGCGGGGTAGATGTCGCTGGTCAAGCGTTCCTCGTAGCCGTGCAGCTGGTCCGGGCCGCAGAAGTGCATCTTGCCCGACAGCGCCGTGCGGTAGCCCAGGCGGCGCAGGTGGTGGGCGTAGGTGGGGACGTCGGCGGCGAAGTCGGCGGCGTTGTCCCAGGCGCCGATCTTCGTCGGCAGCTGGCCGCTCACCAGGGTGAAGCGCGAGGGCGCGCACAGCGGGCTGTTGCAGTAGGCCGAGTCGAACACCACGGCCCGCTCGGCCAGGCGCATCAGGTTGGGCATGCGGACGGGCGAGGCGGCGTCGTGGAGGGGCAGCAGCGGCGCGGCCATCTGGTCGGCCATGATGAAGAGAATGTTCGGGCGTGGCATGGCGGGACTTATCCTATGCACGGTTGTTATGGAATAGTGCGTGACAGCAGTGTCACGCCGCGCCGGCAGGGGGTAAACCGCATGGCCATACATGCTTCGGATAACACCAGCTTATGGGTGGCGCAACCATGAGCCTGCCCCTGGAACTGCTCCGCGTATTCGAGTGCGCCGCCCGCGAGCAGGGCTTCACCGCGGCCGCCGCCGAACTGGGCAGCAGCCAGCCGGCGGTGAGCCAGCAGATCAAGCGCCTGGAGAAGCTACTGGGCGTGCGTCTGTTCGACCGCGTGCACCGCGGCATCGTTCTGACGGAAAGCGGCCAGTTGCTGCTGCGCCACGTGCAGACCGGGCTGGCGGAGCTGGAGGCGGGCGTCGCCGCGGTCAGCGCCCGGCGCACCCAGGAGGTGCTGCAGGTGGCCACCGACTTCGCCTTCGCCGCCTACTGGCTGATGCCGCGCCTGCCGCGCTTCCGCCTGCGGCACCCGGAACTGGACGTCAGCCTGCTGAGCAGCGAGCGCAGCCCCAGCAGCCTGCGCAGCGACGTGGACGTGGCCATTGCCTTCGGCGACGGGCGCTTCAAGCATGGCGAGCCGTTGCTGCTGTTCGGCGAGGAAGTCTTCCCGGTGTGCAGCCCGCGCCTGCTCGGCGAGCGCCAGGCGCCGCTGCCCCTGGAGGAGCTGCAGCGCCTGCCATTGCTGCACCTGAAGCCCGAGGCCCACAGCCGCTGGTTCGACTGGCCGGGCCTGTTCCGCGCCCTGGAGCTGCCGCGCCCGCCGGAGGCTTCCGGGCTACGCTTCGACAACTACACGCTGCTGGTGCAGGCGGCAATCGCCGGCCAGGGCGTGGCCATCGGCTGGCGCCACCTGATCGACGAACTGCTGGAGCAGGGGTTACTGTGCCGGCCCATCCGCGAGAGCGCGGCGTCGCGCTACGGCTATTACGCCGTGCTGCCCGAGCGCAAGCGCCGCGCCCGCCTGCTGCAGCCCTTCGTCGACTGGCTGCGCGCCGAACTGGAACAGGACGAATGAACGAGATCCACGGCTACCACGCCCACGTCTACTACGATGCCGACAGCCTGGAGCAGGCCCGCGAACTCTGCGAGGAGGCGGTGCGCCTGTTCGGCGTAAAGATGGGCCGCATGCACCAGCGCCCGGTCGGCCCGCACCCGGACTGGAGCTGCCAGCTGGCCTTCGGCAGCGAAGCCTTCGCCGCCGTGGTGCCTTGGCTGGCGCTGCACCGCGGCGGCCTGGTGGTGTTCATCCACCCGGACACCGGCGACGACCTGCGCGACCACCGCGACCACGCCATCTGGATGGGCACCGTGCGGCCGCTGGACCTGTCGCAGTTCGGCTGAATTCGATAATGATTCTCGATTCGTTGTATGCTTGCCCGCTTTACCGGCGGCCCGCCCGCGGCGGGCCGGTATTCCAGGGTATCGCGGTCATCATGCGGCGTTTCGCCTCCTCCAGCCTCCTGCAGAGCTTCCAGGCGCACTATGCGGACCTGCTGCGCTTCCTCGCCCGCCGCCTGGGCGACAACCAGCGCGCCGCCGACGTGGCCCAGGACACCTGGCTGCGCCTGGCCGACCAGAACCCCGACACCGAGGTGCAGGACCCCCGCGCCTACCTGTTCCGCGTCGCCGGCAACCTGGCCATCGACAACCTGCGCCGCGAGGGCCGGCTGGCCGAGTTGCACGTCGAGGAAACGGCGGCCAACGAAGTCAGCGACCCCGGCGCCGGCCTGGAATCGCGCCTGCTCGCCCGCGAGGCCCTGGAACAGCTCGACGCCGCCCTCGACCGACTGCCGCCCAAGGCCCGCCAGGCACTGCTGATGAACCGCCTGGACGGCCTGACCCACGCGCAGATTGCCCGCCGCCTCGGCGTCTCCGAGAGCATGGTGGGCAAGTACATCGTCCAGGCCATGCGCCATTGCCGCGACCACCTGCTACAGCAGGAGGCGCAGCCATGAGCCGCATCGACCTGGAGAACCAGGCCCTCGACTGGCTGGTGGAACTGCACTCCGGCCGCGTCGAGGCCGGCCGCCGCCGCGAGTTCATCCAATGGCGCGCGCAGAGCCCGGAACACGAAAGTGCCGCGCGCAGCGCCGAAGCCCTGTGGGGCGCCTTGCCGGCCACCCGCGTGGCCCGCCGCCACCGCCTGCTGCGCCCGCGCCGCCTGGCTGTCGTGGCGGCGGCCGCTTGCGTCGCCGCGTTGGCCGTGGCGGCGGCCCTGCCCACGCCCGTGGCCGGGATTTACGCCGACTACGCCACCCGCACCGGCGAACGCCGGCTGGTCGAGCTGGCCGACGGCAGCCGCGTCTGGCTGAACAGTGCCAGCGCGCTTTCGGTGGACTTTTCCGCCAGCCGCCGGAGCCTGCGCCTGTACGGCGGCGAGGCGCTGTTCGAGGTGGCCAAGGACGCCCAGCGGCCCTTCGTGGTGCACGCGGGCGATGGCGAGGTGACCGCCGTGGGCACCCGCTTCGACGTCGACAGCCGCGGGCCGGACGTGCAGGTGGCGGTGACCGAGGGTGTGGTGCGGGTGGAAGCCGGCGGCAAGCCGGCGGTGCGCCTGGCCGCCGGCGAGCGCCTGGCCTACCAGGCCGCACCCGGCCCGGTGCAGCCGCTGGACCTGGACAGCGCCAGCGCCTGGCAGCGCGGCAAGCTGATCTTCAACCAGCGCCCGCTGGGCGAGGTGCTGGCGGAACTGGAGCGCTACCTGCCGGGGCGCATCCTGCTGACCGACGAGGCGCTGCGCCGGCACAAGGTCAGCGGGGTGTTCGATTTGGATGATCCTGATGCGTTGCTGCAGACGTTGCAGCGGTTGCAGCCGGTGCAGGTGACGCGGTTGCCTTGGTTGGTGGTGGTTAGGCCGGTTTCTTCGTAAGGGTTGGAGAGCGCCCTCTCCCTAACCCTCTCCCTGAAGGGAGAGGGGACCGTTGGGCAGGGCCGGGTGTTCTGGCGTTAGCCGGCAACACCGAAAGTTTCCGGCTGAAACCACCTCCCCTCTCGGCACGGACAAGCCCCCTCTCCCTTCAGGGAGAGGGTTGGGGAGAGGGTGCGGACTGAGTCCGAGACACCGCAGCACCCGGCAAGCATTTGTTCGCGAGCAAGCTCGCTCCTACAGCCGTCCCCTGCAAATGAAAATTTTTTCGATCCCCCACTGCAAGGTCAGCCCCCCCGTTTCGTCGTAGGCATGAACGCGAAGAATTCCCAACAAACGCGCCCACGCCCACAAGAACGGAAACCACCGCATGCATCACCGCTTCTCCCCGCTGTACCGCGCCCTGGCCCTGGCCACCCTGCTCGGCGGCGCCAGCCCCCTGGCCCTGGCCGCCGGGGACCTCGAGCTGCACATCGCGCCGCGCAGCCTGGACAGCGCCCTGACGCAGTTCGCCGACCAGGCCGGCCTGCACCTGCTGTTCAACTCCGAGGATGTCCAGGGCCTGAAGAGCCCCGGCCTGGATGGCCGCTACAGCCGCGAGGAAGCGCTGGACAGGCTGCTTTCCGGCAGCGGCATGCGCTGGAGCTTCAGCGACGAGCGCACCGTCGTGTTGCAGCGTGAGAAGGCCGCCGGCGGCGAGCCGCTGAGCATGGCGCCGACGCAGATCAGCGTGGCCGCGCGCACCCCCACCGACATCAGCTCCATCCCCGGCACCGTCTGGGTGGTCGACCAGGCCCAGCTGCGCGAACAGCTGGACACCGGCGTCAGCCTCAAGGAGGCCGTGGGCAAGCTGGTGCCCGGCCTCGACCTGGCCCCGGAGGGGCGCACCAACTACGGCCAGAACATGCGCGGGCGCAACGTGCTGGTGATGATCGACGGCGTCAGCCAGAACAGCTCCCGCGGCCTGTCGCGGCAGTTCGACAGCATCTCGCCGTTCAACGTCGAGCGCATCGAGGTGCTCTCCGGCGCCAGCACCATCTACGGCGGCGGCGCCACCGGCGGCATCATCAACATCATCACCAGGAAGGGCGCGCCCGGCGGCGCCCGCTTCGAAAGCCAGCTCGGCGCCAGCAGCGGCTTCAACAACAGCGACGACCTCTCCACCCGCCTGGCCCAGTCGGTCAGCGGTGGCACCGATCGCCTGAGCGGCCGCCTCGGCGTCTCCGCCGAGAAGAACGAGGCCTTCTACGACGGCGCCGGCAACCAGATCTTCATCGACAACACCCAGACCGACCTGCAGTACAACCGCACCGTCGACGTCATGGGCAACCTCACCGCGCAGTTCACCGACGAGCAGAGCCTGGACCTGCTGGCCCAGTACTACGACTCGGGCAACGACGGCAGCACCGGCATCTACTTTCCGCACCTGAACTACAAGGCCCCGTCGGACCTGGACGACGCGCAGATCCGCAGCGGCATGGACACCGACCTGGAGCCGCAGACCCGCCGCCTGCTGCTCAACGCCAACTACCACCACGCCAACCTGCTGGACCAGGACTTCTACCTGCAGGCCTACTACCGCAAGGAAGACGACAACTTCTACCCCTTCCCCTACTACAACGCCGGCAAGCCGGCCGGGGTGAACGGGGTGTACTTCGCCGCCTCGCAGCAGAACTTCGAGGTCAGCGGCCTCAAGGGCCTGTTCAGCAAGCAGTGGGACGCCTTCAAGTTCACCTACGGCGTGGACCTGGACCACGAGCGCTTCAACGCCGAGCAGAAGACCTTCGACCAACTGGTCTCCTCGGAAAGCGGCGGCCTCGACCTGGGCACCGCCAGCAGCGCGCCGCGCTACCCCAGCTACGTGGTCGACGGCCTGTCGTTCTACGGCCAGCTGGACTGGAAGCTGACCGACGACCTGACCCTCTCCGGCGGCGCGCGGCACCAGAAGATGGACGTCGAGGTCGACGACTTCAAGGGCGTGCCCGGCGGCAGCAACGACTACCAGGTCAACCTGTTCAACCTCGGCGCCATCTACGACTTCCACAACGGCCACCAGCTGTGGGGCAACTACAGCGAGGGCTTCGACCTGCCCGACCCGGCCAAGTACTACGGCAAGCCCGGGCTGTCGGTGGACGACAACCCGCTGGCCGGGATCAAGAGCCGCCAGGTCGAGCTGGGCTGGCGCTACGCGGACATGAACTGGCAGGCGCAGACCGCGCTGTACTACATCTGGTCGGACAAGGTCATCACCACCGACCAGGCCACCCTGACCATCGACGTGGTCGACCAGAAGAGCCGCGACTTCGGCTTCGAGGGCGCGCTGACGCGCTACTTCGAGAACGGCTGGCAGGGCGGCACCACCCTGCACCTGGTGCGTTCCGAGGAAGAGGACGCCGACGGCGACTGGATCAAGCGCGACGCGCGCTACGCCTCGCTGTCCAAGGCCACCGCCTTCGTTGGCTGGAACGACGAGGTCAACAGCGCGCGGCTGCAGGCCAACCACGCCATGAGCCTGAAGGACGACGCCGACCACGAGATCGACGGCTACACCACCTTCGACCTGATGGGGGAACGCAAGACGGGGTTCGGCACCTTCAGCGCGGGCATCCAGAACCTGCTGGACCGCGAGTACAGCACCGTGTGGGGGCAGCGGGCGACGCTGTTCTATTCGCCGACCTACGGGCCGGCCTACCTCTATGACTACCAGGGCCGCGGGCGCACCTTCACCCTGGGCTGGCGCATGGAGTACTGAGGGGGCTCAGGCCGCGCGGGAATCCTCGCGCGGCGCGTCCAGGTGGGTGTGCAGGCTCAGGGCGTGGTGCTGGAGGATTTCCCCCAGCAGCTGTTGCAGCGGCAGTTCCAGGTAGGCCTGCAGGCTTTCGGCGTCGGCCCAGCGGCCACGCAGGCGCCAGAAGTCGCTGGTGGTGGCCGGCAGCAGCACCTCGTAGGACTGGCAGCCGGGCACCTGGTGCGCGGCGCTGATCAGGCGGTCCAGCAGTTGCGCCAGCTCGGCCTCGTGGCCGGGGCGGGACTGGATCAGCAGGTGGTGTTCGAGCGGTTGGCGAATGGCCATGGGCGATTTCCTCCTGTCCCGGGCACTGGAATGGGGGCTCGGCCCGGTTGTGCCAGAGTAGGGGCGGGGCCCTGGCCAGCGGTAGACGGATGCTGCCGGCTTCTTGCCCGATCCTGCGCCATCGCCGGCGCCTTGCCCGAAACGGCGGATTCCCCGGCCTGGCTGGCATGATGGGGGCTTCCCGTGGCGGCCAGCTTGTACGATCCTGCCGATTGCTTGCCCGATCCTCCAGCGTCCGTCGCCCTGTCACACTTCCCGCCCGGGCCCGGGCGTAAGCTGGACGCCGCCACTTTCGGAGGCCCCCGTATGTCGCAGCCCCACGACCCCGTCGCCGCCAGCCGCCAGGAGCTGGCCGATATCATCGAGCGCCACTGCAACAGCCTCTCCGGCGTCCACGACACCGCCATCGAGGCGCTGTCGCTGGCGCGCATGGAGCAGCCCAGCGAAGGCCGCATGCCCACCCTGTACCGCCCGGCGCTGTGCGTCATCGCCCAGGGCAGCAAGGAAATCCGCGTCGGCCCGGAGATCTACCGCTACGACGAGCTCAACCTGCTGGTGGTCTCGGTGACCCTGCCGGTGTGCGGCCAGGTGGTCGACGCCTCGCCGGAAAAACCCTACCTGTCGCTGCGCCTGGACATCGACCCGGGCGAGCTGACGCGGCTGATCGCCGACGCCGGCCTGGCCGGCAGCACGCCGCGCCCGGCCGGCCGCGGCATCTACCTGCAGCGCCTGGACACCTCGGTGCTCGACGCCCTGCTGCGGCTGATGCGCCTGCTCGACAGCCCGCGCGACATCGCCATGCTGGCGCCGCTGTACACCCGCGAGATCCTCTACCGCCTGCTGCGCGGGCCCCAGGGCCACCTGCTGCACGACCTGGCGATGACCGACAGCCAGACGCACCGGGTGACCCGCGCCATCGAATGGCTCAACCGCAACTTCGACAAGGCCCTGCGCATCGAGGACCTGGCCCGCGAGGTCAACCTCAGCGCCTCCACCCTGCACCACCGCTTCAAGGAAGTCACCGCGCTCAGCCCGCTGCAGTACCAGAAGCAGCTGCGCCTGCAGGAGGCGCGCCGGCTGATGCTCTCCGAGGGCCTGGAAGTGGCGGTGGCCGGCCACCGCGTGGGCTACGAGAGCCCCTCGCAGTTCAGCCGCGAATACAGCCGCCTGTTCGGTGCCCCGCCGCTGCGCGACCTGGCCAGCCTGCGCAACGCGCTGGGCGATACGGCGATGCCGGCCTGACCCCGGACGGCGGATGAAGCGTTCCGCTTCATTCGCCCTACGCCAAAGCCCGCCGAGCGTAGGGCGTATGACCGTTCGCGGTCATACGCCGCCTGGCCTTGGCCGAGCCTTGCACCATGGCGACCCGCCAGCGGCTTTCAACGCTCGTACAACTCCAGCGGCAACCCGTCCGGATCAGCGAAGAAGGTGAAGCGCTTGCCGGTCAGCCCATCGCGACGGATCGGCTCGCAACGCACGCCCTGGCCTTCCAACTCGGCCACGGCTGCGTCCAGGTCCTCCACGGCGAACGCCAGGTGGCGCAAGCCCTGGGCCTCGGGGTAGGACGGCCGCGGCGGCGCGCCAGGGAACGAGAAGAGTTCCAGCTGCACCTCGCCCAGGGCCAGGTCGAGCTTCCAGGAATCGCGCTCGGCGCGGTAGGTCTCGGCGATCACCCGCAGGCCCAGGACTTCGCTGTAGAAGCGCCTGGAGCGCGGATAGTCGGAGCAGATCAGGGCGACGTGGTGGAGGCTGTGCAGGTTCATGGGCATGGGGCCGCTGCGGGAAACACGCGGCCCATTATGCAGCTTGTTCGCCGGCGCCTCGTAGGATGGAGTTGAGCGAAGCGATACCCATCGATGGGTATCGCTCCGCTCCTACGACGCTTCTCGTAGGCGCGAGCTTGCTCGCGAACCCGGCCTGTCAGCGCGCCTTGCGCACGCCCTCGGCCAGCTCGCGGCACAGGCCCAGCACGCCTTCGACGGCGTCGGCGGAGCTTTGCGCGCTGGCGATCTTGTCCACCAGCGCCGAGCCCACCACCACGCCGTCGGCCAGGCGGGCGATGCTGGCGGCGTGTTCCGGGGTGCGGATGCCGAAGCCGATGGCCACCGGCAGCTCGGTGTGGCGGCGCAGGCGCGCCACGGCCTGCTCGACGTGCTCCAGGGTTGCCGCGCCGGCGCCGGTCACGCCGGCCACCGAGACGTAGTAGACGAAGCCCGAGCTGCCTTCCAGCACGGTGGGCAGGCGCTTGTCGTCGGTGGTCGGGGTGGTCAGGCGGATGAAGTCCAGCCCCGCGGCCTGGGCCGGCTGGCACAGGTCCTCGTTATGCTCCGGCGGCAGGTCGACGATGATCAGGCCGTCGACGCCGGCTTCCTTGGCATCGGCGATGAAACGCTCGACGCCGTAGTAGTGGATGGGGTTGAAGTAACCCATCAACACCAGCGGGGTGCTGTCGTTGCCGGCGCGGAACTCGCGGACCATCTTCAGCGTCTTGGCCAGGTTCTGGCCGTTGCCCAGGGCGCGGATGTTGGCCAGCTGGATCGCCGGGCCGTCGGCCATGGGGTCGGTGAACGGCATGCCCAGCTCGATCACGTCGGCGCCGGCCTCGGGCAGGCCCTTGAGGATGTCCAGCGAGGTGGAGTAGCCCGGGTCGCCGGCGGTGATGAAGGTCACCAGGGCGGCGCGGTTCTGCTGTTTCAGTTCGGCGAAGCGGGTCTGCAGGCGGCTCATGCTTTCTGCTCCTGTTGCATGTGGTGCATGACGGTCTGCATGTCCTTGTCGCCACGACCGGACAGGTTCACCACCATGATGTGGTCCTTGGGCAGGTTCGGCGCGCGCTTGAACACCTCGGCCAGGGCGTGGGAGGACTCCAGCGCCGGGATGATGCCTTCCAGGCGGCAGCAGGTATGGAAGGCCTGCAGCGCCTCGTGGTCGGTGATCGAGGTGTACTCGACGCGGCCGATGTCGTGCAGCCAGGCGTGTTCAGGGCCGATGCCGGGGTAGTCCAGGCCGGCGGAGATGGAGTGGGCGTCGATGATCTGGCCGTCCTCGTCCTGCAGCAGGAAGGTGCGGTTGCCGTGCAGCACGCCGGGCACGCCGCCGTTCAGGCTGGCCGCGTGCTTGCCGGTCTCGATGCCGTGGCCGGCGGCTTCCACGCCGATGATCTTGACGCCGGCGTCATCCAGGAACGGGTGGAACAGGCCCATGGCGTTGGAGCCGCCGCCGATGCAGGCGACCAGGGAGTCGGGCAGGCGGCCTTCCTTCTCGGCCAGCTGCTCGCGGGTTTCCTTGCCGATCACCGCCTGGAAGTCGCGGACCATCGCCGGGTAGGGGTGCGGGCCGGCCACGGTGCCGATCAGGTAGAAGGTGTCGTGGACGTTGGTCACCCAGTCGCGCAGGGCTTCGTTCATGGCGTCCTTGAGAGTGCCGGTGCCGGCGGTGACCGGGATCACCTCGGCGCCCAGCAGGCGCATGCGGAAGACGTTGGCCTGCTGGCGGTCGATGTCGGTGGTGCCCATGTAGACCACGCACTTCATGCCGAAGCGCGCCGCCACGGTGGCGGTGGCCACGCCGTGCATGCCGGCGCCGGTCTCGGCGATGATGCGCTGCTTGCCCATGCGCTTGGCCAGGAGGATCTGGCCGATGCAGTTGTTGATCTTGTGCGCGCCGGTGTGGTTCAGCTCTTCGCGCTTCAAGTAGATCTTCGCCCCGCCGCAGTGCTCGGTCAGGCGCTCGGCGAAGTACAGCGGGCTCGGGCGGCCGACGTAGTCGCGCTGGAAGTAGGCCAGTTCCTTGTGGAACTCCGGATCCTCCTTGGCCTTGTCGTACTCGCGGGCCAGGTCGTGGATCAGCGGCATCAGGGTCTCGGCGACGTACTGGCCGCCGAAGCTGCCGAACAGGCCCTTGGCGTCGGGACCGGTGCGCAATGTGGACATGGGAAGGTTCCTCTTGTGTCGGTAGGTAGGAGCGCCCCCTGGGCGCGATCGCGGGCAGGGCCCGCTCCTACACCTCCAGGGAAGCACGGCTTTTCGTAGGATGGCGTTGAGCGAAGCGATACCCATCAGCGCAACCGCATGGGTTTCGCAAGCTCAACCCATCCTACGAAGAGCACCTCGGCGCAAGACCGTTGCTCCTACGGAATGTGCCGAGGATACGACTGCCGGGCGGGTGGGAAAAGCGATAAGATCGCCCAGACATGTCAGGAAAACTCACAGGTTGAACACCATGAGCCGCGACCTTCCCCCGCTCAACGCCCTGCGCGCCTTCGACGCCGTGGCCCGCCTTGGCGGCGTAAGCCAGGCGGCAGCCGAGCTGCACGTCACCCACGGCGCGGTGAGCCGGCAGCTGCGGCAACTGGAGGAAGACCTCGGCGTGGCCCTGCTGGCCAAGGACGGGCGCGGCGTAAAACTCACCGATGCCGGCCGCCGCCTGGGCGAGGCCAGCGGCGATGCCTTCGAGCGCTTGCGCCGCGTCTGCACCGAACTGCGCCAGGCCGGCGGCGAGGCGCCCTTCGTGCTCGGTTGCCCGGGCAGCCTGCTGGCCCGCTGGTTCATCCCGCGCCTGGACCGCCTCAACCGCGAGCTGCCGGAACTGCGCCTGCAACTGTCGGCCAGCGAGGGTGAGCAGGACCCGCGGCGCGGCGGCGTCGACGCCACCCTGCTGTTCGCCGAGCCGCCGTGGCCCGCGGACATGCAGGTGTTCGAGCTGGCCGCCGAGCGCATCGGCCCGGTGCTCAGCCCACGCCACCCGCGCTTCGCCGAGTTGCAACGGGCCGCGCCCCGGGCGCTGCTGGGCGAGGCACTGCTGCACACCACCTCGCGGCCCCAGGCCTGGCCGCAGTGGGCGCTCGCCCAGGGCCTGGACGCCGGCGCGCTGCGCCTGGGCCAGGGCTTCGAGCACCTGTACTACCTGCTGGAAGCGGCGGTGGCCGGCCTGGGCGTGGCCATCGCCCCCCAGGCGCTGGTGGCCGACGACCTCGCCGCCGGCCGCCTGGCCGCGCCCTGGGGCTTCGTCGAAACCGCCGCGCGCCTGGCGCTGTGGGCCCCGGCGCGACGCACCGACGCCCGCGCCGAACGCCTGGCCCGCTGGCTGCGGGGCGAGCTGGGCTGACCTGGCCGCGCCCTGGCGCGTGGCCATTGGCCGCTGGCGGCAATTTGCTGCACTTCCAGGGCTCGGCTAGTGTCCTACGAGGACATTCAGCACTGTGCGCCGCCAGGCGCGCCAAGGAGCACCCGATGTCGAACCATCACACCTACAAGAAGATCGAGCTGGTCGGTTCCTCGCGCACCAGCATCGAGGACGCCATCAACAACGCCCTGGCCGAGGCCTCGAAGTCGTTGCGGGACCTGGAATGGTTCGAGGTGGTGGACACCCGCGGGCATATCGAGAACGGTGCGGTGGGGCATTACCAGGTGACGCTGAAGGTCGGCTTCAAGATCGCCAACAGCTGACCGGCATTCGCCGCCGCGCGCCCGCGGGCCGGGGCGCCGGGGGCTTGCATGGCCGCCGTGGCGCGGCCGTTCACACGGGCCCAGCGGGCCCTTCGTCCATTCGTTCAGCGAAGGAGCATCAGCCATGAAGAAAGTGTTGTTGGCCGCCGGCCTGCTGGCCCTGGCGGGAAGCGCCCTGGCCGCCGGCAAGCCGTGCGAGGAGCTCAAGGCCGAGATCGACGCCAAGCTCCAGGCCAAGGGCGTCTCGGGCTACACCCTGGAGGTCGTCGACAAGGGCGCGGGCGGCGGGCGCCAGGTGGTCGGCACCTGCGAGGGCGGCAGCAAGGAGATCGTCTACTCGCGGCACTGAAGCTGCCGCGGAACCGCGAAAGGGGCGCCAGTGGCGCCCCTTTTGCCGTCGGGCACTCTGTCGCCGCCGCGCTGTCTCTCGTTAGGATAGGGCGCCCCGTGGTGGGGCTGACGAGGGAATGCCATGACCGTGAGCAAGTTCGCCGTGCTGATGCTGGCCCTGGCCTGCGCGGCTGCCGCCCAGGCGAAGACCAAGCCGTGCGAGGAACTCAAGGCGGAGATCGAGACCAAGATCCAGTCCGCCGGGGTGACCGCCTACACCCTGGAGATAGTCACCAACGCCGAGGTGAAGGACCCCAGCATGGTGGTCGGCAGCTGCGAGGGCGGCACGCGCAAGATCATCTACCAGAAGAACGACGACTGAGCCGCCCGGCTCAGAACAGCCCGCAGTCCATCCGCCCCTGGAAGTCGGTCTTGGCCACCAGCTGGCCGTTGGCGTCGGTGAGCAGGGCCAGGGCCTTGCGCAGCTGCGGGCGCACTTCCAGGCGGTAGCGCTGGCCGGGGGCGAAGTTGTCGTAGGTCAGCCACACGCGGCAGGTGATCTGCGTGGTGTTGTCGCTCATCGCCAGCCCGCCGCCGCCTCCCCCGGGAATCTCGTACTGGTAGCGCACTTCCAGCTCGTGCTTGCCCGGCGGCACCTGGAAGAAGCGGCCGTCGCGCAGCACCTGTTTGTCCAGGCGCTCGGCGAGCAGGGTGTTGGCCGGCTGGGTGTAGAGGTCGACCCAGGCCAGCTGCGGGTCGTGGGCCGGCAGCGGGCCGGCGCAGGCACCCAGCAGGGCCGGCAGGAACAGCAGCGGAAGTTTGCGCATGGCGGTGTCGCTCGAAGCGGGGAATCCTTCCAGCATACCCCCTGGGCGGCGCCGCGGCGCGTGGCTCAGACCTTCTCGCAGCGCCCGGTGCGGCCGCGGGCGATTTCGTTGGCCTGGTCGTCGTAGAGCCGCGCCCAGGGGTAGAAGCCGATGCTGCCGGTCTCCAGGCGGTAGCGCTGGCCGGCGCCGAAGTCCTTGTACTTGAGGGTCAGCTGGCAGTCGCGCCACATCGCCTCGGAAACCGCGGCCTCGGAGCCGATGTTCTGCGGCTCGACCTGGAACTGGTAGCGCACGCGCAACTCGTGCTGGCCGGGGTCGACCTCGAAGTAGCGGGTGCTGTGCCAGGGCTTGTCGTCCACCTCCAGGGCCGAGAGGTCGCTCTGGCCGGTGGTGTCGAGGTCGATCCAGGCACGGTTGGGGTCGGGTTGCGGCAGGATCAGCGAGCAACCGCTCAGGACGAGCAGGCCGGTGGCGAGCAGCAGCGGGCGCATGGGTACACTCCAGGGCAGTCTTGTTGTGCGAGGCAGCGGCGGTGAGGGGCCTGTGCTAATGTGCCGCGCATGCCCGCCCGCCCGTGTATTGCGTTTCTCGACCGCCGATTGCCCCGCTGGGTTCCCTGCCTGGCGTTCTTCCTGCTGGGCGGTTGTTCCAGCGCCGGCTACTACGGCCAGCTGGGCAGCGGCCAGCTGCAGTTGCTGGCGGCCCGCGAACCGGTGGTCGAGGTGGTCGCCGACCCTGCCCGCGACGCCAGGCTGCGCCAGCGCCTGGCGTTGTCGCAGGAGGCCCGCGCCTTCGCCAGCGCCGAGCTGGCCTTGCCGGACAACCGCAGCTACCGCCTGTACAGCGATATCCGCAGGCCCTACGTGGTGTGGAACGTGTTCGCCGCGCCGGAGCTGTCGCTGCAGCCGCTCACCCACTGCTTCCCCATCGCCGGCTGCGTGGCCTACCGCGGCTACTACGCCGAGGCCGGGGCAAAGGCCGAGGCGCAGCGCCTGAAGGCGCAGGGCTGGGACGTCTACGTCGGCGGCGTGGAGGCCTACTCCACCCTCGGCTGGTTCGACGACCCGATCATCAGCAGCATGCTGCGCTGGGACGACCAGCGCCTGGCCGAGACGCTGTTCCACGAGCTGGCCCACCAGCGCTTCTACCTGCCCGGCGACACCGCCTTCAACGAGTCCTATGCCAGCTTCGTCGAGCAGGAGGGCGGCCGCCGCTGGCGCGCCTTCCGCGGCCTGCCGCCGGAGCAGGCCAGCCGCGTGCGCCAGCGCGAAGGCTTTACCCGCCTGGTGCTGGACACCCGCGAGCGTCTGAAGGAACTCTATGCCCGCGACCTGCCCGAAGCCGACAAGCGCGCCGCCAAGGCCGCCGAATTCGAGCGCCTGCGCCGCGACTACCGCGCGCTGTGCCAGCGCGAATGGGCCGGCAAGTGCCCCTACGACGCCTGGGTGAACGGCCCGCTGAACAACGCCAAGCTGCTGCCCTTCGGCCTCTACGACCAGTGGGTGCCGGCCTTCGCCACCCTGCTGCGTCAGGTGGGCGGCAACTGGCCGGCGTTCTATGCGCGGGTCGAAAAGCTCGGCGCCCTGCCCGCGGAACAGCGCCAGGCGGCCCTGGAGCGACTGAAAACCGGTGAATTCGTCAGCCTGCGCTAATCTCACCCGTAGATCGTCGTTTTTTTGACTTTCCGCGGGCCCTCATGGCCCCCCTGCCCCGGGTCAACGGGCATGGAGGTGCGCCATGGGCTTTGCCCCCTGCGCCTTGGCTTGCCTGTGCCTGCCGTTGCTGATGGCCTGCGCCGCCGAGAGCTACCAGGAGCAGTTGCACCAGGGCCAGCGGGAAGTGCTGGCCAACGCCCTGCCGGTGGCCGAGGTGCTGGCCGACCCCGGCACCGATGCGCGCACCCGGCGCCTGCTCGCCGCCGCCGTGGCCGCCCGCGACTTCGCCAGCCGCCGCCTGGACCTGCCGGACAACGCCAGCTACCGCCGCTACGCCGACCTGGGCCGGGACTACGCGGTGTGGAACCTGTTCGCCACCGACGAGTTCTCCCTGCGGCCGCGCGACCGCTGCTTTCCCCGCGCCGGCTGCGTCAGCTACCTGGGCTTCTACGATCCCCACGCCGCCCGCCGCGCGGCGGCCGAGCTGCAGCGCCAGGGTCTGGACACCTGCATAGGCGCGGCCGCGGCCTTCACCATCCCCGGGCGCGAGGACGCGCCCATCCTCAGCACCATGCTCGGCGACGAGGCGCACCAGGCCGAGCTGATCTTCCACGAACTGGCCCACCAGCGCCTGTACCTGCCCGGCGACACCGCCTTCAACGAGTCCCTGGCGGTCTTCGTGCAGCGCGAGGGGCTGCGCCAGTGGCTGGCTTCCCGCGGGCAACCGCTGCCGGTGGACACGGGGCCGCGGCAGCGCGAGGCGCTGGCGGCCCTGGTGCTGGCGACCCGGGCGCGGTTGCAGGCGCTCTACGCCAGCGGCCTGCCGCCGGAGGCCATGCGGGCGCGCAAGGCCGCCGAGTTCGAGCGCCTGCGTAGCGAATACCGGCAGTTGGTGGTCCGGCGCTGGGGCGGCAAGGGTTTGTTCGACGGCTGGGTCGACGGGCCGCTGAACAACGCCACGCTGCTGCCCTTCGCGCTCTACGACCAGTGGGTGCCGGCCTTCGCCGCGCTGTACCGCCAGGTCGACGGCGACTGGCCGGCGTTCTACGTCCAGGCCGCAAGGCTCGGCGCCCTGCCCGCGGCGCAGCGCCAGGCGGCGTTGGAGCAGCTCGCGGATGGGCGGTTTCGGTGGTTGTGAAGCATGTTTCCCGTAGGCACGGATTTATCCGCGATTTCGCCGGCAGGGCCGGCGCTGGGCCTATCGCGGACGGAGTCCGCTCCTACACCACCTCACCTGCGTAGCTTCCCTGTAGGAGCGCGTCCTGCGCGCGAAATCGCGGGCAGGGCCCGCTCCTACGACCGTACCTCCCTGGAATTGTAGGAGCGAGCTTGCTCGCGAACCCTGTGGTTCCCGCGTTCGCGATAGTTCGTAGGGCGGGGTCCGCTCCTACGCTATCCCCACCTGCGTAGCTTCCCTGTAGGAGCGCGCCCTGCGCGCGAAATCGCGGGCAGGGCCCGCTTACGACCGTGCTCGACCGTAGGGCGAATAACCGTTCGCGGTTATCCGCCGTTGGCCGGAACGCCGGTGCCCGACGGCCGCGGCGGATAACGCCGTAGGCGTTATGCGCCCTACGGGTTGGAAAGAGGCGGCGCAGCCTGCAAGACAGTTGCTCCTACAAGGGGCTCCGGGGTCAGTCCGCGGCATCCGGGGCGTGCAGCGGCAGGTCCAGTTGCACGCGACGGCGCAGCCAGGGGCTGGGGCGGTAGCGCGGTTCGCCGTAGCAGGCCTGCAGGCCCTGGAGGATGGTGAGGATGCGCGCGGCGCCGTAGTGCTCGCCGAAGGCCAGCGGGCCGAAGGGGTAGCCCAGGGCCAGTTGCACCGCGCGGTCGAGTGTCACCGGGGTGGCGATGCCGCGCTGGGCGATCTCGCAGCCCAGGTTGACGACGCTGGCGATCACCCGCTGGGTGACGAAGCCGGCGGAGTCGTTGATCACCTCCACCGGCACGCCGTCGGCGCCCAGGGCCTGGCGCGCCTGGGCCTCCAGCTGCGGGTCGAGGGCCGGCTGGCGCATCAGCACGCGGCGCTTGTCGAGGTCGCCGAAGCTTTCCAGGGCCAGGCTGCGCTCCGGCGGCAGGCCGAGGGCATCGATGCGGGTGCTGGCATCCTCGCCCAGCGGGGTGACCAGGCAGATGGCCCGGGCCGAGGGCGCCTCGGCGCTCTCCAGCACCAGGCCGGCCTGGATCAGCAGCTGGCCGACGTGGTGGCGCAGTTCCGGGTCCTGGCTGTCGAGCCAGAACGGGCGGTCCAGCAGCACCGGTTCGGCTTGCGGCTCGGCCTCGCGGATCGGCTGGCCATCCTGGTAGCGGTAGAAGCCCTCGCCGCTCTTGCGCCCCAGCAGGCCGGCGGCCACCCGCTGCGCCGCCAGGGGCGAGGGCAGGTAGCGCGGGTCCTGGTAGAACTGCTGGTACAGCGATTCCATCACCGCGTGGGAAACGTCCAGCCCGGTCAGGTCGAACAGCTCGAAGGGGCCCATGCGGAAGCCCGCGCCGTCGCGCAGGATGCGGTCGATCTGCGCGGCGCTGGCGATGCCCTCGCCGAGGATGCGCAAGGCCTCGGTGCTGTAGGCGCGGCCGGCGTGGTTGACGATGAAACCGGGGCTGTCCGGGCTCACCGCCGGGAAGTGCCCGGCCTGCTCGGCGAGGCGTGAGAGGCGCGTCACCACCGCCTCGGCGGTGCGCTGGCCGCGCACCACCTCGACGATGCGCATCAGCGGCGCCGGGTTGAAGAAGTGGAAGCCGGCGACCCGCTCGGGGTGGCGGCAGCGCGCGGCGATGCGGGTGATCGACAGCGACGAGGTGTTGCTGGCCAGCACCGCGTCCTCGGCCACCCGCGCCTCCAGTTCGGCGAACAGCGCCTGCTTGGCGCCCAGGTCCTCGACTATGGCCTCGATCAGCAGGTCGCAGCCGGCCAGCTCGTCCAGGCCGTGGGCCGGGCGCAGGCGCTGCAGGGTGGCGGCCAGGGCGTCGGCGTCGAGCCTGCCCTTGGCGGCGGCGCGTTCGAGCAGCTCGCGGTTGAACGCCAGGGCCTGCTGGATGCTCTCGGCGCGGCTGTCGTAGAGCTGCACCGGCACCCCGGCGCTGGCGAACAACTGGGCGATGCCGCGGCCCATGGCACCGGCGCCGATCACGCCGATGCGCCGGAACGCGGGAAGGTTGCTCTCTGGCATGGGCTGGTGGCCCCCGTCTGACTGGCTTGTCTTCACCTTAGTCGCTGGGGTCACGCCGTGGGGTTCCGTTGTTTTTCCAGGTCGCGCAGCTGGCGGCGGAGCATCTTGCCCACCGAGGTCTTGGGCAGCTCGTCGAGAATCTCGACGAAGCTCGGCACCTTGTAGCCGGTGAGGTGCTCGCGGCAGTGGGCGATGATGGCGGCGGCGTCCAGGGCCGGGTCGCGCAGGCTGACGAACAGTTTCACCGACTCGCCCTTGCGCAGGTCCGGCACGCCGATGGCGATGCACTCGCGCACGCCGGGGTGGCGCATCACCGCGTCCTCCACCTCGTTGGGGAAGACGTTGAAGCCCGACACCAGGATCATGTCCTTCTTGCGGTCGACGATCTTCAGCAGGCCGTTGGTGTCCTGCAGGGCGATGTCGCCGGTGCGCAGCCAGCCGTCGGCGTCCAGCACCTGGGCGGTTTCCTCCGGGCGCTGCCAGTAGCCGAGCATCACCTGCGGGCCGCGCAGGCACAGCTCGCCGGACACCTCGGGCGGGCAGTCGTTGCCTTCCTCGTCGAGGATGCGCACCTGGGTATCGATCAGCGGCTGGCCGACGAAGCCTTCGCGGTAGGGCGTCAGCCGGGTGTTGGTGCACACCACGGGCGATGCCTCGGTCAGGCCGAAGCCCTCCAGCACCGGGGCGCCGGTGAGCGCCTGCCAGCGCCGGCCGACTTCCAGGTTCAGCGGCGCGCCGCCGCTGGTCACCCACTTCAGGTGGCTGAAGTCGAGGCTTTCGAAGGCCGGGTGGTTCATCAGCCCGACGAACAGGCTGTTCAGCCCGCTGAGCAGGCTGAAGGGGTAGCGGCGCATGGCCTCGATGATCTCGTCGAGGTTGCGGCCGTCGCGGATCACCACGGTGTGCAGGCCCATGGCCACGGAGCTCAGGCAGTTCGTGGAGAAGGCCATGATGTGGTACAGCGGCAGCGGCGCGATGCGCACGTCGGTGGCCGGGTCGAGCAGGCCCGGGCGCATGAACAGCTCCAGGGTCTGGATGACGTTGGCCAGCAGGTTGTAGTGGGTCAGCATGGCGCCCTTGGAGAGGCCGGTGGTGCCGCCGGTGTACTGCAGCAGGGCCAGGCGCTCCAGGCCCGGCTCGGCGTCCAGCGGCGGGGCCTCGGCGCCCAGGCGCAGGGCCTGCATGAAGCGGCTGGCGTCGGGTTCGTCGCAGGCGTACTGCGGGGCTTCCAGGTCCTCCACCGAGGTCAGCAGCACCTGGCGCACCGCGCTTTCGCCCTGGACCTTGCGCAGCAGCGGCAGCAGGCGGTCGAGCAGCAGGATGGCCACGGCGCCGGAGTCGCGCAGCTGGTGGGCCAGCTCGCCGGCGGTGTACTGCGGGTTGGTGTTGACCAGCACCAGCCCGGCCTTGAGCGCGCCGAAGGCGGCGATGGGGTACTGCAGGGAATTGGGCAGCATCAGCGCCAGGCGCTCGCCGGGCTGCAGGCCGGCGCAGTGGCGCAGGTAGCGGGCGAAGGCGTCGGCCTGGCGTTCCAGCCCGGCGAAGTCCAGGCTGCCGCCGGCGCAGGAGAAGGCTGGGCGCCCGGGGTGTTCGCGGCTGGCATCGCGCAGCAGGTCGTGGACGTTGTGGTAACCGCGCGCGGCGAATTGCGCGGCGACATGACTTTCGGCAGTGACGGGCATCGGCGCCCTCCATCAGTGAATTATTGTTCTGCTCTGCGAAACATGATGTCGAAATCGATGGTATGCGATAGCCTTTGGGCATGCAATGGCGTGCCGCCCCTGCTGTCCGCGGCATGCCGATCTGCTATCGTTCGCCCGCGCCGGACGCCGCTCCGGCCCCCATTTCCCGATGCCGAGGCAGCATGAGCGACGATTTCGAAGACTCCAGCGCACCCAAGGACCGCAAGTTCGTCGAGGCCCTGGCCCGCGGCCTGGACGTGCTGCGCGCCTTCACCCACGGCTCGGTGGTGCTGGGCAACCAGGAGATCGCGCGGATCACCGGGCTGCCCAAGCCGACCGTGTCGCGCATGACGTACACGCTGACCAGGCTCGGCTACCTCAGCTACTCGCAGCAGCACGAGAAGTACCAGCTGGATTCCGGCGTGCTCGCCCTGGGCTACGCCTACGTGTCGAACCTGCGCGTGCGCCAGCTGGCCAAGCCGTACATGGAGGCCTTCGCCCGCCGCACCAACACCACCGTGGGCCTGACCTGCCGCGACTGGCTGTCGATGATCTACGTGGAGAACTGCCGCCCGCCGGAAGCCACCTCCCTGCGCATGGACGCCGGCGTGCGCCTGCCGCTGGCCACCACCGCCGCCGGCCGCGCCTACCTGGCGGCGACCCCGGAGCAGGAACGCGAGCACCTGCTGCAGGCGCTGGAAGCCCGCCACGAGGGCGACTGGGCGACGCTGCGCACGTCGCTGGAGCACTCCTTCGAGGAATACCGCGAGCACGGCTTCTGCCTCTCCCTCGGCGACTGGGACCGCAACGTGCGCGCCGCTGGCGTGCCGCTGCGCCTGGCCGACGGCGGGCTGATGGCGCTGACCTGCGGCGCGCCCTCGTTCCAGCTCAGCGAGGAGACGCTCAAGGGCACCCTGGCCCACGAGCTGGAGATGCTGGCGCGGGATATCGAGAGCCTCGGCGCCTGATTCGCTTCGTGAGCATGTCGTAGGGCGTATAACGCGGAGCGTTATACGCCGCCTGGCCAGGGTTTCAGGGCGTTGCGAGTTCGACCTCGGCGTCGGCCTTCAGGCGCGGTGTAGCGGCGTATAACCGCGAACGGTTATACGCCCTACGTCACTTCGTGAGCACGCCGCTTCCCCCACCCCAACCCTCTCCTGGAGGGTTGGGGTGGGGGCCGTAGGCCTACCTCAGGCCACCTCCATCAACCCCGCATAGGCCTTCAGGTGATGGTCGTCGTCGCCCAGCTGGTGGCCGAGCATCACCAGGCGCTTGGCGTGGTGCGCCAGCACGTACTCCCAGGTCATGCCGATGCCGCCGTGCAGCTGGATAGCCTGTTCGGCGATGTAGCGCCCGGCGCGGGTGACGATGAACTTGGCCGCCGCCAGAGTGCGGCTGCGCTCGGCGCCGTCTTCCTGGTCGGCCACGCAGGCGGCGAGGATGGCCATGGACGTGGCCTGTTCCAGCTCGCTGCGCATGTCCACCATGCGGTGCTGCAGCACCTGGAACTTGCCGATGGGCACGCCGAACTGCTTGCGCGTCTTCAGGTAGTCGAGGGTCAGGGCGCAGGCTTCCTGCATGCTGCCCAGGGCCTCGGCGCACTGCGCGGCGATGGCGCGGCCCTGCTGGTAGCGCAGCGCCGGCAAGGCTTCGCCGGGCGTGCCGACGGCTTCGGCGACGGCGCCGTCGAGGAACAGCTCGCAGGCCTTCTGCCCGTCGAGTGTCGGGTAGGCGCGGAGCTGCACGCCGCTCTGCTGCGGGTCGAGCAGGAACAGGCCGATGCCCGCCTCGTCCCGCGCGTTGCCCGAGACCCGCGCCGAGACCAGGATCGCCGTGGCGCTCTGCCCGCCGATCACCACGGCCTTGCGGCCGCCGAGCTTCCAGCCGTCGCCAGCCTTTTCCGCGCGGGTCTGCACGTCGTGCAGCTGGTAGTGGCTCTGCGGTTCTTCCAGGGCCACGGCCAACTGCGCCTCGGCGCTGGCGATGCGCGGCAGCCAGCTTGCCTTCTGCGCCTCGCTGCCCAGCTGGGCGAGCAGCCCGCCGGCGTGCACCACCGACTGCAGGTAGGGCTCCAGGCACAGGCCGCGGCCCAGTTCGGTGAGCACCAGCATGCTGTCCACGCCGCCGCCGAAGCCGCCGTACGCCTCGGGCAGCGACACCGAGGTCAGCCCCAGTTCGCCCAGCTGGCGCCAGAACCCGGCGCTGTAGCCCGGCTCGCTGGCGGCGAAGCCCTCGCGCTTGTCGAAGGCGTATTCGTCGCGCACCAGGCGCGCCGCGGTGTCCTGCAGCATCTGCTGCTCTTCGCTGAGTTTGAAGTCCATGCTCACGCCCTCACAGCTCGAGAATCATCTTCGAGACGATGTTCTTCTGGATTTCGTTGGAGCCGCCGAAGATCGACAGCTTGCGCAGGTTGAAGTACTGGCTGGCCGGCGCCGCCGCGTAGTCGGCATGCAGCGGCTCGGCGCCCAGCTCGAACTCTTCCTCGATGAAGGGCAGCGCGTAGGGGCCGATGACCTTGCGCAGCAGGTGGCTGATGGCCTGGCGGATCTCGGTGCCCTTGACCTTGAGGATCGAGCTTTCCGCCCCCGGCACGCCGCCTTCGCGGGCCGCGGCGAGGATGCGCAGGGTGCTCATCTCGATGGCCATCAGCTGCATTTCCACCTCGGCCACCTGGGCGCGGAACAGCGGGTCTTCCAGCATCGGCTTGCCGTCGCATAGCTCGCGGCTGGCCACGCGTTTCAGGTGTGCCAGCACCGCCTTGGATGCGCCTATGCCGGCCAGGCCGGTGCGCTCGTAGGTGAGCAGGTACTTGGCGCAGGTCCAGCCTTCGTTCTCGTGGCCGACCAGGTTCTGCACCGGCACCTTCACGTTGTCGAAGAAGACCTCGTTGACCTCGTGCTCGCCGTCCAGGGTGATGATCGGCCGCACGGTGATGCCCGGCGACTGCATGTCGATCAGCAGGAAGCTGATGCCGCGCTGCTGCTGGGCCTCGGCGTCGGTGCGGACCAGGCAGAAGATCCAGTCGGCGTGCTGGCCGAGGGTGGTCCAGGTCTTCTGGCCGTTGACGATGTAGTGGTCGCCCTCGCGCACCGCGCGGGTCTTGAGGCTGGCCAGGTCGGAGCCGGCGCCCGGCTCGGAATAGCCCTGGCACCACCAGTCGGTGCCGTCGAGGATGCGCGGCAGGTAGTGGGCCTGCTGCTCGGGCGTGCCGAATTTGATGATCACCGGGGCCACCATGTTCACGCCGAAGGGGATGGTGCGCGGCGCGCCGAAGGCGGCGCATTCCTCCTCGAAGATGTGCTTCTGCACGGCGTTCCAGCCGGTGCCGCCGAATTCCTCGGGCCAGTGGGTGGCGTACCAGCCCTGTTCGCTGAGCAGGCGCTGCCAGCGCTGGTGGTCCTGCTTGGTCAGGTGCTTGCCCAGGCGCACCTTGCTGGCGATGTCCGCGGGCAGTTTGGCGCGCAGGAAGGCGCGCACCTCGTCGCGGAAGGCCAGTTCGTCGGGGGTGAAGTGGATGTCCATGGCGGGTCCTCAGAGGTCGGCGAAGAGGCGGCCTTCGGCCACCAGGCGTTCGAGCAGGGGGGCCGGCTCCCACCAGGCGCCGAAGCGCTGGTGGAACTCGCGGATGCGTTGCAGTACCTGGTCCAGCCCCAGGCTGTCGGCGTGGAACAGCGGGCCGCCGCGCCAGGCCGGGAAGCCGTAGCCGTTGAGGAAGATCAGGTCGATGTCGCTGGCGCGCTGGGCGATGCCCTCGTCGAGGATGCGCGCGGCCTCGTTGACCAGGGCGAAGATGCAGCGCTCGACGATGTGTTCGGCGCTCACCGGCTGGCGGGCGATGCCGCGCGCGGCGGCGGCCTGCTCCAGCATGGCCGGCAGCGCCGGGTTGTCCTGCGGGGTGCGCGAGCCTTGCGGGTAGAGGTAGAAGCCGGCGCCGCTCTTCTGCCCGAGCATGCCGGCGGCGTACAGGTGGTCGAGCACCGTGGGCAGGGTCTGCCCGGGCTTCAGGCCGGGGCGCTGGCGCTCGCGGATGGCGTGGCTGATGTCCAGCCCGGAGAGGTCGCGCACCGCCAGCGGGCCCATGGCCATGCCGAAGTCGCGCAGGGCACTGTCCACCTGCGCCGGGCTGGCGCCCTCTTCCAGCAGGAACTCGGCCTGGCGGCCGTACTGGAAGATCATGCGGTTGCCGACGAAACCGTCGCACACGCCCACCGCCACTGCGACCTTCTTCAGCCGCTTGCCCAGCTGCATGGCGCTGGCCAGCACCGCGGCGCTGGTCTCGCGGCCGCGCACCACTTCCAGCAGGCGCATGACGTTGGCCGGGCTGAAGAAGTGCAGGCCGACCACGTCCTGCGGGCGCCGGGTGAAGGCGGCGATGGCGTCGAGGTCCAGCGACGAGGTGTTGCTGGCGAGGATGGCGCCGGGCTTGCACACGGCGTCCAGGCGCTCGAATACCTGGCGCTTCACTTCCAGGCTTTCGAATACCGCTTCGATCACCAGGTCCACGTCGGCGAGCGCGGCGTAGTCGAGCACGCCCTGGATCAGGCCCAGGCGCTTCTCCATGGCTTCGACGGTGAGGCTGCCGCGCTCGACGCTGGCCTGGCAGGTGGCGCGGGCGCGCTGCAGGGCGCGGTCGAGGGCGGCGCCGTCGACTTCCAGCAGCTTCACCGGGATGCCGACGTTGGCGAAGCACAGGGCGATGCCCACGCCCATGGTGCCGCCGCCGATCACCGCGGCGGTGCGCACTTCGCGCACCGGGGTGTCGGTGGGCAGGCCGGCGATCTTCGCCGCTTCGCGCTCGGCGAAGAAGGCGTGGATGAGGGCGGCGCGCTGGGGCGACGCCAGGCATTCCTGGAACAGCTCACGCTCACGCTTCAGGCCCTCGGCCAGGGGCAGGCGGGCGGCGGCCTCCACCGCGGCGACGCAGCGCAGCGGGGAGAACAGGCCGGGCGTGCGCTTCTGCACCTCGGCGTGCCTGGCGGCGATCAGCGCGGCGTCGCCTTCCACCTGGCGCTCGCCGGTGCGGCGCGGGCCTCGGCCTTCGTCGAGCAGGCGGCGGGCGTAGGCCAGGCCGGCCTCGGCCTGGTCGCCTTCGACGATCGCATCGAGGATGCCGTATTCCAGGGCCTGCGGGGCCTTGACCGGGTTGCCGGAGACGATCATGTCCAGCGCCCGCCCCACGCCGACCAGGCGCGGCAGGCGCTGGGTGCCGCCGGCGCCGGGCAGCAGGCCGATCTTCACTTCCGGCAGGCCGACCTGGGCGTCGGCCCGGGCGATGCGGTAGTGGCAGGCCAGCGCCACTTCCAGGCCACCACCCAGGGCGGTGCCGTGGATCACCGCCACGCTGGGCTTGGCGGACGCCTCGATGGCCTCGACCACCTCGGGCAGCGAGGGCGCCTGCGGCGGCTTGCCGAACTCCTTGATGTCGGCCCCGGCCATGAAGGTGCGCCCTGCGCAGACCAGCACCACCGCCCGCACCGCGGCATCCGCCTCGGCCTCGCGCAAGGCCCGCAGCAACCCGGCGCGCACGGCCAGGCCCAGGGCGTTGACCGGGGGATTGTCGACCTTGATCAGGGCCACGTCGCCATGACGTTCGACCTGCACTACCTCGGACATGCTCAGCGTCTCCGTTGTAATTGTGGTTTTTAACGGAATTATGTTTCGCTGTGCAGAATATAAAGATCACTGGGGGTTGTCGAGGGGGCTTTTGTGGGAGCGAGCTTGCTCGCGAACGGATTTCCAGGTGGACCTATGGTGTTTGTCCGAAGAGCGCCCTCTCCCCAGCCCTCTCCCTGAAGGGAGAGGGGGCAGTCTGTGCCGAGAAGGGATTTGGTGTTAGTCGGACACTCGGTACAAGCCGGCTAACGCCGAAATATCAGCGCACTCCGAACGGTCCCCTCTCCCTTCAGGGAGAGGGTTAGGGAGAGGGAACGGAGTCAAGCCATGGCGCCGAAGCAGCCGGGAGGCACCGTTCGCGAGCAAGCTCGCTCCCACGAAAGCGGCGGGCGAAGCGCAGGCAAAAAAAGACCGCTCTCCCCTGCCTGAATCTGGAAAAGCGGTCTGTTAAGCGAAAAGAAGTCGTGGAAAGGTCGTTATAGGCCCCCGCCGTTGCAGCTTGTTTACAGGCAAGAAAAAAGCCGCGCCCTTGTGGGGCGCGGCTTCTTCGGTAGCGACTGCGGTCGGCGATCAGAAGGCCGGGACCACGGCGCCCTTGTACTTCTCCAGGATGAACTGCTTCACCTCGGGGCTGTGCAGGGCGGCGGCCAGTTTCTTCATGGCGTCGCTGTCCTTGTTGTCCGGGCGGGCGACCAGGATGTTCACGTAGGGCGAGTCGGAACCCTCGATGGCCAGGGCGTCCTTGGTCGGGTTCAGCTTGGCTTCCAGGGCGTAGTTGGTGTTGATCAGGGCCAGGTCGACCTGGTTCAGCACGCGCGGCAGGGTCGCGGCTTCCAGTTCACGCACCTTGATGTTCTTCGGGTTGTCGGTGATGTCCTTCGGGGTGGCGGTGATGCTCTTCTCGTCCTTGAGCTTGATCAGGCCGGTCTTGGCCAGCAGCAGCAGGGCGCGGCCGCCGTTGGTGGCGTCGTTGGGGATCACCACGGTGGCGCCGGAGGGCAGCTCGTCGAGCTTCTTGTACTTGCTGGAGTAGGCGCCCAGCGGCTCGATGTGCACGCCGGTGACGGCTACCAGGCTGGTGCCCTTGGACTTGTTGAACTCGTCCAGGTACGGCTGGTGCTGGAAGAAGTTGGCGTCCAAGCGCTTCTCGGCGACCTGGGTGTTGGGCTGCACGTAGTCGGTGAATTCCTTGACCTTCAGCTCCACCCCTTCCTTGGCCAGGATGGGTTTGACGAAGTTGAGGATTTCCGCGTGCGGCACCGGGGTGGCGGCCACGCTGAGGGTTTCGGCCGCGTGGGCGCCAGTGATCGACAGCGCCGCGGTGGCGGCGAAGGCGGCAAGCAGTTTCTTCATGGATCGCTCCTTTTGGGATTTTCCTGTGGCCCGCGGGCCTTGTGGTTATTTGCGCGAGAAGTGGACCACCAGCTTGTCGCCGACGGTCTGCAGGATCTGCACCAGCACCAGCAGCATGATCACGGTGACCACCATGACGTCGGTCTGGAAGCGCTGGTAGCCGAAGCGGATGGCCAGGTCGCCGAGGCCGCCGGCGCCGACCACGCCGGCCATCGCGGTGTAGGACACCAGGGTGATGGCGGTGACCGTGACGGCGGCGATGATGCCCGGGCGGGCTTCGGGCAGCAGGGCGTTCCAGATGATCTGCCGGGTGCTGGCGCCCATGGCCTGGGTGGCCTCGATGATGCCCTTGTCCACCTCGCGCAGGGCGGTTTCCACCAGGCGCGCGAAGAACGGCGTGGCGCCCACCACCAGCGGCGGGATGGCCCCGGCGACGCCCAGCGAGGTGCCGGTGACCAGCACGGTGAAGGGGATCATCACGATCAGCAGGATGATGAACGGCAGCGAGCGCAGCACGTTGACCACGAAGGACAGCAGGGCGTAGACCGCGCGGTTCTGGAACATCTGCCGGGGCCCGGTGAGGAACAGCAGCACGCCCAGGGGCAGGCCGAGGATGACGGTGAACAGCAGCGAGCCGCCGAGCATCCAGAAGGTGTCGATGCTGGCCTGGAGGATCTCCGACCAGTCAATGTTTACAAAGAAGTCGCTCATGCGCGCAGCACCTCCACATGCACCTCGGCGGCGTTCAGCTGGGCCATCGCCGCCTCCATGTCACCGCCCACCAGGGCCAGGGTCAGCTGGCCGTAGGGCTGGTCCTTGATGCGGTCGATGCGCCCGGCGAGGATGCTGTAGTCCACCCCGGTCTGCCGCGCCACGGTGCCCAGCAGCGGGGCGTAGGTGGCCTCGCCGCGGAAGGTCAGGCGCAGGATGCGCCCCGGCACGTGGGCGAAGTCGTCGTGCCGCTCGCCCTCGTCCACGCGCTCGGCCTCGAAGACGAAGCGGCGGGTGGTCTCGTGCTGCGGGTGGAGGAAGACGTCGGCCACCTCGCCCTGCTCGACGATGCGCCCGGCGTCCATCACCGCCACTCGGTCGCAGACGCGGCGGATCACGTCCATCTCGTGGGTGATCAGCACGATGGTCAGGTTCAGCTCGCGGTTGATTTCCGCCAGCAGCTGCAGGACCTGGCCGGTGGTCTGCGGGTCTAGGGCGCTGGTGGCCTCGTCGCAGAGCAGCAGCTTGGGCCCGCAGGCCAGGGCGCGGGCGATGCCGACGCGCTGCTTCTGGCCGCCGGAAAGCTGCGCCGGGTACTTGCGGGCGTGGTCCTGCAGGCCCACGCGCTTGAGCAGTTCGTCCACCCGCGCGGCGATCTGCGCGGCGCTGAAGCTGCCGGCCAGCTTCATCGGCATGGCGATGTTCTCGGCCACGGTCCTGGAGGCCAGCAGGTTGAAGTGCTGGAAGATCATCCCGACGCGCTGGCGGAAGCGCCGCAGGCCGTCGGCGTCGAGGGCGGTGACGTCCTCGCCGTCGATGACGATGCGCCCGCCGCTGGGCTCTTCCAGGCGGTTGATCAGGCGCAGCAGGGTGCTCTTGCCGGCCCCGGAGTGGCCGATCAGGCCGAACACCTGGCCGGCGCCGATGCTCAGGCTCGTCGGCTGCAGGGCCGGGATGTCGCGGCCGGCGACGCGGTAGGTCTTGTGGACGTCGTGGAATTCGATCACGTGGCGAACCTTGTGGGTACGGCGAAGTGTGGGAATGGCGCGCTCTGCCGGGGTGTCCTGGCAAACGAGCGTAGGCGCTCGGCAAAAACCGCGCATTTTACCCTGCTTTCCTATAGCCGATTAATCCTTGTTCGGATAAGGGCCGAGCGAAAGGGAATAAGACGGGCGGACGCGGTTTTCAGGGCTCGCACTTGACCGGGGCGGCGGCCTTGGGCTGGCCGATGTCCTTGACGTCGGCGGCCAGCGCCGGGGCGCGCGGCATCAGCGAGCGGGCGCGGGCCAGGGCGTTGCTGGCGCCGTTGACGTCGCCGGCCTGCAGGGCCTCGCGGCTGCGTTGCAGGTAGGCGTCGGCCAGGCGCTGGCGGCGTTCGGCCAGTTGCGCGCTGTCCTCGTGCTCCTGGCCCAGCTGCAGCTGCGCGGCTTCCAGCTGGCCGGCGGCCAGGCGGGCCTCGAAGCCGGAACCGCCCGGCGCCTGGCCGGGCAGGCTCTGGCAGGCGCCCAGCAGCAGGGCGAGGGAGAGGACGGAAAGCAGACGGAGGGCAAGGGACTTCATGCCAGTCATTCTCGATTGATCAAAAAATCGACAAATTCTACACCGTCCGCCGCGGCAGGACAAAACTCAGCAGGAACAGCGCCGCCGCGCTGACCACGATGGACGGCCCGGCCGGGGTGTCCTTGAACCAGGACAGCGCAAGCCCGGCACACACCGCCACCAGGCCCACCAGGGTGGCGCCGGCGGCCATCTGCTCGGGGCTGCGGGCGTGGCGCTGGGCGGCGGCGGCGGGGATGATCAGCAGCGAGGTGATCAGCAGCACGCCGACGATCTTCATGGCCACAGCGATGACGATGGCGATCAGCAGCATCAGCGCCAGGCGGATGGCGGTGACCGGCAGGCCCTCGACCCGCGCCAGCTCCTCGTGCACGGTGATCGCCAGCAGCGGCCGCCACAGCCAGCAGATCAGCCCCAGCACCAGGGCGCTGCCGGCGACTATCCACAGCAGGTCGGTCTGGCTCACCGCCAGCAGGTCGCCGAACAGGTAGGCCATCAGGTCTACCCGCACTTCCTTCATGAAGCTCAGGGTCACCAGGCCCAGGGACAGGGTGCTGTGCGCGAGTATGCCCAGCAGGGTGTCGGCGGCCAGCGGCTGGCGCTGCTGCAGGGTCACCAGCAGCACGGCCAGCAGCACGCAGCCGACGGTCACCGCGAGGGTCGGGCTGACGTCCAGCAGGAAGCCCAGGGCCACGCCGAGCAGCGCGGCGTGGGACAGGGTGTCGCCGAAATAGGCCATGCGCCGCCAGACCACGAAGGAGCCCAGGGGGCCGGCGACCAGCGCCAGGGACAGCCCGGCCAGCAGCGCGTAGAGAAGGAAATCAGCCATGGTTGCAGTCGGGGCCGTGCTTGTGGACCTGCCCTTGTAGAGGGCGCAGCTTGCCCTGGATGGCCAGGCCGGTGCGCTGCGGCACCACCTCGCCATGCAGGTCGTGGGAATGGTCGTGGTGGTGGTGGTAGACCGCCAGGCTGCGGGCGTCCTGGCCGAACAGCTCGACGAAGGCCGGGTCGCCGCTGACCTGCTCGGGGTGGCCGTGGCAGCACACGTGGCGGTTCAGGCAGACCACCTGGTCGGTGGTGCTCATCACCAGGTGCAGGTCGTGGGAGACCATCAGCACGCCGCAACCCAGGCGGTCGCGCAGGCGGGTGATCAGCCGGTACAGCTCGGCCTGGCCGGCCACGTCGACGCCCTGCACGGGTTCGTCCAGCACCAGCAGTTGCGGCTTGCGCAGCAGCGCCCGGGCCAGCAGCACGCGCTGCAGTTCGCCGCCGGAGACGGTTTGCAGCGGGCTTTCCAGCACGTGCGCGGCGCCCACTTCCTTGAGCGCAGCCAGGGCCTGCTCGCGGCCCACGCCCGGCACCAGGCGCAGGAAGCGCAGCACCGAGAGCGGCAGGGTGGGGTCGACGTGGAGCTTCTGCGGCATGTAGCCGATGGTCAGCTTCGGCTGGCGCCACACCGTGCCGCTGTCGGGCCTGAGCAGGCCCAGCACGCTGCGCACCAGGGTGGTCTTGCCGGCGCCGTTGGGGCCGATCAGGGTGACGATCTCGCCGGCGGCGATGCTCAGGCTGACGTTCTGCAGCACCGCCTGGCCGGCATAGCGCACGCCCACCCCTTCGAGGCGGACCAGGGGCTGGCTCATCAGGCCTCCCGCTGCTTCGGCGCGCAGGCGGCGCAGAGCCCGACCACTTCGACGGTCTGCGTCTCCACCACGAAGCCGACGCCCTCGGCGCCGGCGACTATCGCCTGGCTGATGGCCGGCTGCTCCAGCTCGATGGCGGTGTGGCAGGCGCGGCAGATGAGGAACTGGCCCTCGTGGGCGTGCTCGGGGTTGTTGCAGCCGACGAAGGCGTTGAGCGAGGCGATGCGGTGCACCAGGCCGTTTTCCAGGAGGAAGTCCAGCGCCCGGTAGACGGTGGGCGGCGCGGCGCGGCGGCCGTCCGCCTCGCTGAGCACGGCGAGGATGTCGTAGGCGCCCAGCGGCTTGTGGCTCTGCCAGACCAGCTCCAGCACGCGCCGGCGCAGCTCGGTCAGGCGCACGCCCTGGCGCGCGCACAGCGCGTCGGCCTCGGCCAGGGCGCCGGCCACGCAGTTGGCGTGGTCATGCGGGCGGCAGGCTAGCGGGGTGGTGGGCATCAACTTGTACATGCGGCGACGACGCTCGGGTACGGAGACGTTATTATATTACCCTTTACCTCCCTTCCCGTGTGAGTCCGCCGTGTCCCTGCGCCCTTCCGCCCTGCTCCTCGCCTGCTGCACCCTGCTCCTCAGCCTCGGCGCCAGCGCCGAGGTCAAGGTGCTGACCAGCATCAAGCCGCTGCAACTGATCGCCGCCGCCGTCCAGGACGGCGAAGGCAGCCCCGACGTGCTGCTGCCGCCCGGTGCCTCGCCGCACAGCTACGCCCTGCGCCCCTCGGACGTGCGCCGCCTGCGCGAGGCCCAGCTGTTCTACTGGATAGGCCCGGACATGGAGGTGTTCCTCGACAAGCCGCTGCAGGCCCGCCAGGCGCCCAGCGTGGCGGTGCAGGAGCTGCCGGGCATGCACCTGCGCAAGTTCGTCAACTTCGAGAACATGGGCCACGCGGACTACGAGGACCACGATCACGACCACCGCCCCGGCACCGTGGACGCGCACCTCTGGCTGCTGCCGGCCAACGCCCAGGCCATCGCCGCGCGCATGGCCGAGGACCTGGCCATCGCCGACCCGCTCAACGCCGGGCGCTACCAGGCCAACCTCAAGGCCTTCGACGAGCGCATGGAGCAGCTCGACGCGCGCCTGAAGCAGCGCCTGGCGCCGCTGATGGGCAAGCCCTACTTCGTCTTCCATGAGGCCTTCGACTACTTCGAGGAAGCCTACGGCCTGCGCCACACCGGGGTCTTCGCCCTGTCCGCGGACGTGCAGCCGGGCGCCCGCCACGTCGCCGCCATGCGCGCGCAACTGCAGAAGGCCGGCCCGTCGTGCATCTTCAGCGAACCGCCGATCCGCCCGCGCCTGGCCGATACCCTCAGCGCCGGCCTGCCGGTGCAACTGGCCGAGCTGGACGACCTGGGCGTGGCGGTCAAGGTCGACGCCAACGGCTACGAAAAGCTGCTGGGCAACCTGGCCGACGAATTCGCCGGGTGCCTGGAGAAGCTCTGAATTGGTGTTTTGGTAGGTTGAGAGGGAATGGTGCCTGCCGGGGGCCAGTCCGTGCCGAGAAGAGAACAGGCATCAGCCTGAAAATTTCGGCGTTGCCGGCTAACTCCTAACCTCCGACCCTGCCCAACGGTCCCCTCTCCCTTCAGGGAGAGGGTTAGGGAGAGGGCGCTCTTGCGCTCCTGGGCTCTTGCCCCACCCCAATCCCCTCTCTCGCCCCCGCTCACCTACACTTTCCCCCTGCGTCCCATCGCCTCATAGGCAAATACCTCTTCCGGGTACTAGAGTCTCCGACAGGACTAAATACACAATATGTAGTTTCGTGTATTTACTGGATAACTAGATATTGCGGTCTGCCCCAAGCCGGCCGCGCACCAACGGGAGGATCTTCAGCGGATGGCCAAGACCGATGCGCGCCCGCAGGGCATAGACCAGGCGGCACTCGAACTGCAGCCGGCGTCCCAGGACATCTGGGACAGCAAGTACCGGCTCAAGCAGAAGGACGGCACGCCCATCGACGCCACCGTCGACGCGACCTGGCAGCGGGTGGCCCGCGCCCTGGCCGAGGTCGAGCCCGACGCCGCCACCCGCGAGCACTGGTACGAGCGCTTCCTCTGGGCCCTGCGCCACGGCGCCATCCCGGCCGGGCGGATCATCTCCAACGCCGGCGCCCAGGGGCACAAGCCGGCCACCTCGACCATCAACTGCACCGTCTCCGGGATCATCCACGACTCCATGGACGACATCCTGCAGAAGGTCCACGAGGCCGGGCTGACGCTCAAGGCCGGCTGCGGCATCGGCTACGAGTTCAGCACCCTGCGCCCGCGCGGCGCCTACGTGTCCGGCGCCGGCGCGCACACCAGCGGGCCGCTGTCGTTCATGGATATCTTCGACAAGATGTGCTTCACCGTGAGCTCCGCCGGCGGCCGCCGCGGCGCGCAGATGGGCACCTTCGACGTCGCCCACCCGGACGTGCGCGAGTTCATCCGCGCCAAGCGCGAGGACGGCCGGCTGCGCCAGTTCAACCTCAGCCTGCTGGTCACCGACGACTTCATGCAGGCGGTGCAGGCCGACGCCGACTGGCCGCTGGTGTTCCCGGTGCACCACAAGGAGGTCGACGAGGTCGACCTGGACGACCCGGCCCAGGTGCTCTGGCGCGACTGGCCGGTGCACGACGACTACCTGGTCGGCGACGACGGCCGCGTTGCCTGCCGCATCTACGGGCGCGTCAAGGCACGGCACCTGTGGGACATGATCATGGTGTCCACCTACGACTACGCCGAGCCGGGCTTCATCCTCATCGACCGCGTCAACGAACTGAACAACAACTGGTGGTGCGAGGCCATCCGCGCCACCAACCCCTGCGGCGAGCAGCCGCTGCCGCCCTACGGCTCGTGCCTGCTGGGCTCGGTGAACCTCACCGGCTTCGTCATCGACGCCTTCGGCGACGAGCCGCACTTCGACTGGGAGCGCTACCGCGAGGTGGTGCGGGTGTTCACCCGCATGCTCGACAATGTGGTGGAGGTCAACGGCCTGCCGCTGGCCCAGCAGCGCGAGGAAATCCTCGGCAAGCGCCGCCACGGCATGGGCTTCCTCGGCCTGGGCTCGACGCTGACCATGCTCAAGCTGCGCTACGGCAGCCCCGAGGCCTGCGTGTTCACCGAGGAAGTGGCGCGCGAGATGGCCCTGGTGGGCTGGGAAGTGGCCCTCGACCTGGCCCTGGAGAAGGGCCCGGCGCCGGTGCTGGCGCAGGACTACGAAGTGACCGCGGAAATGCTGCGCAAGCGCCCGGAGATGGTCGCCGACGGCCTGAAAGTGGGCGACCGCGTGCCCGGCCGCGTCCTCCACTCCAAGTATTCGCGCTACATGCAGCGCATCGCCGAGCACGCCCCGCAGCTGGTCGAGGCCCTGGCCCGGCACGGCGCGCGCTTCACCCACCACAGCTCCATCGCGCCCACCGGCACCATCAGCCTGAGCCTGGCCAACAACGCCTCCAACGGCATCGAGCCGAGCTTCGCCCACCACTACTCGCGCAACCTGATCCGCGCCGGGCGCAAGACCAAGGAAAAGATCTCGGTGTTCAGCTACGAGCTGCTGGCCTACCGCGCCAAGGTCGACGCCAAGGCCGTGCCCGACGCCGAGGACGGCAAGCACCGCCTGCCGGAGTACTTCGTCACCGCCGACGACATCACCCCGCAGCAGCACGTGGACATCCAGGCGGCGGCGCAGAAGTGGATCGACTCGTCCATCTCCAAGACCGCCAACGTGCCCACCGACTACCCCTTCGAGCAGTTCAAGGACATCTACCTCTACGCCTGGCGCCAGGGCCTGAAGGGTTGCACCACCTTCCGCTTCAACCCGGCGGCGTTCCAGGGCGTGCTGGTCAAGGACGCCGACCTGGAGAAGACCCTCTACCGCTTCGAGCTGGAAGACGGCAGCACGGTGGAGCTCAAGGGCAACGAGGAAGTCGAGTACGACGGCGAGATACACAGCGCCGCGAACCTGTTCGACGCCTTGAAAGAAGGCTACTACGGCAAGTTCTGAGCCGCGGAGATCGCAGATGACAGTGAAAATCGCCCAGAAGATCAAGGGCTTCGAAGTGGTCGACGTGGCCGAGGAAAAGGCCCGCGCCGAAGCCGCGGCGGCGGCCGCCGTGGTGAAGATGGACGAAACCCTGCAGCGCCCGGAAATGCTGGTGGGCGCCACCTACAAGGTGAAGTCGCCGCTGTTCGAGCACGCGCTCTACGTGACCATCAACGACGTGGTGCTCAACCCGGGCACCCCCTACGAGCAGCGCCGGCCCTTCGAGATCTTCATCAACTCGAAGAACATGGACCACTTCCAGTGGATAGTCGCCCTCACCCGCATCATGTCGGCGGTGTTCCGCAAGGGCGGCGACTGCACCTTCCTGGTCGAGGAAATGAAGGCCGTGTTCGACCCGCGCGGCGGCTACCTCAAGCGCGGCGGCATCTACATGCCCTCCATCGTCGCCGAGATAGGCGCGGTGGTGGAACGCCACCTGGTGGCCATCGGCCTGATGCAGGGCCCGGAGATCGACGAGGAACAGCGTCTGTACCTGGCCGAAAAACGCGCAGCCTACGAAGCGGCCCAGGGCACCAACAAGGCCGAACCCGGCGAAGGCTTCCCCGCCGGCGCCCAGCTGTGCGGCAAGTGCAACACCATGGCGGTGGTGCAGATGGACGGCTGCGCGACCTGCCTGAACTGCGGATATTCGAAATGTGGGTGAGCCGGAGTCTTTGCGAAGCATGCTTCGCCCGGCGAACGACCGGCCAAGGATGGCCGGGCCGGGGTTGACCTTGGGCAGCGGAGTATCGACAGGGATGTCTGCTCAAGATCGGATCTTCACTCCATAAGAGCATGCTTCGCCCGGCGAACGACCGGCCAAGGATGGCCGGGCCGGGGCTGACCTTGGGCAGAGGAGTATCGACAGGGATGTCTGCTCCGAATCAGATCTTCACGCCCGCATGCGCCGAGTTGGCATACCCCCCCTGTAGGAGCGAGCTTGCTCGCGAACGGAGCTTCGCCGGCGACCTCGGCGCTTGACCTGAAGAGCGCCCTCTCCCCAGCCCTCGGCTGCGCGCCCCGCCCTGAAGGGAGAGGGGGCTGTCCGGCGCAGATGGGAAATTCGGCATCAACCTGTAGGCCTGCAGGGAAAACGCTACCGTAGGATGGGTTGAGCGAAGCGATACCCATCGCCATGACTCGGCACGACCCCATTCGCGAGCAAGCTCGCTCCTACGAAAAGCCGTGCCATCCGGCAGCTTGCAACCGTGGGGCGTCATCCCGCGATCGCGCGCAGGTGGGCATCGAGGCCCCTGGGACGCACGGACGTAGGAGCGGACTCTGTCCGCGATAGCGTACATACGCCGGCCCTGCCGGCGGAAATCGCGGATAAATCCGCTCCTACACAAAACCGTATCGCCCGGCGGAGGCCCTACAACGCAAACGGCAAATGAATCTCCACCTGCTGCCGCTTCGCCAGGCGCCGTTCGAACTCGCCCGGATCGTGGATCAGCACGTCCTGGCCGGCGAAGGCCTCGGCGGCGATCAGGCGCGACAGCCAGAAGCGTACGCAGGCCACGCGCAGCATCTCCGGCCACAGCTCCGCCTCCAGGGCGGTGAACGGCCGGCGGCTGGCGTAGGCGGCCAGTAATGCACGGGCGCGGGGGCCGTCGAGTTCGCCGTCTTCGTGGGAGCACCAGTCGTTCAGGGTGATCGCCAGGTCGTAGAGCATCCAGCCCGAGCAGGCGTTGTAGAAGTCGATCACCCCGGCCAGGTGCGGGCCGTCGAACAGCACGTTGTCGCGGAACAGGTCGGCGTGCAGGTTGGCGCGCGGCAGCTCGGGCTGTTCGGCGAGCAGGCGGGCGATTTCCTCCAGGGCGTTCTCCAGCAGTTCGCGCGGGGCCGGGGCCAGGTGCGAGGCGAGCTGCTCGCCCTGGTGCAGCATCCAGCTCAGGCCGCGGTCGCTGGGGCGCTCGATGATGCGCCCGCGGGTGGCCAGGTGCAGGCGCGCCAGCAACCCGCCGACCTCGCCGCAATGGTGGGCGTTGGGCTGGCGCTCGTGGCGGCCGGGCAGGCGCGGCTGCAGCAGCGCCGGCTTGCCCTCCAGCTGGCGCAGGGCCTCGCCGGATTCGGTGCGCAGGGCGTAGGGCACTGGCAGGTCGGCCTCGTGGAGCACGTCCAGCAGTTCGACGAAGAACGGCAGGTCCTGCACCGGGCCGCGCTCGACCAGGGTCAGGACGAATTCGCCGCGTTCCAGGCTGACGAAGAAGTTGCTGTTCTCCGAGCCCTCGGGGATGCCGCGGAAGTCCTGGAGGCGCCCCAGTCCGTAGGGGGCGAGGAAGCCTTCCAGGGTGGAACGCTCAAGAGGGGTGAATACCGACATGCTCAGGCCTCGTGAGCGCCATGGGGTTGATGGGTTACCAGCTGAAGATCTGCCACTGCGGGATCAGCTTGTCCGGCTGGTCGGAACGGATGAAATTGCCATCGCTGCCGTCCTGGCGCACCAGGAAATACGGCTTGCCATGCTTGGGTGTGACCTTGATGGCGTAGAGGAAACCATTGACCCGGTATTCCTGGATGGTCTTGTCGCCCTCCTGGCGGATGGTCACATCCGGTTCGGGCGTCGGCGCTTCCTCGTCCACCGCCATGGCGATCAGGGGGGATACGGCCAGCAGGGCGGCGAGCAACCAGCGTTTGCGACTGCGCATGATAACCTTGTTCCTTTGTCGATTCGGCTGGGGTCATTCTAGCCCCTGGCCTCCGGAAAAGGTTGATTCCACTCATGAGTCAAGCACCCCTCGTCCTCGTGGACGGCTCTTCCTACCTGTACCGCGCCTTCCATGCCCTGCCGCCGCTGACCACCTCCACCGGCATGCCCACCGGCGCGGTGAAGGGGGTGCTGAACATGCTCAAGAGCCTGCGCAAGCAGTACCCCGACAGCCCCTTCGCGGTGGTCTTCGATGCCAAGGGCCCGACCTTCCGCGACGAGCTGTTCGCCGAGTACAAGTCGCACCGCCCGCCGATGCCGGACGAGCTGCGGGTGCAGATCGAGCCGCTGCACGCGGCGGTGCGCGCGCTCGGGCTGCCGCTGCTGTGCGTGGAAGGGGTGGAGGCCGACGACGTGATCGGCACCCTGGCCCGCAGCAGCGCCGCGGCGCAGCGCCCGGTGGTGATCTCCACCGGCGACAAGGACATGGCCCAATTGGTCGACGGGCACATTACGCTGGTCAACACCATGACCGGTAGCACGCTGGACGTGGATGGCGTGAAAGAGAAATTCGGTGTCGGTCCTGAGCTGATCATCGACTACCTGGCGCTGATGGGCGACAAGGTCGACAACATCCCCGGCGTGCCCGGGGTCGGCGAGAAGACCGCGCTGGGCCTGCTCACCGGCGTCGGCGGCGGCCTCGACGTGCTCTATGCCAGCCTGGACAAGGTGCCCGAGCTGCCGATCCGCGGCGCCAAGGGCCTGCCGGCCAAGCTCGAGGAAAACCGCGAGCAGGCCTACCTGTCCTACCAACTGGCCACCATCAAGACCGACGTCGCCCTGGACGTCGAGCTGGACGCGCTGCACCCGGGCGAGCCGGACCGCGAGGCGCTGATCGAGCTGTACCGCCAGTTGGAGTTCAAGAACTGGCTGGACGACCTGCTGCGCGAGGCCAAGGAAGCCGGCGAGAGCCCCGCCGAGGACGCCCCGGCCCAGGAGTCGCGCTATGAAACGGTGCTGGAACAGGCCGCCTTCGATGCCTGGCTGCAGAAGCTGCAGGCCGCCGACCTGGTCGCCTTCGACACCGAGACCACCAGCATCGACGCCCAGCAGGCGCAGCTGGTGGGCGTCTCCTTCGCCGTCGAGCCGGGCGAGGCGGCCTACGTACCCCTGGCCCACAGCTACATGGGCGTGCCCCAGCAGCTGGACCGCGACGCCGTGCTGCGGGCCCTCAAGCCGCTGCTGGAAGACCCGGGCAAGGCCAAGGTCGGCCAGCACGCCAAGTACGACATCAACGTCCTGGCCAACGCCAGCACGCCGATCGCCGTGCGGGGCGTGGCCTTCGACACCATGCTCGAGTCCTACGTGCTCAACTCCACCGCCACCCGCCACGACATGGACAGCCTGGCGCTGAAGTACCTGGGCCACAGCACCATCCGCTTCGAGGACATCGCCGGCAAGGGCGCCAAGCAGCTGACCTTCGACCAGATCGCCCTGGAGCAGGCCGGCCCCTACGCCGCCGAGGACGCCGACGTGACCCTGCGCCTGCACCACGCCCTGTGGGAGAAGCTGCAGGCCATCCCGTCGCTGGCCAGGGTATTGACCGAGATCGAGATGCCGCTGGTGCCGGTGCTGGCGCGCATCGAGCGCAACGGCGCGCTGGTAGACGCCAACCTCCTGGGGCTGCAGAGCCGCGAACTGGGAGAGAAAATGGTCGAACTGGAGCGCAAGTCCTTCGAGCTGGCCGGCGAGGAGTTCAACCTCGGCTCGCCCAAGCAGCTCGGCGCCATCCTCTACGAGAAGCTCGGCCTGCCGGTGCTGGCCAAGACCGCCACCGGCCAGCCGTCCACCGCCGAGAACGTGCTGGCCGACCTGGCCGAGCAGGACTACGAGCTGCCCAAGGTGATCATGCAGTACCGCTCCCTGAGCAAGCTCAAGAGCACCTACACCGACAAGCTGCCGGAACAGATCAACCCGCGCACCGGGCGCATCCACACCAGCTACCACCAGGCGGTGGCCGCCACCGGGCGGCTGTCCTCCACCGACCCGAACCTGCAGAACATCCCGATCCGCACCGCCGAGGGCCGGCGCATCCGCCAGGCCTTCGTCGCCCCCGCGGGCTGCCGGCTGCTGTCGGCCGACTACTCGCAGATCGAACTGCGCATCATGGCCCACCTGGCCCAGGACGAAGGCCTGCTGGATGCCTTCCGCCACGACCGCGACGTGCACCGCGCCACCGCCGCCGAGGTCTTCGGCCTGGCGCTGGAAGACGTCACCCCTGAGCAGCGCCGCCGCGCCAAGGCCATCAACTTCGGCCTGATCTACGGCATGAGCGCCTTCGGCCTGGCCAAGCAGATCGGCGTCGAGCGCAAGGAGGCCCAGGCCTACATCGACCGCTATTTCGCCCGCTACCCCGGGGTGCTGGCCTACATGGAGCGCACCCGCGCCCAGGCCGCCGAGCAGGGCTACGTCGAGACCCTCTTCGGCCGCCGCCTGTACCTGCCGGAAATCGGCTCGAAGAACCAGGCCATGCGCAAGGCCGCCGAGCGCACCGCGATCAACGCGCCCATGCAGGGCACCGCGGCGGACATCATGAAGCGCGCCATGGTCGACGTGGATAACTGGCTGCAGGCCAGCGGCGTCGATGCCCGGGTCATCCTCCAGGTGCACGACGAACTGGTGCTGGAAGTGCGCGAGGGCCTGGTCGAGGAAGTCGCGGCGAAACTGCGGGAACTGATGGGGGCGGCGGCGCAGCTGGCGGTACCGCTCATCGTCGAAACCGGCAGCGGTTCGAACTGGGACCAAGCCCACTGACGAACGGTCGCAGGGCCCGTGCGGCGGGCCCTGCGGGGCGTCTCGGGAATCCCTGAAAAGGACCGGGGGAAATTTTTTTCATCCGCCACTGAACTTTCCCACCGCAGCCCGGGTCAGAACTCGTGAATGGCTGGAGAAGCCCTTCGATGCTCCTTTGCAGTGTTTAGTGTTGGCAGAATCCTGGACCCCGCCCTAGCGGTCCGGACTTAAACCCCGAACTTCCCCCTCCCCATACGAAGCTCGGGGTTTTTTTTGCCCGCGCGAAAGTGCCGGCGGCCTGCCGGCACCCCCTGCGGCGGGCCTTCAGGCCTGTTCGGCCGCTTCCTCGTCCCCTTCCGGCTGCAGGCCCAGCCAGGCCGCCAGGACCTGCTGCGCCTCCTCCACCCCCTCGCGCTTGGGCGCCGAGAACAGCTGCACGCTGGCGACGTCGCCCCAGCCCTGCTGGATTTCGCGGCGCACCTTGAGCAGCGCGTTCTTCGCCGCGCCGAAGGCCAGTTTGTCGGCCTTGGTCAGCAGCACGTGGATCGGCAGCCGGCTGGCCTGGGCCCAGTCGAGCATCAGGCGGTCGAACTCGGTCAGCGGATGGCGGATGTCCATCATCAGCACCACCCCGGCCAGGCTCTCGCGGCTGCTCAGGTAGGCCTCCAGGTGCTGCTGCCAGTGCAGCTTCAGCGGGATCGGCACCTTGGCGTAGCCGTAGCCGGGCAGGTCGACCAGGCGGCGCTCGTCGTCCAGGCGGAAGAAGTTCAGCAGCTGGGTGCGCCCGGGGGTTTTCGAGGTTCGCGCCAGATTGGCATGGGTGAGTGCATTTAGCGCGCTAGACTTACCAGCGTTGGAACGGCCGGCGAAGGCGACTTCGCGGCCGCTGTCCTCCGGGCACTGCTCGACCTTGGCCGCGCTGATGAGGAAGGTTGCTTGCTGGCAAAGGCCGAGGATGGGGTTCTTGGCAGGTGTCTTGGGGGGCATGGGGGGCTTCCGCGGCGGGGTGCGACTCGGTGTCGCGGGGGCCGGTCTCGTTTTCGAACAGGCAGGCGAAGTATATAATGCCGCGGATTTTGTGTGCGCTTTATCCCCCAGGGTCGGGCGCCACGGGAACGCGATAATCAACCGGCCGCGCAATAGAACGCGGACGTTCCCTCCCGATGAGGACGATCATGAAGAAACTGCTGTTCGCAGCCGTAGCCGCCGCGCTGGCTCCCGGCGTGCAGGCCGCGCAGGACCCGGAGGCGGTATTCAACCGGGCTTGCGGTGCCTGTCATGCTGGCCAGTTGCCAATGGCCCCGAAGAAGGGCGACGCCGCAGCCTGGAAACCGCGCCTGGACAAAGGCATGGATACGCTGGTGCAGCACGTCACCAACGGTTTCAACGCCATGCCCCCGCGTGGCCTGTGCACCGACTGCAGTGCCGAGGACTACAAGGCGATCATCCAGTGGATGTCCCAGTAACCCCAGCCTCTCTACTTTCACCTTTAGCCGTAATGGATTAGCTGATGAACAAAATAATCGTGAGTCTGCTCTTGACCCTGGGACTGACCGGTATGGCCCACGCCGAAGTCGGCGACGCCAAGGCCGGCCAGGCGAAGGCCGCCGTGTGCGGCGCCTGCCATGGTGCCGATGGCAACAGCATGGCGCCGAACTTCCCGAAACTGGCGGGCCAGGGGGACAAGTACCTGCTCAAACAGATGCATGACATCAAGGATGGCAAGCGTACCGTGCTGGAGATGACCGGCCTGCTGACCAACCTCAGCGACCAGGACCTGGCCGACATCGCCGCCTACTTCTCCAGCCAGAAGATGGGCGTCGGCGCGGCCGATCCCAAGCTGGTCGCCGCCGGCGAGGCCCTGTACCGCGGCGGCAAGCTGGCCGAGGGCATGCCCGCCTGCACCGGCTGCCACTCGCCCAACGGCGTGGGCAACGAGCCGGCCGCCTTCCCGCACCTGGGCGGCCAGCACGCGGCCTACGTGGCCAAGCAGCTGACCAACTTCCGCGAAGGCGACCGCACCAACGACGGCGACAGCATGATCATGCGCAGCATCGCCGCCAAGCTGTCCAACAAGGACATCGCCGCCGTCTCCAGTTACATCGAAGGCCTGCACTGAGGCCTGCGCCGCGCGGCACGGCTTGAAAAAAAAGGGTGGCTTCGGCCACCCTTTTTCGTATCCGGCGCCACTACAATGCCTGGAACCGCCGCCGGCCTCTCGAGTCCAAACACGGCCGCGCCGCGGCGCCACCGATCCAGCCAAGGAGTGAACCATGCGTAACCTGATTTTCACCGCCGTACTGGCCTTCGCCGGCCTGTTCGGTCTCAGCGCGCAAGCCGCCGAGTTCGAATCCGGCAAGCAGTACACCGAGCTGAGCACCCCTGTCCCGGTGTCCAAGCCCGGCAAGATCGAGGTGGTGGAGCTGTTCTGGTATGGCTGCCCGCACTGCTACGCTTTCGAGCCGACCATCAACCCGTGGGTCGAGAAGCTGCCGGCCGACGTGCACTTCGTCCGCATCCCGGCCATGTTCGGCGGCATCTGGAACGTCCACGGCCAGCTGTTCCTGACCCTGGAAGCCATGGGCGTGGAGCACAAGGTGCACACCGCCGTGTTCGAGGCCATCCACAAGGAAGGCAAGAAACTGGCCACCCCGGAAGAAATGGCCGAGTTCCTCGCCCCGCTGGGCGTGGACAAGGACAAGTTCCTCAGTACCTTCGACTCGTTCGCCATCAAGGGCCAGATCGAGAAGGACAAGAAGCTGGCCATGGCCTACCAGATCAGCGGCGTACCGACCATGGTGGTCAACGGCAAGTACCGCTTCGACATCGGCTCGGCCGGCGGCCCGGAGAAGGCCCTGGAGCTGGCTGACTTCCTGATCGCCAAGGAACGCGACGCCGCCAAGGCCGCCCAGTGAGGTAAGCCGCGATGCTGAGCAGGCTCCGCCAGCAGCGGGTGGTCGCTTCCCGCCCCGCGCAGGTCAATTCGCAGGCCGCCGAATCCGGCTATCCCGCCGACGGTCGCCTGCGCCTGCTCAGCTTCAACATCCAGGTGGGCATCAGCACCGAGCGCTACCGCCACTACCTGACCCGCGGCTGGCAGCACCTGCTGCCCGCCGCCGGGCGCGCCGGCAACCTGCAGCGCATCGGCGACCTGCTGTCCGGCTACGACCTGGTGGCCCTGCAGGAGGCCGACGGCGGCAGCCTGCGCTCCGGCTACGTCAACCAGGTGGAGCACCTGGCCCAGCTGGGCGCCTTCCCCTACTGGTACCAGCAGCTCAACCGCAACCTCGGGCGCATCGCCCAGCACAGCAACGGCCTGCTCAGCCGCCTGCGCCCGACCCTGCTGGAAGACCACCCGCTGCCCGGCCCGCCCGGCCGCGGGGCCATCCTCATGCGCTTCGGCGAAGGCGACAACGCCCTGGCCGTGATCATGATGCACCTGGCCCTGGGCCCGCGTACGCGCGCCCGCCAGCTCGCCTACATCCGCGAGCTGCTGCAGGGCTACCGCCACCAGGTGCTGATGGGCGACATGAACACCCATGCCACCGACCTGCTGGAGACCTCGCCGCTGCGCGATCTCGGGCTGATCGCCCCGCAGGTCCAGGCGACCTTTCCCAGCTGGCGCCCGCAGCGCTGCCTGGACCATATCCTGCTCAGCCCCGGGCTGACCCTGGAGCGGGTCAGCGTGCTGCCGGAGCCGATCTCCGACCACCTGCCGGTGGCCGTGGAGATCCGCCTGCCGGACGGCTGCCGGCAAGACTCCGCGCTTTCTCTCAAGGACGCTCGATGAGCCGCGACGACAACCAGCGCTGGAAGGAAAAGTACCTCGCCAACATCGACCAGCAGGAGCGCCTGGAGCGCCGCTGGGAGGTGCGCGTCGACCTGCTGCGCCGCGGCCTGGTGCGCAGCAGCCTGGCCGCCGAGGGCAGCGACAAGGCGGTCGACCAGTGCATGCAGGAACTGCGCGAGCTGCTGCGCCGCAACGACATCGACGCCGGCCTGGCGCGGCTCATCCCGCGCCTGGAAAAGACCGTGCTGGACTCCGAGCAGCGCCGCCAGCAGCGCATCCGCCAGAACGTCACGGCGCTGCAGCAGATCGCCCAGCAGCTGCTGGGCCTGGACCTGCCGCGGGACGTGCGCCTGCCGCTGAAGCTGTTCGCCCGCGACCTGGAGGCGCGCGCCAGCCAGTCCCGCGAGCTGCCGGTGCTGCTCGGCGAGCTGGGAAACCTGCAGCGGCGCGTGCTGGAGCAACTGGCCGACGCCGAGGCGCCGCGCCCCGGCCTGTTGCAGCGCCTGTTCGGTGGTCGCGAAGAGGACGAGGACGGCCCCGCCCAGCCCGCAACCGTCACCCCTGGCACGCCGGCCAGCGAAACGCCGGCGGCGCCAGTGAGTGCCGAGGCCGCCGCGGCCATCGCGGCCCCGGCCCCGGCGCCTGCCGCGGTGGCGGTACAGGCCGACCCCGAGCCGCCGTCGCCCGCGCCGCACGCTGCACTGCTGGACAGCCTGCCGCTGCCCGCCGACCTCATCCCCAGCGCGCCGCGCCCGGTGCTGCTGGACGGCGAGGGCGAGCAGCACTACGCCCTGCCGCCGATGCCCGAGCCCGGCTACAGCGCCGTGGCGCCGCACATCGAGGCCAGCCTGCTGAACCTGCTCGACCAGCTGCAGCTGCCGGCCGCCTATCGCCCGCAGGCCCAGGCCCTGCGCGAACGCATCAACGGCAGCCTGAACTGGTACGAGCTGGTGCCGGTGCTGGACGACCTGGCGGTGCTGGTGCTGGCCCTCAACGACAGCGGCCAGGCCGCCTTCGAGGGCTACCTGCACCAGCTCAACGACCGCCTGAGCACCTTCCTCGACAGCCTCGGCGCCGTGCAGCAGGGCCAGGACGCCGTGTCCGACAGCGCCCGGCGCCTGGACGACGACCTGCGCGACCAGGTCAGCGGCCTGCAGAGCAGCGTGCAGCAGGCCACCGACCTGGACAGCCTCAAGCGCTCGGTGGAAGGGCGCCTGGAAGGCCTGCTCGGCAGCATCGAGCGGCACCGCCAGGAACGCGAGGCCCGCGAGCGCGAGGCCGGGGAGCGCTTGCAGGCGCTGGTGGCGCGGGTTTCCTCGATGGAGGAAGAGGCGCGCACCTTCCAGGCCAGCATCGAGGACCAGCGGCAGAAGGCCCTGACCGACCCCCTCACCGGCCTGCCCAACCGCGCCGCCCTGAGCGAGCGCCTGGAGCTGGAAGTGGCGCGGGTCCAGCGCTTCGGCGGCGAGCTGCTGCTGGCGGTGCTGGACGTCGACCACTTCAAGCGCATCAACGACGACTACGGCCACCTGGCCGGCGACAAGGTGCTGAAGATCATCGCCGGCGAACTGGCCAAGCGCCTGCGCAAGACCGACTTCATCGCCCGCTTCGGCGGCGAGGAATTCGTCGTGCTGCTGCCCTCCACCCCCCTGGATGGCGGCCGCCAGCTGCTGGAGGCGCTGCGCACGGCGGTGGAGCGCATCCCCTTCCATTTCAAGGGCGAACCGCTGGTCATCACCTGCTCCGCCGGCCTCACCCAGTTCCGCACCGGCGAACGCAACGAAGTGGCCTTCGAACGCGCCGACCAGGCCCTGTACCGCGCCAAGCGCGGCGGCCGCAACCGCCTGGAGATGGGCTAGGCCGCCCCCTGTAGGAGCGCGCCCTGCGCGCGAATCGCGGGCAGGGCCCGCTCCTACAATTTACCGAGGCACGGCATATCCCTGTAGGAGCGGGCTTTGTCCGCGATCATGGCGCATAACGCCGTAGGCGTTATGCGCCCTATGGGGAATGGCACGGGCTAGGGCGAATAACCGTTCGCGGTTATCCGCCGCCATCCGTGCCACCGGGGCGTCCGGCGTGGCCGGTGAATCCAATCGCGGACGGAGTCCGCTCCTACGACCGTGCTTCCCTGGAACCGTAGGAGCGGACTTTGTCCGCGATAGCCGGACGTCCCGGTGCGTTTCGCGGATGAGATCCGCGCCGCCCCAAGCCCCGACCTCTCATCATCCAAGCTTGACGAATGAAAGCTCTTGGGTTTTGATTCGCACCTATAACTTTCGAATCGAAACATAAACCTTCATGTCGAAACGCAACACGCCCCAGCGCCGCCACGAGATACTCGCCCTGCTCAACCAGCAGGGGGAGGTCAGCGTGGACGACCTCGCCCGGCGTTTCGCCACCTCCGAGGTGACCATCCGCAAGGACCTGGCCGCCCTGGAGAGCAACGGCCTGCTGCTGCGCCGCTATGGCGGCGCGGTGCCCATGCCGCAGGAACTGCTGGCCGAGCCGAGCCCGCCGCTGTCGCCCTACAAGCAGGCCATCGCCCGTGCCGCGGCAGCCTGCATCCGCGAGCACGCGCGGATCATCATCGACAGCGGCAGCACCACCGCCGCGCTGATCCCCGAGCTCGGGCACAAGCCCGGCCTGGTGGTGATGACCAACTCGCTGAACGTGGCCAACGCCCTGCGCGAGCTGGAGCGCGAGCCGGTGCTGCTGATGACCGGCGGCACCTGGGACCCGCACTCGGAGTCGTTCCAGGGCCAGGTGGCGGAGCAGGTGCTGCGTTCCTACGACTTCGACCAGCTGTTCATCGGCGCTGCCGGCCTCGACCCCGCGCGCGGCACCACCACCTTCAACGAACTGCTCGGGCTCAGCCGGGTGATGGCCGAGGTCGCCCGCGAGGTGATCGTCATGGCCGAGGCCGACAAGCTCGGGCGGCGCATGCCCAACCTGGAGCTGCCGTGGAGCAGCGTCCAGACCCTGATCACCGACGAGCGCCTCAGCGACGAGGCCTGTGCCCAGATCGAGGCGCGCGGCGTGAAAGTCATACGCGCGCGCTGAACGAACCCAGGAGAACGCCCCATGTGTGGAATCGTAGGCGCCATCGCCGAACGCAACGTCACCCCGATCCTGATCGAAGGCCTCAAGCGCCTCGAATACCGCGGCTACGACAGCGCCGGCCTGGCCCTGGTGGACGCCGCCGGCGAACTGCAGCGCCGCCGCCGCGTCGGCAAGGTGGCGAGCCTGGAGCAGGCCCTGGCCGAGCAGCCGCTGGCCGGCCACCTGGGCATCGCCCACACCCGCTGGGCCACCCACGGCGCGCCCAGCGAGGCCAACGCCCACCCGCACTTCTCCCACGACCGCCTGGCGGTGGTGCACAACGGCATCATCGAGAACCACGAGGAACTGCGCGAGTACCTCAAGGGCGAGGGCTACGTGTTCAGCTCGCAGACCGACACCGAGGTCATCGTCCACCTGCTGCACCTGCGCCTGCGCGAGCTGGGCGACCTGGCCAGCGCGCTCAAGGCCACGGTCAAGGAGCTGCACGGCGCCTACGGCCTGGCGGCGATCAGCCTGGACCAGCCGGACCGCATCGTCGCCGCCCGCAGCGGCAGCCCGCTGGTGGTCGGCCTGGGCCTGGGCGAGAACTTCCTGGCCTCCGACCAGTTGGCCCTGCGCCAGGTCACCGACCGCTTCATCTACCTGGAAGAAGGCGACATCGTCGAGCTGCGCCGCGACAGCGTGCAGCTGTGGGACGCCGAAGGCCGCCCGGTGAAGCGCGAGGCGGTGCAGTACCACGAGGGCGCCGAGGCCGCCGACAAGGGCGAGTACCGCCACTTCATGCTCAAGGAAATCCACGAGCAGCCCAAGGTGGTGCAGCGCACCCTGGAAGGCCGCCTGGGCGCCGGCCAGGTGCTGGTGGAGAACTTCGGGCCGAACGCCGCCGAGCTGTTCGCCAGGGTGCGCAACGTGCAGATCGTCGCCTGCGGCACCAGCTATCACGCCGGCCTGGTGGCGCGTTACTGGCTGGAAGAGCTGACCGGCATTCCCTGCCAGGTCGAGGTGGCCAGCGAGTTCCGCTACCGCAAGGTGGCGGTGCAGCCCGACGCCCTGTTCGTCACCATCTCCCAGTCCGGCGAGACCGCCGACACCCTGGCCGCGCTGCGCAACGCCAAGCAGCTGGGCTTCCTCTCCAGCCTGGCGATCTGCAACGTGGCCACCAGCTCGCTGGTGCGCGAGTCGGACATGACCCTGCTGACCCTGGCCGGCCCGGAGATCGGCGTGGCCTCGACCAAGGCCTTCACCACCCAGCTGGTGGCCCTGCTGCTGCTGACCCTGGCCATCGGCCGGGTGCAGGACCGCCTGGGCGAGGGCGTCGAGGCCGAGCTGGTGGAAGCCCTGCGGCGCCTGCCGACGCGCCTGGAAGAAGCCCTGGCGATGGACAAGGTGGTGGAGAAGGTCGGCGAGCTGTTCGCCGAGAAGCACCACACCCTGTTCCTCGGCCGCGGCGCCCAGTACCCGGTGGCCATGGAGGGTGCGCTGAAGCTCAAGGAAATCTCCTACATCCACGCCGAAGCCTACCCCGCCGGCGAGCTCAAGCACGGCCCGCTGGCCCTGGTGGACGCCGACATGCCGGTGGTCACGGTGGCGCCGAACAACGAGCTGCTGGAAAAGCTCAAGTCCAACCTGCAGGAAGTCCGCGCCCGCGGCGGTGAGCTGATCGTCTTCGCCGAGGCCAACAGCGGCATCGGCAACGGCCCGGGCACCCACGTGGTGAGCATGCCGCCGATCCACGACTGCCTGGCGCCCATCCTCTACACCGTGCCGCTGCAGCTGCTGTCCTACCACGTGGCGGTGCTCAAGGGCACCGACGTCGACCAGCCGCGCAACCTGGCCAAGTCGGTGACCGTGGAATAAGCCGCGCGCCCGGATGCATGAAAAAGGCCCCGCGAGGGGCCTTGGTGCGTCCACCGTTGGCGCCACCTGTAGGAGCGGGCCCTGCCCGCGATTCGCGCGCAGGGCGCGCTCCTACATGGGCCTGGTGCCGGGGCAACCCGTAGGGCGCATAACCGTTCGCGGTTATCCGCCGTTGGCCGGAAACACCGGTGCCCGACGGTAATGGCGGATAACGCCATAGGCGTTATGCGCCCTACACCGCGGGCCGGATGCGGTTGCCGCCGGCGGATTACCGAATCGTCATGCGCCCCTCAGGCTCCCGTTAGGGCCGGCTGCTTAAGGTGAAGGCAGTTTCCACCACCACCGACGAGGTGACTGCCATGAACCCGATCCGTCCCTTCCTGCTCGCCGGCCTGCTCGGCGTTTCGTCCCTGGCCCTGGCCGAGAGCGGTGGCGACCGCACCTTCGCGCGCATGGAGCAGGCCCGCCAGGTGGCCATGCGCGGCGCCGCCGAGACGGCGGCCGCGGACTACCGGCGCTACGAGTACGGCATGCGCCTGGACATCGCCCAGGTCCTGGAGGTCTCGCCGGCCAAGGGCTGCGGCGTGGTGCCGGTGCGCATGCGCTACCTGGACTCGGGCGGCGCCGAGCAGCGCCTGGAGTACCGCGCCGAGCGCGTCAGCTGCAACCGCGGCAAGTGATCAGGCGGCCGCCTCGGGGAAGCGCAGGTGGAAGCAGGTCGGCCCCTCCGGCCGGCTGTCCACCGCGACGCTGCCACGGTGCAGGCTCATGATCGAGCGGACGATGGCCAGGCCCAGGCCGGTGCCGCCCTCGGCCCGCGAACGGCCGCCATCGGCGCGGTAGAAGCGCTCGAACAGCCGCGGCAGGTGCTGCGGCGCTATCCCCGGGCCGGGGTTGGCGACGCTGAGGGTGGCGCCTTCCATGCCGCTTTCGATGTCGATGCGCACCCGGCTGCCTTCCGGGGTGTGGCGGATGGCGTTGGACAGCAGGTTGGAGATCGCCCGCTGGACCATCAGGCGCTCGCCCGTCACCCAGGCGTCGCCGTTCAGCTCGATGTCCACCCGCTTGTCCTCCGCGGCGTAGAGGAACAGCTCCGCCACGCGGGTGGCCTCGTCCCCCAGCGACAGGCGCTCGAAGGGCACCTGGGCCTGGTTGACCTGGGCCAGGAACAGCATGTCGCTGACGATGCGCGACAGCCGTTCCAGCTCCTCGATGCCCGAGGCCAGCACCGCCTTGTATTCCTCCGCCGGGCGCTCCCGCGAGAGCGTCACCTGGGCCTTGCCCATCAGGTTGCCGATCGGCGAGCGCAGCTCGTGGGCGAGGTCGTCGGAGAACTGCGTGAGCTGCTGCACACCCTGGTCCAGGCGGTGCAGCATCACGTTCAGCGCCTGGGCCACTTCGCCCAGCTCCAGGGGCAGCTTCTCCACCGGGATGCGGTGGCTGAGGTCCTCGGTGGAGATGTTCGCCGCCACCCGGCGGAAGCGCCGTAGCGGCGATAGCCCGCGCTGCACCGCGTACCAGGCGCCCAGGCCCACCAGCAGCAACAGGAAGGGCACGCCGGCCAGCACCGAGCGGCGGAAGGCGCCGAGCAGGGCGTCGTCGTTGCTACGCTCCAGGGTCAGCAGCACGCGCACGCTGGCGCCGTTGGCCAGGCGTACCACGCTGCTGGCGGTGAGCAGGCGCTGGCCGCCGGCGTCGGCCCAGGCGTGGTAGCCCAGGCCGGCGCCCGGCAGCAGGCGGTCGAGGCTGGCGCGGCGCAGCGGCGGGCCGGTGTCCAGCAGCGGCGCCTGGCCCGGGCGCGGGGCGAGCAGGGTCAGCGACAGGTTGTCGTGGCCGGCCACCACGTCCAGCAGCTCGTGGGGGCCGCGGACCAGGTCGCGGTCGTCCAGCCCCGCGCCCAGGGCATGGCGCACCTGGCCGAGCTTGTCGGCCAGCTCGTTGCGCGCGCGGCTCTGCAACTCGTGGTCGAGGGCGCCGTAGGCGAGCAGCGCGAGCACCACCACCAGGCCGGCGCACAGCAGGCCGATGCCCAGGCCCAGGCGGGTGGACAGGCTGGCCGGCTTCATTCGCGGGCCTCGAGCACGTAGCCGACGCCGCGCAGGGTGTGGATCAGCTTGCTGTCGAAGGGGTCGTCGACCTTCAGCCGCAGGCGGCGGACGGTGACCTCCACCACGTTGGTGTCGCAGTCGAAGTTCATGTCCCACACCAGCGAGATGATCTGGGTGCGCGTCAGCACCTCGCCGCTGCGGCTCATCAACAGGTGCAGCAGGGCGAACTCCTTGGTGGTCAGGTCGATGCGCCGGCCCTCGCGGTAGGCGCGGTGGCGCGCCGGGTCCAGCTCCAGGGCGGCCACCTGCAGCACCGGCGGCGCGCTCACCCGTTCGCTGCGGCGTAGCAGGGTGCGCACCCGGGCGAGCAACTCGGGGAACTCGAAGGGCTTCACCAGGTAGTCGTCGGCGCCCAGCTCCAGGCCGCGCACGCGCTCGGCCAGGCGGCCGCGGGCGGTGAGCAGCATGACCCGCGTGTCGCTCTCGCGGCGCAACTGGCGGAGCACTTCCCAGCCGTCCATCTGCGGCATGTTCACGTCGAGGATGATCAGTTCGTAGCTGCCCTGGCGCGCCAGGTGCAGGCCGTCGACGCCATTGCCGGTGCGGTCGACCACGAAGCCGCTCTCGCTCAGGCCCTGGTGCAGGTAATCGGCGGTCTTGGCTTCGTCTTCCACCACTAGGATTCGCATATGGGCAGTCACCTTCCATTCAGTAATCTGACAATTCTGTTCATATTCGTTGTGCGATTTACGGATATATCCGCTCGGAACTTTCCGGTAATTAACGGTGGGCGAGGCTGAGGGCTGTAGTTGCTAAAGGGTCAATATCCAGGCCCGTCCAATGATGTTTCCGGATATTGCCCAGGCGCCTTTCCTGGACGCATAAGCCGCTGATGCATATGGGGTTGTCTGACTGGCGCCGGGAATGGGGAGCCGGCCGCGAATAGCGGCACGGGCAATGGTAGACAGGAATAAAACGCTTTTTTCTTGTCTGTCATATTTGTAATTGGCAGGTCACCTTGCCGATAAAAGGCCGGCATTACCTTGGCGACACTTGGCGCAACTTTCCGAAAGTTGCCGCCGATTCATACGTGGAAGCCGCCCGCGGTTTCCGTCCGAGGTCGTTTCCCGAGGTGTGCCGTGTCCTACCGTCGTGCCCTGTTCCGGCGGCCGGCTGCGGACTTGTGTCCGTGGCCGGCGCCCCTGTCGCTGTTCCTGCTGCTGTTCGGCCTGCTGGGCGGGCCAGTCGAGGCCCGCACCCTGGGCTTCGACGAGGCCCTGCGCAGCGCGCTGGGCGCCAACCCCGAGCTGGCCGCCGTGGCCCGTGGCCCGGGCATCGCCGAGGGCGAGCGGCGCCAGGCGGCGTTGCTGCCGAACCCGAGCCTGTCCTGGGAGACGGAAGACACCCGCCGCGACCGTTCCACCACCACCCTCTCCCTGACCCAGCCCCTGGAGCTGGGCGGCAAGCGCGGCGCGCGGGTGGCCGTGGCCGAGCGTGGCGAGGCGATCGCCGAAATGGAGCTGGAAGTGCGCCGCAACACGCTGCGCGCCGAGGTGCTCGAGGCCTTCCAGGCCGCCCAGCAGGCCCAGGAGCGCCTGCGCCTGGGCGAGGAATCGGTGTCGCTTGGCCAGCGCGGCCTGCGCGCTGCCGAGGCGCGGGTGCGCGCCGGCAAGTCGGCGCCGCTGGAGGCGACGCGGGCACAGGTGCAACTGGCCGAGGTGGAGCTGGACCTGCAGCGCGCCCGCATCGGCCGCGACCAGGCCTACCGCGTGCTGGCCGGGCTCATGGGGCAGGCCGAAGCGGGGTTCGCCGAGGTGGCTGGCAACGCCGATCTGCCGGCGCCGCCCCAGGCCGCGCAGCTGCTGCGGCGCCTGGACGAGGCCGCCGAGCTGCGCCTGGCGCTGCTGCAGGTCGACCAGCGCGAGGCCGCCGTGCAACTGGCGCGGGCCGAGCGCGTGCCCAACCTCGACGTCAGCCTGGGCAGCCAGTACGACCACGAGGCCCGCGAGCGGGTGAACCTGGTCGGGCTGTCCCTGCCGCTGCCGTTGTTCGACCGCAACCAGGGCCGCCTGCTGGCCGAGGCGCGCCGCGCCGACCAGGCCCGCGACCTGCGCAACGCCACCGAGCTGCGCCTGCGCCGCGAGACGCAGCAGGCCCTGGACCTGTGGGGCACTGCGCAGCACGAGGCGCGGACCCTGCGCGACACCCTGCTGCCGGCCGCGCGCCAGGCCCTGGACAGCGCCACCCGCGGTTTCGAGATGGGCAAGTTCGGCTTCCTGGAAGTGCTCGACGCCCAGCGCACCCTGCTCGCCGCGCGCGACCAGTACCTGCAGGCGCTGGCCCGCCTCGCCGAGGCCCGCGGGCGCACCGAGCGCATCTTCGGCGACCTGGCTCCGCGCTGATGGCCGGGCGCTCCCTGTGCGTCCGGCTGTCGCCGGTGTTGCTGGCGGCGGTAGCGCTGGCCACCGGCGGCCCCCTTCCCTGCCAGGCCCACGGCTTCGCCGCCGGGCACTGGTGCATCCATGACCTGTTCCGCGCCCTGGGCGCGCTGTCGAGCCTGATCGGCGCCTGAGGCGCGGGGCCATCCGGGAGAGTCCATGAAGTCGAGAGAAACGAAGATCGCCGCCGCCGTGCTGTTCCTGCTGGCGCTGGGTGGCGCCGCCACGCTGTTGCCGGGCGGTGTCGCCCAGGCGCCCGAAGGGCACGGCGAAGCGGGCGCCCACGCCGACGGCGAACACCATGGCGAGGCCGCCAGCGGGGCGCATGCCGATGCCGAAGGCCACGGCGACGACGAGCACCACGCCGGGGCCGGCGAGCATGGCGAGGAAGAAGACGCCGGCCTGCGCCTGAGCGACGAGCAGCTGCATGCGGCCGGCGTGGCGCTGGAGCCTGCCGCGCCGGCGGCGTTGTCCGCGCGCCTGACGCTGCCCGGCGAGATCGCCTTCGACGCCGACCGCACCGCGCACCTGGTGCCGCGGGTGGCCGGGGTGGTGCAGCAGGTGGCGGCCGAGCTGGGCCAGGCGGTGAAGCGCGGCGAGCTGCTGGCGGTGATCGCCAGCCCGCAGCTGTCCGACCTGCGCAGCGAACTGGCGGCGGCGCAGCGGCGCCTCGAGCTGGCGCGGGTGACCGATGAGCGCGAGCGCCAGCTGTGGCGGGAAAAGGTCTCCGCCGAGCAGGACTACCTGCAGGCGCGCCAGGCCCGCCAGGAAGCCGAGATCGCCCTGGCCAACGCCCGGCAGAAGCTCGGCGCCTTGGGCGGCACCGGCGGCGACCGCTACGAACTGCGCGCGCCCTTCGACGGCGTGGTGGTGGAGAAGCACCTGGTGCTGGGCGAGGTGGTCGATGCCAGCAGCGCCGTCTTCACCCTCTCCGACCTGTCGCGGGTCTGGGCCACCTTCGCCGTGGCGCCGCGCGACCTGGCCTGGGTGCAGCTGGGCAAGGCGGCGCAGGTCGAGGCGGTGGACCTGGGCATGCGCGCCGAGGGCCGTGTCGCCCAGGTCGGCAGCCTGCTGGGCGAGCAGTCGCGCATGGCCAGCGCCCGGGTGGTGGTGGCGAACCCCGGCGGCGCCTGGCGGCCGGGCCTGCCGGTGCAGGTGACGCTGGCCGCCGCGCCGCGGGCGGCGGCGGTCAGCGTGGCGGAGGCGGCCGTGCAGCGCCTGGAGGAACGGGACGTGGTGTTCGTCCGCCGCGACGGCGCCTTCGTCGCCCAGCCGGTGCGCCTGGGCGCCCGCGGCCAGGGCCGGGTGGAGGTGCTGCAGGGCCTGGCGGCCGGCGAGCAGGTCGCCGCCGCCGGCAGCTTCGTCCTCAAGTCGGAGCTGGGCAAGGCCAGCGCCGAGCACGCCCACTGACCGCCGGAGCCCCCATGTTCGAACGCATCCTCCGTTTCGCCATCGAGCAGCGCTACCTGGTGCTGCTCGCCGTGCTGGGAATGGCCGCCCTGGGCGTGGCCAGCTACCAGAAGCTGCCGATCGACGCGGTGCCCGACATCACCAACGTCCAGGTGCAGGTCAACACCGCCGCCCCCGGCTACTCGCCGCTGGAGACCGAGCAGCGCATCACCTACCCCATCGAGACCGCCATGGCCGGCCTGCCGGGCCTGCAGCAGACGCGCTCGATCTCGCGCTCGGGGCTGTCGCAGGTGACGGCGATCTTCGCCGACGGCACCGACATCTACTTCGCCCGGCAACTGGTCAACGAGCGCCTGCAGCAGGCCCGCGAGCAGCTGCCCGAAGGCGCCGAGGCGGCGCTGGGGCCGATTTCCACCGGCCTGGGCGAGATCTTCCTGTGGACCATCGAGGCCGCCGAGGACGCCCGCAAGGAGGACGGCACCCCCTACACCCCCACCGACCTGCGGGTGATCCAGGACTGGATCGTCAAGCCGCAACTGCGCAACGTGCCCGGCGTGGCCGAGATCAACACCATCGGCGGCCAGGCCCGGCAGTACCAGGTGGCCCCCGACCTGCAGCGCCTGGCCGCGCACCGCCTGACCCTGGCCGACCTGCTGGCGGCCCTGGAGCGCAACAACGGCAACGTCGGCGCCGGCTACATCGAGCGCAACGGCGAGCAACTGCTGGTGCGCGCGCCGGGGCAGCTGGCCGGGCTGGAGGACATCGGCAACGTGCTGGTGGCCAACCTGGACGGCACGCCGATCCGCGTGCGCGACCTGGCGCAGGTGCAGATCGGCCGCGAACTGCGCAGCGGCGCGGCCACCGAGAACGGCCGCGAGGTGGTGCTGGGCACGGTGTTCATGCTGATCGGCGAGAACAGCCGCAGCGTCGCCCGCGCCGTGGCCGAGCGCCTGGAGCAGGTCAACCGCAGCCTGCCGGCGGGCGTGCGCGCGGTGCCGGTGTACGACCGCACGCAACTGGTGGACAAGGCCATCGCCACGGTGAAGAAGAACCTGCTGGAGGGCGCGGTGCTGGTCATCGCCGTGCTCTTCCTGTTCCTCGGCAACCTCCGCGCGGCGCTGATCACCGCCATGGTCATCCCGCTGGCCATGCTGTTCACCTTCAGCGGCATGTTCGCCAACCGCGTCAGCGCCAACCTGATGAGCCTGGGCGCGCTGGACTTCGGCATCATCGTCGACGGCGCCGTGGTCATCGTCGAGAACGCCATCCGCCGCCTGGCCCACTCCCAGCAGCACCACGGCCGCCTGCTGACGCGCAGCGAGCGCCTGCACGAGGTGTTCGCCGCGTCGAAGGAGGCACGCCGCGCGCTGATCTTCGGCCAGTTGATCATCATGGTGGTGTACCTGCCGATCTTCGCCCTCACCGGCGTCGAGGGGAAAATGTTCCACCCCATGGCCTTCACCGTGGTCATCGCGCTGTTCGGCGCCATGCTGCTGTCGGTGACCTTCGTGCCGGCGGCCATCGCGATCTTCGTCAGCGGCCGGGTGCAGGAGCGGGAGAACTGGCTGATGCGCGGCGCCCGCCGCGGCTACGAGCCGGTGCTGGGCTGGGTGATGGGCCACCGCGCGCGGGTGTTCGCCGGCGCCGCGCTGCTGGTGCTGGGCGCCGGCCTGCTGGCCACGCGCATGGGCAGCGAGTTCGTGCCCAGCCTCAGCGAGGGCGACTTCGCCCTGCAGGCGCTGCGCGTGCCGGGCACCAGCCTGACGCAGTCGGTGGCGCTGCAGGCGCGCCTGGAGCGCCACATCCTCGCCCGGGTGCCGGAGGTGCAGCGGGTGTTCGCCCGCACCGGCACCGCCGAGATCGCCTCCGACCCCATGCCGCCGAACATCTCCGACAGCTACCTGATGCTGCGCCCGCAGCAGGACTGGCCGGACCCGCGCAAGCCGCGCGCGCAGCTGGTGGCGGAGATCCAGCGCGCCGCCGCCGAGGTGCCGGGGAGCAACTACGAGCTGTCGCAGCCGATCCAGCTGCGCTTCAACGAGCTGATCTCCGGGGTACGCAGCGACGTGGCGGTGAAGGTCTTCGGCGACGACATGGCGGTGCTCGAGCAGACCGCCGGGAAGATCGCCGAGGCCCTGCGCCAGGTGCCCGGCGCCTCCGAGGTGAAGGTGGAGCAGACCGGCGGTCTGCCGGTGCTGACCCTCGACATCGACCGCGAGCGGGCGGCGCGCTACGGCCTGGCCGTCGGCGACGTGCAGGACTTCGTGGCCATCGCCGTGGGCGGGCGCCAGGCCGGCACGCTGTTCGAGGGCGACCGCCGCTTCGACCTGCTGGTGCGCCTGCCCGAGGCGCAGCGCAGCGACGTCGACGGCCTGCCGCGGCTGCTGTTGCCGTTGCCGGCCGGTGCCGACGGGCGCATCGCCTTCATCCCCCTCGGCCAGGTGGCGCGGCTGCAGCTGCTGCAGGGGCCGAACCAGGTCAGCCGGGAGAACGGCAAGCGCCTGGTGGTGGTCAGCGCCAACGTGCGCGGCCGCGACATCGGCTCCTTCGTCGCCGAGGCCGAACAGCGCCTGGCCGGCGAAGTGCAGGTGCCGGCCGGCTACTGGACCGCCTGGGGCGGCCAGTTCGAGCAGTTGCAGTCGGCGGCCGAGCGCCTGCGGGTGGTGGTGCCGGTGGCGCTGCTGCTGGTCTTCGTGCTGCTGTTCATGATGTTCGGCAACGTCCGCGACGGCCTGCTGGTGTTCACCGGCATCCCCTTCGCCCTCACCGGCGGGGTGGCAGCGCTGTGGCTGCGCGACATCCCGCTGTCGATCTCCGCCGGGGTGGGCTTCATCGCCCTGTCCGGGGTGGCGGTGCTCAACGGCCTGGTGATGCTCGCCTTCATCCGCAACCTGCGCGAGGAAGGCCGCGGCCTCGACGCGGCCATCCGCGAGGGCGCCCTGACGCGCCTGCGCCCGGTGCTGATGACGGCCCTGGTGGCCTCCCTGGGCTTCGTGCCCATGGCCCTGGCCACCGGCACCGGCGCCGAGGTGCAAAGGCCGCTGGCCACGGTGGTGATCGGCGGCATCCTCTCCTCCACCGCGCTCACCCTGCTGGTGCTGCCGGCCCTGTACCGCTGGGCCCACCGCCGCGACGAGGCGGCCTGAGCCCGGCCGAAAAAAAGGCGCCCGCGTTGGGCGCCTCAGGGGCCGTCTCTCACCAAAGGAGCTTTCGCTGCCGAGACGACCGTCAGTTCACACGAGTGGGGGCTGACGGGGGTTATTGGAACCTGTCGTCGGTAACAGGATGCTGAGGTGGGGATGACGATTTTGATAGGGAGAGGTTGGGCTTTTGTGTAGGAGCGAGCTTGCTCGCGAACAGCGTTTCCAGGCGGCCTCGGTATTTTGGTTTGACTCCGCTCCCTCTCCCCAGCCCTCTCCCTGAAGGGAGAGGGGGCTAGTCCGTGCCGAGAGGAGGAGTGGTGTCAGCCGGAAACCTTCGGAGTTGCCGGCTAACTCTTATACATCCGCATCTGCCCAACGGCCCTCTCTCCCTGAAGGGAGAGGGGGCTGGTCCGTGCCGAGAGGAGGAATGGTTTCAGCCGGAAACCAACGGTGCTGCCCGGCTAACGCCGAAATACCCGAGCACTCCGAACGGTCCCCTCTCCCTTCAGGGAGAGGGTTAGGGAGAGGGCGTTCTTCAGGCCAGGCACCGAAATCCCGGCAGACCACCATTCGCGAGCAAGCTCGCTCCTACGAAAAGCCAAACCACCCCCGCAAACGAAAAAAGGCCCCCGCAGGGGCCTTCTCCACAACCGAACCTCAAAGCACCCGCAGCGGGTACTCGACGATCAGCCGCACCTCGTCCAGGTCCGACTCGAAGGCCGTGGCCCGCGTCGTCGCCTGGCGCAGGCGGAAGGACAGGTCCTTCAGGCTGCCGTCCTGCACCACGTACTTCGCCTCGATGTCGCGCTCCCAGCGCTTCTGGTCGGTCAGCGGGTCGCCGTTTTCGTCGCGGCGCATGTACACCGCGTTGGCGTGGCTGTAGTCGGCGTCGCTGCCGCGGGCGTAGCGGGTCATGAAGCTCAGGCCGGGCACGCCGTAGGCCTGCATGTCGAGGTCGTAGCGGAGCATCCAGGAGCGCTCCCTGGGCGAGTTGAAGTCGGTGTACTGGATGGAGTTGTCCAGGTAGATCGAGTCCGACTGGCGCAGGTAGTCGAAGTCGTTGCTGCCGTTGTTGCGCTGGTGGCTCAGGGCCAGGGTGTGGGCGCCGAAGCGTACGCCGAGCTTGCCGCTCCAGATATTGGTATTGAATTCGCCCAGCAGCTCGCGGCCGCCGTCGTCCACCGACTTGTAGTAGGTGAAGCCGCCGAACAGGTCGAGGCCGTCGGCCAGCGGGTAGGTCGCCGAGGTGGCCGCGTAGTACTGCTTCCAGGCGTCCTTCAGGCGGCTGCCGTAGAGGCTCACGCTGACCTTGTCGGTGAGCGCGTAGTCGCCGCCCAGGTAGGCGATCCAGGGGGCGTCCACGGGGCCGGCGTAGAAGGTCGAGAAGCCTTCGCTCATCTTGCGCTCGTTGGGCTGGCTCATCGAATGCAGGCGCCCGGCCTGCAGGTCCAGGCCCTCGAGGCTGGCGTTGTTCAGGGTCACGCCGCGGAAGGTCTCGGGCAGCAGGCGCGAGTCGCCGTAGTGCACCACCGGGGTCTGCGGGAACACGTCGCCGGCCCGCAGCTCGGTGTCGAACAGGCGCAACCTGGCGGCGCCGCCGGCCTTGGCGTATTCGTTCTGCGTGCGGCCGCGGGCGTCCACCGGCAGCACGTCGAAGGAGCTGTGCCCGCCGTTGCGGCCGTCGCCGCTGTCCAGCTGGATGCCGAGCATGGCGAAGGCGTCGACGCCGAAACCCACCGTGCCCTGGGTGTAGCCGGACTGGTAGCGGCCCACCAGGCCCTGGGCCCAGGCCTCGGAATAGCCGTTGCCCTTGGGGCTGGCCTGGCCGTGGCGGTCGTCGCGGTTGAAGTAGAAGTTGCGGTTGAGGATGTCCAGGCGGCTGCCTTCGAGGAAGCCTTCGGCGCTTTCCTCGGCGCCGGCCAGGGGGCTGGCCAGCCCGGCGGCGAGCAGGGAAAGGGCCAGGGGAATGTTCCGCTGTGTCATCGATCGCTCCATGGTGTGCAGGCGGCTGCGCGGGGCGCGCCGCGTTGTCGTTGTGCGCCCGCGGCGGCGGGGCCGCGCGCGGGCAGGCTCCATCCTGATGACGGCGGAATGACCCGGAGATGAGGCGGACATGACAATTCCGTCAGCCGGGCGGCGGCGGACGGGCACGGGGCGACGACGGGGAGGTGGGGGCGGGGGGACCATTATCCCCCCGGTGCCTGCGCGTCCGGGGGTGTGGACGGGGCACCGAGGCTTTGCGGCAGGAGCCGCCCTGCGAGGGGAAGGTAATCGACCTTGTCTTGTGGACAAGGTCGGACCCTGCGGCCCACCGAGGGGTACCTGACAAGTAGTCCCGGCAGGCACGCGTGGGTGGCGAAACGATAGAAGCTGGCCTTGTGCCGGTCAATCGGAAATGCCGAACGGGCGTTCGATATTCGCCCTTTCAATGGCCGGGCCGCCGGCCATGGACGGGATTCATCGTTAGCTGGCTATCGGCAGGGGGCTATACTCCTGTAACAGATTGTGTCGGCAGGCTGCGGCCCGCCACACCTCGTCCGGCGGACAGGGAGGCCCGCCGTACAACGCCAATAACAGCTTCATCGACGAGAGAGCCCGCATGAACGCACCCATACCGCATTACTCTGCCGAAGAACGTACCCGACGCATCTTCGCCATCGTCGGCGCCTCCTCCGGCAACCTGGTGGAGTGGTTCGACTTCTACGTCTACGCCTTCACCGCCATCTACTTCGCCCATGCCTTCTTCCCCTCGGACAACCCCACCGTGCAGCTGCTCAACAGCGCCGGGGTGTTCGCCGCCGGCTTCCTGATGCGCCCGATCGGCGGCTGGATGTTCGGCCGCATCGCCGACAAGAAGGGGCGCAAGACGGCGATGATGATCTCGGTGCTGATGATGTGCGGCGGCTCCCTGGCCATCGCGGCGATGCCCACCTACGAGACCGTCGGCGTGCTGGCGCCGGCCGGCCTGCTGCTGGCGCGGCTGTTCCAGGGCCTGTCGGTGGGCGGCGAGTACGGCACCAGCGCCACCTACATGAGCGAGGTGGCGCTCAAGGGCCAGCGCGGCTTCTTCGCCTCCTTCCAGTACGTCACCCTGATCGGCGGCCAGCTGCTGGCGGTGCTGGTGGTGGTGATCCTGCAGCAGCTGCTGAGCAACGACGAGCTGCGCGCCTGGGGCTGGCGGATTCCCTTCGTGGTCGGCGCCATCACCGCGGTGATCGCCTTCTACCTGCGCCGCTCGCTCAGCGAGACGGCCAAGGACGAGAACCTGCACCGCAAGGAGTCCGGCACCCTCACCGAGCTGTTCGCCCACCACAAGCGCGCCTTCTTCACGGTGCTCGGCTTCACCGCCGGCGGCTCGCTGATCTTCTACACCTTCACCACCTACATGCAGAAATACCTGGTCAACACCGTGGGCATGGACGCCAAGGTGGCCAGCGGCGTGATGACCTTCGCGCTGTTCCTCTACATGTGCATGCAGCCGCTGTTCGGCGCCCTCTCCGACCGCATCGGGCGCAAGACCTCGATGCTCTGGTTCGGCGTGCTGGGCATGCTCTGCACCTGGCCGATCCTCTCCGCGCTCAAGACCACCACCAGCCCCTACCTGGCCTTCGTGCTGATCATCGTGGCCATGGCCATCGTCAGCCTGTACACCTCCATCAGCGGGCTTATCAAGGCGGAGATGTTCCCGCCGGAAATCCGCGCCCTGGGCGTGGGCCTGTCCTACGCGGTGGGCAACGCCATCTTCGGCGGCTCGGCGGAGTACGTGGCCCTGGGCCTGAAGAACCTGGGCGTGGAATCGTACTTCTACATCTACGTCTCGGTGATGTGCGGCGTGGCGCTGGTGGTCTGCCTGCTGCTGCCGGACCTGCGCAAGGTCAGCTACCTCAACGACGAGGACTGACCGCCCCCGGCCGGTGGAGGCTCAGTCCTCCACCTTGCCGCGCAGGCGGCTGTTGGGCAGCGCCAGGGCGATCAGCAGCGCCAGCACGCCGACGCCGGCATTGACCAGGAACAGCCGGCGGAACACCTCGTCCAGCAGCAGGCGGCGGTCCTCGTGGCCGGGGCCGGCGAGGCTGGCGAGCAGTTCGTTGGCGGAGATGCCGTGGCCGAAGCCCTCCCCGGCCGCCAGCGGCTGCAGCATGGCCAGGAGGATCGCCGACATCAGGGCGACGCCCACCGCGCCGCCCAGGGAGCGGAACAGCGTGGTGTTGCTGGTGGCGACCCCCAGGTGGCGATGCTCCACGGCGCTCTGCGCGGCCACCAGGCTGGTGGGGAACTGGGTGCCGGCGGCGGTGCCGCACAGCAGCATGAACAGCCCCGACAGCCAGAAGCTGGAGGGTGTGGTCAGGGCCAGGCCGGCCACCGCGCAGGGCAGCAGCAGCGCACCGGCGACTATCTGCGGCTTGTAGCGGCCCAGCACGGTGGTCAGGCGGCCGCAGCAGTAGGCGCCGATGGGCACGCCCATGGCCAGCGGCAGCATGTGCAGCGCGGCGCTGTCGGCGCCGGCGCCGGTCACTGACTGGAAGCGCAGCGGCACCAGCACCGACAGCGAGATGATCTGGAAGCTGGCGAAGAAGCCGACCATCCAGCTCAGCGTCGCCGCGCGGATGGCGAACAGCTGCATGGGCACCAGCGGCTCGGCGGCGCGGCGCTCCTGCAGGACGAACAGCACCAGCAGCGCCAGGGCCGCGGCGAACAGGCCGAGCAGCCTGGCATCGCGCCAGTCGGCGCCCTGGCCGACGTCGGTGATGGCCAGCAGCAGGCTGCCCAGGCCCGCGATCATCAGCGCGGTGCCCAGGTAGTCGATGCGCGGCCGCCGGCCCGGCACCGGCAGGCCGACCAGGGTGCGCCGCGACACCGCGAAGGCCACCAGGCCCACCGGCAGGTTGATCAGGAACACCCAGCGCCAGGACAGGTACTCGGTGAGCAGGCCGCCCAGCACCGGGCCGGCGATGCTGGCCACCGCGTACATGCTGCTGAAGTAGCCCTGGTAGCGGCCGCGTTCGCGCGGCGGGACTATGTCGCCGATGATCGCCTGGCTCACCGACATCAGCCCGCCGGCGCCCACGCCCTGCAACACCCGCGCCAGCACCAGCTGCTCCATGCTCTGCGCCAGGCCGCAGAGCAGCGAGGCGAAGGTGAACAGCGCGGTGGCGAAAAGCATCAGCCGGCGGCGCCCGTAGAGGTCGCCGAGCTTGCCGTAGATGGGCATGGAAATGGTCATGGCGACCATGTAGCCGGAGATCACCCAGGCCAGCAGGTCGAAGTTGGCGAAACCGGCGGAGATGGCGGGCAGCGAGACGGCGACTATGGTCTGGTCGAGCGCGCCGAGGAAGATCGCCAGCATCAGCCCGATGAGGATGGTGCGCACCGGCGGACGCGGCTGGCTGAAGGTATTCAAGAACCCCCCTTGGGCGTAAGGAAAATTCGTTGGGACGGGTTGGATGCTTAGCAGTCTAACGGATTGTGCCTGTGGCGCGCTGTCGCACTTTTGCAATCCGGGAAAGGCTCTATCTCGATATGGACAAGCTGACTGTCAGAAATCTCCTGCTACGCTTTTGCAGCGCTTCGTTCGCACCTGCCGCCGGATCCATCGATAGACGAAGGGCGGGAATCCTCATAGGGGAAGGCTATGGGAGTCCTGTTCTATAGTTTTTCTGTTCGTGACCAGGAGGAATGCATGAAAGCCAACCTGCCCTCTGAGTTGTTGTCCCTGCAGTTGCCGCTGCGCATCCGCATCGGCGAGGCCCAGGCCTTCGACCTCGGCCCGGATCCGCAGGTGACGCTGATCGTCCGCGATCCCACGCTGCTGACCGAGATCACCCACCCCAGCCTGGACGCCCTCGGCCGCGCCTACGTCGAGAAGCGCATGGACATCGAGGGGCCGATCGGCGACGTGATCGCCATGGGCGATGCCCTGAGCGAGGCCCTGGGCGCCGACGACGGCCCCACCGACTTCATCCGCGAGAGCCACGACAAGCGCACCGACGCCGAGGCCATCCACTACCACTACGACCTCTCCAACGACTTCTACCGGCTGTGGCTGGACCCGCAGATGGTCTACTCCTGCGCCTACTACGAGACCGGCACCGAGGACCTGGCCACGGCCCAGTTGGCCAAGCTGCGCCACCTGTGCCGCAAGCTGCGCCTGAAGCCCGGCGAGCGCCTGCTCGACGTCGGCTGCGGCTGGGGCGGCCTGGCCCGCCTGGCGGCGCGGGAGTTCGGCGCCCAGGTGCACGGCATCACCCTCAGCGAGGAGCAGCTCAAGCTCGGCCGCGAGCGGGTGAAGGCCGAGGGCCTGGAAGGCAAGGTGACGCTGGAGCTGCTGGACTACCGCGACCTGCCGCGCGATGGCCGCTTCGACAAGGTGGTCAGCGTGGGCATGTTCGAGCACGTCGGCCACGCCAACCTGGGCATCTACTTCCAGCAGTTGTACGACGCGGTGCGCCCCGGCGGCCTGGTGATGAACCACGGCATCACCGCCAAGCACACCGACGGCCGCCCGGTGGGCCGCGGCGCCGGCGACTTCATCGACCGCTACGTGTTCCCCCACGGCGAGCTGCCGCACCTGTCCCTGGCGGTGGCGCGCATGAGCGAGGCGGGCCTGGAGGTGGTCGACGTCGAGGGCCTGCGCCTGCACTACGCGCGCACCCTGGACTTCTGGAGCGCCAACCTGGAAGCGAAGCTGGCGGAGGCGGCCAGGCTGGTCCCCGAACAGGCCCTGCGCATCTGGCGCCTGTACCTGGCCGGCTGCGCCTACGGCTTCAAGAAGGGCTGGATCAACCTGCACCAGATCCTCGCCAGCAAGCCCCACGCGGACGGCAGCCACGAGGTGCCGTGGAGCCGGGGGGATATCTACGCCTGAGGCGCGGCCAGATCGCGCTCCGGTGCCACCTGTAGGAGCGGGCCCTGCCCGCGATTCGCGCGCAGGGCGCGCTCCTACATGGGCATGGTGCCGGGGCCACTCGTAGGAGCAACTGTCTTGCGGCCCGCGCCGAAATGCTCTTCGTAGGAGCGAGCTTGCTCGCGAATAAACCCTGCTGCGGAGTCCGTTCGCGAGCAAGCTCGCTCCTACAGGTTGCCGGAAGGCGTGGCATTTCCCCGTAGGAGCGGACTCTGTCCGCGATGTTGTCTGCCGGGAGGATTGGTGCGTGCCTTGAAGAGCGCCCTCTCCCTAACCCTCTCCCTGAAGGGAGAGGGGACCGTTCGGTGTGCGCTGATGTTTCGGCGTTAGCCGGCTTGTACCGAGCACCCGGCTAACACCAGATCCTTTCTCGGCACGGACAAGCCCCCTCTCCCTTCAGGGCGGGGCGCGCAGCCGAGGGTTGGGGAGAGGGAGCTGAGTCACCCCAAAGCACTACTGCATCCAGCACGCTCCGTTCTCAAGCAACCTCGCTTCCTCTGCGGCACAATATGCCCCTCCAGCCCCGCCCGGATGCCCTCCCGTGCCCACCCTCCAGGAACTCCCCCTCACCCAAGCCCCCTGGCCCCTGCTCCTGCTCGCCGACCCCAGCCGCGAACAGATCGAACGCTACCTCCCGCAATCCCGCCTGCTGGCGCTGGTCGAGGGCGAGGCAGTCCGCGGCGTGCTGGCGCTGACGCCGGTGAGCTGGGGCGTGCTGGAGGTCACCAACCTGGCGGTGGACGAGGCCTGGCAGGGCCGTGGGCTGGGCAAGCGGCTGCTGGCCGCGGCCATCGAGGCGGCGCGGGCGGCCGGGGCGCTGCGGCTGGATATCGCCACTGGCAATTCCAGCCTGGCGCAGCTGGGGCTCTACCAGCGCATGGGCTTTCGCATCTGCGCGGTGGAGCCCGACTACTTCAGCCTCAACTACCCCGAGCCCATCGTCGAGAACGGCATCCCCTGCCGCGATCGCCTGCGCCTGAGCCTGGTGCTCTAGTCGCCCAGCGCCTGGTACAGGGTATCGACGTTGCTGCGGTACAGGCCCAGGTAGGTGCTGGCCGGGCCTTCGCTGGCCAGGGCGTCGGAATGCAGGGTGCCGCCGATCTTCGCGCCGCTTTCCTCGGCGATCTGCCGCATCAGCCGCGGGTCCTTGATGTTCTCCACGAAGACCGCACGGATGTGCTGCTCGCGGATCTGCCGGATCAGCTCGGCGACTTCCGTGGCCGAGGCCTCGCGCTCGGTGGACAGGCCCTGGGGCGCCAGCAGCTTCAGGCCGTAGGCCTGGCCGAGGTAGCCGAAGGCGTCGTGGGAGGTGACCAGGGTGCGGCGGTCGGCGGGCAGCTTGCCGAGCTTGTCCTTGGCGTAGGCCAGCAGTGCGTGGGCCTGCTCCAGGTAGGCCTTGGCGTTGCGCTGGTAGTCGGCGGCGTTGGTCGGGTCGATCTGCGCCAGGGCCCTGGCGATGTTGCCGACGTAGAGGTCGGCGTTGGCCAGGTTGTTCCAGGCGTGCGGGTCGGGGATGGTCCGGCCGTCCTCCTCCAGGCTGCGCGGGATCACCCCGTGGCTGGCCTGGATGACCCTGGCGCCGGTCTCGGTGCTCTTCACCAGGCGGTCGAGCCAGGGCTCGAAGCCCAGGCCGTTCTCCACCACCAGCTGCGCCTGGCGCACGGCGCGGGCGTCGTCCGGGGTGGTCTCGTAGGTGTGGGCGTCGCTGTCGGGGCCGACCAGGTTGTTCAGCTGGATGTGCTCGCCGCCGACCGCGCGGGTCATGTCGGCGAGGATGCTGAAGCTGGTCACCACCCTCGGCTTTTCGGCGGCGGGCAGCGACAGGGGCAGGCAGAACGCGAGCAGGAGCAGCAGGACACGCATGGTGGTTTTCCTCGAAGGGGACGTCATTGCGGGATGGGCAGCAGGCCGCGGCGCAACAGGCCGTGCACCGGGCCGAACAGCACGGAGAACAGGTAGAACAGGCCGGCGAGCAGGACGATGGCCGGCCCGCTGGGCAGCGACCAGGCGTAGGACGCCGCCAGGCCCAGCCACACCGCGAGCGCGCCGAAGCCCGCGGCCAGCGCCAGCAGCGCCGGCAGGCGGCGGCTCCAGAAGCGCGCGGCGGCGGCCGGCAGCATCATCAGGCCGACCATCATCAATGCGCCCAGGGCCTGGAAGCCGATCACCAGGTTGAGCACCACCAGGCCCAGGAACAGCCCGTGGGCGAAGGGTCCGAGGCGGCTGACGCTGCGCAGGAACAGCGGGTCGAGGCTGTCCAGCAGCAGGCTGCGGTAGATCAGCGCGAGCACGCCGAGGCTGAGCACGGCCACGCCGAGCATGCCCAGCAGGGTCGTGCGGTCCACCGCCAGGGCCGAGCCGAATAGCAGCTCCAGCAGGTTCAGGCGCTTGCCGGCCAGGCCCAGCAGGAGCACGCCGCTGGCCAGGGAGATGGGGTAGACCGCGGCCAGGCTGGCGTCCTCGCGCAGGCCGGTGTGGCGCGTCACCCAGGCGGCCAGGCCGGCCACCGCCAGGCCGGCGCCGAGGCCGCCGAGGGTCAGCGCCGGCAGCGACAGCCCGGCCAGCCAGAAGCCGATGGCGGCGCCGGGGAGGATGCCGTGGGCGATGGCGTCGCCGATCAGGCTCATGCGCCGCAGGATGAGGAATACGCCCAGCGGCGCGGCGCTCAGCGCCAGGACCACGCCGCCGAGCAGCGCGCGGCGCATGAAGGCGAATTCGACGAAGGGCTGCCAGAGCGCGTGCAGGGCCATCATGCCACCCGCGCCAGGCCGCCCGGGCCCAGGAGGTCGCGGCAGCGGCCGTGGCGGCAGCCCTCGGCGGCCACGCGCAGGCAGTCGGGCACGCGCTCGCGCACCAGCGCCAGGTCGTGGCAGACCAGCAGCAGGGTGCGGCCCTCGCGGTGCCAGGCCTGGATGCGTTGCCAGAGCAGCGCCTGGCCGGCTTCGTCGAGGCAGGCGTCGGGCTCGTCGAGCAGCAGCAGCGGGCTGTCCAGCAGCCCCAGGCGGGCCAGCAGGGCGCGTTGCAACTGGCCGCCGGAGAGCGCCGCCAGCGGGCGTTGCTCCAGGCCTTCCAGCTGCCACTCGGCCAGCGCCCGGCGCAGCTGTTCGCGGCGCGCGGCGCTGGGCAGGCGGCTGTTCCAGAAACCGGCGCCGACCAGCTCGCCGAGGCTGATGGGGAACTGCCGGTCGAGGGCCTGCTGCTGCACCAGGTAGCCGATTTCCCGCGGCCGCAATTCCACCCGCACGCGCCCGGCCAGGGGCTTCTGCAGGCCGGCGATGACCTTCAGCAGGCTGCTCTTGCCGCAGCCGTTGGCGCCGACCACGGCGGTCAGGCTGCCGGCGGCCAGGTCGAGGTTCAGCGGCGGCGTCAGCGGCAGGCGCGGCGGGCCCCACTGCAGGGCCTGGCAATGGATCATGGGGCCTCCCGGCGCCACTGGCTGCGGGCCACGGCGTCATGGGCGTGGAGGCTTTCGGCATGCACCACGGTCAGCTCGAAGGCGTCCAGTTCGTCGCGTTGCGCCAGGGCGCGGTGCAGGCGGCGGGCGGCGTCCTCGCAGAACATCAGGTTCTGCCCGTTGGCCAGGGCGAAGGCCTGCTCGTCGGCGCGCTTCACCGCGGTCTGCACGGCAGTGCCCAGGGCGGCCTCGGCGCAGTCGAGCAGCTCGCGCAGCGGCAGGCCCGGCAGCTCTTCGCGCAGGTGCAGGCGCAGGTCGGCGAAGCTGCGCTGGCTGTGGGGCGTGGCGACTATGCCGGCGCTGCTGCCGAGCCAGGTGTGGACTTCCCCGTGGCTCGGTTCGCAGCCGGCGAAGTCCGCGGCGAAGCGCTGCTGGATCAGCTGGCGGGCCAGGGCCGCCGAGCAGGGGCAGGTGGAGGAATAGGCCAGGCGCAGGCGCAGCTCCAGGCGCAGGCCCTGGTCGTCCAGGCGCGCGTGGACCTCGCAGGGGTACTGCTTCCAACCGCTGAGCGGGCTGACCAGCGCCGGGCGTTCGAGCAGGGCGTCGAAGGCCAGGCGCAGGCTGGCGCGGCGCGACAGGCCGGCGTGGCTGGCGAGGAAGTCGTCGAGGACTTCGCGCAGCAGCCGCGGGCCCAGCTCGGCCTGCTCCAGGCGAGCCAGGGCCAGGTACAGGCGCGACATGTGGATACCGCGGGCGGCGGCGTCGTCCAGGCTGACGCCGGCGTCGGCCAGCGCGCCCAGGCGTTCGCCGTGCAGGCGCAGCGGCAGGGCGATGCCCTGCATGCCGACCCAGTCGAGGGCGAGGGTGTCGGACGCGGCCTGGCTGGCGACGTCCGGGAGGAAGGCGGTCATGGGGAATGGCTGGTGCTCGTAAATGTTATAATATAACGTATTGCTTCCTCCTCCTTCCTGCAAGCGCCATGAATCGACGCCGCCTGCTGCAAAGCCTGCTCGCCAGCGCCGCCTGGCTCCCCGCCCTGGACCTGCTCGCCGGCCCGCGCCTGCTGGGCGCCCGCAGCGAGCCCAGCGGCGACGGCCTGCGCCTGGTGCTGGACCTCGACGGTCCGTTCCGCTACCGCACCTTCAACCTTTCCGCGCCGGAACGCCTTGTGGTGGACCTGGAAGGCGCCGGCCTCGGCGCGCCCCTGGCCTCCCCTGCACCGTCCGGCCCGCTGCGCGGCCTGCGCAGCGGGCGCCTGGCCGACGGCGGCACGCGCCTGGTGCTGGACCTGGCCGAGCCGGTGCGGCTGCAGGCCTTCGCCCTGGCGCCCGAGGCTGGCAAAGGCCATCGCCTGGTGCTCGACCTGCATCCGGCGCGGGCGCCGGCTGCGGCGCCCGCGGTGGCCGTGGCGAAAGCCAGCGGCAAGGGCCGCGACATCCTCGTGGTGGTGGACGCCGGCCACGGCGGCAAGGACCCCGGCGCGCTGGGCTCGCGCGGCGAGCGGGAGAAGGACGTGGCCTTGCTGATCGCGCAGAACCTGGCCCGGCGCATCGACCGGCAACCCGGCTTCCGGGCGCGCCTGGTGCGCAACGTCGACGTGTTCATCCCTTTGCGCCAGCGCGTGGAAGTGGCGCGGCGCTACAACGCCGACATGTTCGTCTCGGTGCACGCCGACGCCGCGCCCCGCCGCACGGCTTCCGGCGCCTCGGTGTTCGCCCTCTCCGAGCACGGCGCCACCTCGACCCTGGCGCGCTTCATGGCCCAGCGCGAGAACGGCGCCGACCTGATTGGCGCCAGCGGCAACCTGCCCCTGCAGGACAAGGACCCGGCGCTGGCCAAGGTGATCCTCGACATGTCGCTGAACGCCACCATCGCCTCCAGCCTGGACCTGGGCCACAGCGTGCTGCGCAGCCTGGGCGGTATCACCCGGCTGCACCAGGAACGCGTCGACCAGGCCGGCTTCGCCGTGCTCAAGTCGCCGGACATCCCCTCGATCCTGGTGGAGACCGGCTTCATCTCCAACGACGCCGACTGCCGACGCCTGCACGACGCACGGCACCAACAGGCCCTGGCCGGGGCGATCTTCGATGGCCTGCACGGTTATTTCCGCCAGCGCCCGCCGGCGGGGAGCCTGTTGGCGGCGTTGCGGGAGCAGGGGAAGGCGTAGGGCGTATAACCGTTCGCGGTTATACGCCGCTACACCCAGCTCATGTCCGGCGCCGCGGTCGAGCCCGGAGTGGCCCGAAACAGGCGCTCCGTGGCCGAACCCGAAGCGCGCCTGGGATCGAGGTCAATCGGCGGATAACGCCGTAGGCGTTATGCGCCCTACGCCTGGCCCACCCTTGGCGTAGGGCGTATAACCGTTCGCGGTTATACGCCGCTACACCCAGCTCATGCCCGGCGTCGCGGTCGAGCTCGGAGTGCCCCGAAACAGGTGCTCCGTGGCCGAACCCGAAGCGCGCCTGGGATCGAGGTCAAACGGCGGATAACGCCGTAGGCGTTATGCGCCCTACCGCACCCGCTGGCTGCACCCGCTGACCCGCCCGCAGGTCAGCTTCGCCTGGCCGCCGCCGGAGCTGCTGAGGCGGCTGACGTGGGTCCAGCCGATGCCGCGGCTGGAGCCCACCCACACCTGGCCGTCGCTGCTCACGCCGCTGAAGAAGGTCAGGCGCCCGTAGCGCGTGCCGGTCTGCGCCCAGCGCTGGCCGCTGGCGGCGTCGAAGCCGCGCAGGTAGGTGTCGTGGCCCAGGGTGGCGACGCTGTAGTGGCTGCCGTCGCGGTCCATGCAGGCCAGCACGTTGGCCAGCCAGGCGCAGGCCGCCGGCGGCAGGCCGGGGAACGGCAGCGGCGGCTCGCCCGCGGCCTGCGCCAGGGGCGCCAGGAGCAGCAGGCAGAGCGTCAGGGCGGCGGCTTTCATCGGGACCTCGGGGCGGGCTTGGCGGGCCTCCATGGTACGCCGTCGGATTGTCGAAACTGAAATGTTATATTATAACAATTCGATCCCATCCTTCCGGAGGCCGCCATGACCCCGCAACCCGAGCCGGTCCTCAGTGAACGGCAACTACTGGCGCAACCCGCCAGCGCCTACATGAACGAAGCCCAGCGGGCCTTCTTCCAGGCCCTGCTGCTGCGCCAGCGCGAGGAGCTGCAGGCGCGCATCGAGGGCGAGTTCGACGCGCTGCGCGAGGACGAGCGGCCCGGCGACGAGGCCGACGTCGCCAGCCGCGAGGAGCAGCGCCAGTGGCAACTGCGCCTGCTGGAGCGCGAGAAGAAGCTGCTGGACAAGATCGACCAGGCCCTGGAGCGCCTGGCCCGCGGCGACTACGGCTGGTGCGCCGAGACCGGCGAGCCGATCGGCCTGCGCCGCCTGCTGCTGCGCCCCACCGCCAGCCTCAGCGTCGAGGCCAAGGAACGCCAGGAGCGTCGCGAGCTGCACCTGCGCAACGCCTGAAGAACATCAGAAAAGAGAGCCACCACCGTGAACCAACGCCTACCCGTCACCGTCCTTTCCGGCTTCCTCGGCGCCGGCAAGAGCACCCTGCTCAACCAGGTGCTGAAGAACCGCGAGCACCGCCGCGTGGCGGTGATCGTCAACGACATGAGCGAGATCAACATCGACGGCGCGCAGGTACAGCGCGACGTCAGCCTCAACCGCGCCGAAGAGAAGCTGGTGGAGATGAGCAACGGCTGCATCTGCTGCACCCTGCGCGAGGACCTGCTGGAGGAAGTCGCGCGGCTGGCCGCCGAGGGCCGCTTCGACTATCTGCTGATCGAGTCCACCGGCATCTCCGAGCCGCTGCCGGTGGCCGAGACCTTCACCTTCCGCGACGAACAGGGCCGCAGCCTGTCCGACCTGGCGCGGCTGGACACCCTGGTCACCGTGGTCGACGGCCTCAACTTCCTGCGCGACTACCAGGGCAGCGACAGCCTGGCCAGCCGCGGCGAGAGCCTGGGCGAGGAAGACCTGCGTTCCATCGCCGACCTGCTGATCGACCAGGTGGAGTTCGCCGACGTCATCCTGGTCAGCAAGGTCGACCTCATTTCCAGCGACGAGCGCGAGGAGCTGCTGGCGATCCTCCGCGGCCTCAACCCCGACGCCGAGATCCGCCCCATGGTCATGGGCCAGGTGCCGTTGGAGTGGATCCTCGACACCGGCCGCTTCGACTTCGAGCGCGCCGCCCAGGCCCCCGGCTGGCTCAAGGAGCTGCGCGGCGAGCACGTGCCGGAGACCGAGGAATACGGCATCGCCTCCCGCGCCTACCGGGCGCGCCGGCCCTTCCACCCGCAGCGCTTCCACGCCTTCCTCGCCCAGCCCTGGGCCAACGGCCGGCTGCTGCGCTCCAAGGGTTTCTTCTGGCTGGCCAGCCGCTACCGCGAGGCCGGCAGCTGGTCCCAGGCCGGCGGCCTGATGCGCCACGGCCTGGCCGGGCGCTGGTGGCGCTTCGTGCCGAAGGAACGCTGGCCGCAGGACGAGGACGGCCTGCGTCAGGTGCTGCGCCACTGGAGCGCCGACACCGGCGATTGCCGCCAGGAACTGGTGTTCATCGGCCAGGGCATTGATTTCGAGCGCCTGGAAGAAGAGCTCGACGCCTGCCTGCTGGACGACGCCGAGTTCGCCGCCGGGCCCCAGGCCTGGGCGCGCCTGGCCGACCCCTTCGAGTCCTGGACGGAGGACGCCTGATGCTCGCCCCGCAGTTGCAGCGCACGCCGCGCCAGGTGCTGGGCGAGGACCCGCAGGTGCTCGCCGAGGTGCTGCGCGACGACGTCAACCTGGCGGTCTGGCGCCGCCGCCTGTACCCGGACGTGGCGGCCTTCGCCGCCCACCTGCTCGCTGGTGAGACGCTCTACGGCTGTCAGGCGAACCTCGAACTGGACGAGGCCGGGCGCAGCCGGCAGCTGGACGGCCTGTTCGGCGACGGCCCCGGCGCCGCGCTCTTCGCCAACGACCTGGCCTGGCTGGTGGAAGCCTTCGCCTGCCTCACCGGCGCGCGCCGCGTGGGCCTGCGCTTGCGCGCGCTGGAGCGGGCTATGTGCCCGCGCTTCCATGTCGACCAGGTGCCGCTGCGGCTGGTCACCAGCTACGCCGGCTGCGCCAGCGAATGGCTGGAGGAAGGCGCCCTGCCCCGCGATCGCCTCGGCGAGGCTGAGCCGACGTGCGTCCAGCGCCTGGAGGTGGGCGACGTGGGGCTGTTCAAGGGCGAGAAATGGATCGGCAACGAGGGCGCCGGCATCGTCCACCGCTCGCCCTGCCCGGCGCCGGGCTCGCGGCGCCTGCTGCTGACCCTGGACTGGCTCTAGGCCGGGCGGCGCATGTCGATGTGCGGGATGTCGTCTTCCAGGTACACCTCGCCCTCGGCGACGAAGCCGTAGCGGCCGTAGTAGCCCTGCAGGTGCGCCTGGGCGGAGAGGTACACCGGGCTGCCCGGCCAGCGCCGCGCCGCTTCGTCCAGGGCGCGCTGCATCAATTGGTGGCCAAGGCCGCGGCCACGCCCGGCGGCGGCGGTGATGACGCGGCCGATGATCACCTCGCCGTCGTGCGTCGCCGGGTCGAGCAGGCGCAGGTAGGCCAGCAACTGGCCGCCCTCGTGGGCCATCAGGTGGCAGGTGTCGCCCGCCAGGTCCTGGCCGTCGATGTCCTGGTAGGGGCAGTTCTGCTCCACCACGAAGACCTCGCAGCGCAGGCGCAGGAGGGCGTACAGCGTCTCCTTGCTCAGCTCGCTGTGGTGTTGGCAGCTCCAGGTGAGGTCCATGGCGTGAGGCTCCGGCGGAAGGTGGAAAGGACCGCCCATCCTCTCACGCCCGGGCGCTTCACACAGCCACCCGCGGCCCCGTCGGCGACAGCCCGCCGAGGTGCCGGCGCAGCGCCTCGATGGCCACCCGCACCTTGGCCGGCTGGGCGTCGCGCCGCGGCGTCACGGCGTAGATGCCATAGGTGGGCAGGCGCCACTGCGGCAGCAGGCGCAGCAGCCTGCCCTCCTCCAGCGCGTCGCGCACCTCCGGCTCCGGCTGCAGCGACACGCCCAGGCCGTCGAGGGTGAACTGGCGCAGGGCGAGCATGCTGTTGGCCGCCACCCGCGGCTCCAGGCGCAGCCGGCAGCTCTCCCCGTCCGGCCCTTCGAAGTGCAGCGGCTGGCTGTGGCCGCGGGTGTTCAGCGCCAGCCAGTCGACCTGCAGCAATTGCTCGGGATGGTCGATAGCCCCGCAGCGACGCAGGTAGGCCGGGGCCACGCAGACCAGGTTGTGCCAGTCGCCCAGGTGGCGCGCCACCAGGCTGGAGTCGGCCAGGTTGCCGACGCGGATGGCCAGGTCGATGCGTTGTTCGACCAGGTCGATCTGCTCGTCGTGGAAGAACAGCTGCAGGCGCAGCTGGCGGTGGTTCTCCAGCAGCGGGCGCAGCGCCTCGGTGATCAGCCGCCCGGAAAAGCCCACCGGCGCCGCCAGGCGCAATTCGCCCACCGGTGCTTCGCGCCACTCGCCCAGGCGCTGCTCGGCCTCCTCGGCGATCGCCAGCATCTGCGCGCAGCTGCGGTAGAAGGCCTCGCCGGCCTCGGTGAGGGTGAGCTTGCGGGTGGTGCGGTGCAGCAGGGTCACCTGGGCCTGCGCCTCCAGCTTGCGAATCTGCTGGCTGACCGCCGAGGGGCTCATGTCCAGGGCCTCGGCGGCGGCCGCCATGGAGCCGCGGGTGACCACGGTGGCGAAGATGGCCATGCCTCGGAGGTTGTCCATTGTGAAGCTCCGCTTAAGAGTGAAAGGCACGATAGCCGGTTTTTCCCGGGCTTTCTCCTGCCTAGCATGCGAAGGCTCTGAAAGAAGAGGATGAACGATGCCGACTTCCCGTGCCGACGTGCCCACCCCCGATGGCGCCCGCTACCTCAAGCGCCTGTGCAACCATTTCGCCCACAAGCTGCCGGTGGAACTGAGCGAGGACAGCGGCGTGCTGAGCTTCGAGTTCGGCACCTGCCGGCTGAAGGCCGACGCCGCCGCCCTGCATCTGCAGGCCGAGGCCGAAGACGCCGAACGCCTGGCGCGGGTGCAGCAGGTGGTGGTCAGCCACCTCGACCGCTTCGCCTGGAAGGAAGGCCAACTGCCGGTGAACTGGAGCTGAGCCCCCTGCCCTTTTCCTTTGCCGCCGTGGCCGGCGCGGTTCAGCGCTGGCCGCTGAGAATCTGCTGGATCAGGCCGCTGGCCAGTTCGATCAGCAGGTAGTTCCCGTCCACTTCCTGCCACTGGTAGCCATAGGCCGGCGGCGGTAGCTGGCGGCTGCGCCAGTCTTCCACGTAATAACGCCGCGCGCGGTATTCCGGCGGCAGGTACTGGCCGGTCTGCCAGTGCCGGCGCTCGGCCTCCTGGCGGCGCATGGCGTCTTCCCATTCGCGTTGCCGCTGCTCCTGCTGGCGGCGTTGCGCCTCTTCCCACTGGCGCTGGCGCTCATCGGCCTGGCGGCGCTGTTCATCCTGCCACTGGCGGTCGCGCTCGGCCTGCTGGCGTTGTTCTTCCTGCCAGCGCCGCTGCTGTTCCTGCTGGCGGCGCTGGGCTTCCTGGCGCTGCTGCTGCTCGGCCTGGCGGCGCTGTTCGTCGCGCTGGCGCTGGAACTCCTGTTGCTGGCGCTGCCGGTCCTCCATCTGCCGACGTTGCTGCTCGGCCATCTGCCGCTGCTGTTCCTGCTGCTGGCGTTGCTGCTCCTGCTGGCGGCGCTGCTGTTCCTCGTTCTGCCGGCGCTGTTGCTCGGCCATCTGGCGTTGCTGTTCCTGTTGCTGGCGCTGTTGCTCCTGCCATTGCTGCTGTTGCTGGGCGTCGTTGGCGTTCCAGGCGAAGGCCGCGCCGGCGGGCAGCAGCAGGCCCAGGCAGAGGGCGCGGAGGGAGGCTGTGTTGGGCATGGTCGGGTCGTCGGACAGGGCGGCGAAATGGCCGGGAAAGTCAGGAAAGTGGACAGGGAAATGCCGGGAAAAGTTCCGATCTCGGAAAAATGCGTCGCTACATGAAAAGACGATTTATCAGAGTTCGGTCGTAACTAGATCGATGTTGAGATTTATGGTCACAAACAGACCAAATTACCTTGTGTGATTCATTTGATCTATTTTTGTACAAACCAAATAAGTCAATACTTTGAAATATTTTGTAACCGTGTGACCACTTTTACCCCGGGTTATCCACAGAATCGATGCGCAAAATTTGTACATCGCGACCTTTCACCCGGTAGGCGGCCTGGTAGGGCCAGCGTTCGAGGGGCAATTCGCGCACGCCGGGCACCTCGCTGGGCCGGCCGACGCTGCTCAGGCTGAGGTCGGCCAGCGCCTTCACCTGGCCGACCATGTCCTGGACGGCCTTCAGCGCCTTCTCCGGGCCGATCAGCACCACGTAGTGGTCGTACAGGCCGTCCAGGTCGGCCGCCGCCTTGTGCGTCCACTGCAGGCTCATGCCAGCCCCCACTTGGCTTCTATCTCCGCGTGCGGCAGCAGGTGCCCGGCGTTGGCGTCGGCCAGGCCCTCGTCGATGGCCGCCACGTGCCAGCTCTGGCGTTCCAGGTACTGCGCCAGGGCCTGGCGCAGGTGGTAGGGGCGGTCCCGGTGGGTGGCCCGGGCCAGCTGGTCCAGGGCCCTGGCCAGGGCGTCATCGGCGCGGAAGGAGATTACGGTGGTCAATTTCTGAGCAGTCCGTTTACGCTGTATACAGTGTTTACAACGATAACATACGTATACGAATCAGGCACTTGGCGGTGCCGAAAAGATCGCGGCGGGGCAGGGGAGGCAAACCGGAGGAGGCTGCGCCGCGGTTTCGCCAGGATGGGCTGAAACGCCCGGGTGGCGCGGCCTGCAAGGCACTTTCGCGGCGGCGCAAGTCGAGTTGCCGCATCCGGGATTTGCCGCCGCCATGGGGTGGTCCAGGCTAGCCGGACAGCCCTTCCCGACCAGGAGACGACCCCGTGCCCCATGACTACCCGCAACCCCTGGACGCCGCCGAGATTCCGCGTTTCGCCGGCATCCCCAGCTTCATGCGCCTGCCGATCTTCGAGGACCCGGCCCAGCTGGACATCGCCCTGGTCGGCGTGCCCTGGGACGGCGGCACCACCAACCGCGCCGGCGCCCGCCATGGCCCGCGCGAGGTGCGCAACCAGTCGAGCCTGATGCGCAAGGTGCACCACGTCAGCCGCATCGCGCCCTACGACCTGGTGCGCGTCGGCGACCTGGGCGACGCCCCGGTGAACCCCATCGACCTGCTCGACGCGCTCAAGCGCATCGAGGGCTTCTACCGGCGCATCCACGCCGCCGGCGCGGTGCCGCTGTCGGTGGGCGGCGACCACCTGGTGACGCTGCCGATCTTCCGCGCCCTGGCCGCCGAGCGGCCGATCGGCATGGTCCACTTCGACGCCCATTCCGACACCAACGACCGCTACTTCGGCGACAACCCCTACACCCACGGCACGCCGTTCCGCCGCGCCATCGAGGAGGGCCTGCTGGACCCGCGGCGCACCGTGCAGATCGGCATCCGCGGCTCGGTGTACTCGGCGGACGACGAGGCTTTCGCCGAGGAATGCGGCATCCGCGTCATCCACATGGAAGAGTTCGCCGCGCTGGGCGTCGAGGCGACCCTCGCCGAGGCGCGCCGGGTGGTGGGTGACGGGCCGACCTACGTCAGCTTCGACGTCGACGTGCTCGACCCGGCCTTCGCCCCCGGTACCGGCACCCCGGAGATCGGCGGCATGACCACGCTGCAGGCGCAGCACATGGTCCGCGGCCTGCAGGGCCTGAACTTGGTCGGTGCGGACGTGGTGGAAGTTTCGCCGCCGTTCGACCTGGGCGGCGCCACCGCGCTGGTCGGCGCGACCATGATGTTCGAGCTACTGTGCATCCTCGCCGACGCCCTCGCGCAACGCCGCTGACCGCCGCGGGGGTTCACGCGGCGGCGCCCGCGGGGCTATAACGAAGACCTGCGCCCGCCGCCGCGAGAACCCTCATGCTCGGCAACCTTTCCGACATCGACCTGCGCCTGCTGCGCACCTTCTGCGCCATCGTCGAGGCCGGCGGCTTCACCGCCGCCCAGGTGCGCCTGAACACCAGCCTGTCGCGCTTGAGCGTGCTGGTGCGCGACCTCGAGCTGCGCCTGGGCTATTCGCTGTGCCGCCGCGGCAGCAGCGGCTTCCAGCTCACCGAGGAGGGGCAGGAACTGTACGACGCGGCCCAGGGCCTGTTCGTCGACATCGAGCGTTTTCGCGAGCAGGTCACCGGCCTTGGCGGGCGCGACCGCGAGACCCTGTACCTGGGCTGCGTCGACGGCGTGGTCGGGCAGCATTGCTGGCCGTTGCCGTTGGCCATCCGCCTGTTCCGCCAGGACAACCCCGGCGTGCGCCTGAACCTGCACACCCAGCGCCCGGACGAGTTGGAGAACGCCGTGCTGGAGGAGCGCCTGCAACTGGCCATCGGCGCCTTCCACCATCGCCTGTCCGGGCTGCGCTACCAACTGCTGTTCAGCGAAGAGCAGAACCTCTACTGCGCCCCCGGCCACCCGTTCTTCGCCCGCGCCGACGACGAGCCGGACCTGGAGGCGATCTGCGCCGCCGACTACGTCGGCCGCGGCTACATGGCCGAGAGCCGGCGCCCCCACGGCCTGGTGTTCAACCGCACGACCACCGCCTACAGCATGGAGGCCATCGCCAACCTGGTGTTCAGCGGTACCTTCATCGGCTACCTGCCGACGCCCTACGCCGCCGCCTGGGCCGCCGAGGGGCGCTTGCGGGCGATCCGCCCGGCGCAGCTGGCCTACCACTCGGAATTCCACTGCGTAACGCGCCAGGGCGCCGAGCCCGGCGAAGCCCTGGGCGCTTTCCTCGCCGCCCTGGAGCGGGCCCAGGCGCAGCTGGGCAGGGGAGGGCTGGAAGCATGAACGCGCTGCACGCCTTGCACGAGGATGGCTTCGTACTGCTGCCCGGCCTGCTGGACGCCGTGCAGGTCGCCGAGGTGCGCGGGCTGATCGACGGACTGCGGCCGATCCACTGGGACTACGAGGGCCTGGTGGACCATTACAAGTGCGTGTTCAACCGCTCGCCGCGCTGGCTGCCGTACCTCGACCCGCCGGGGCTGATCGAGGTGGCCGAGGCGGCCCTGGGCGAGGACTGCCACGCCATTGGCCAGACCGCCTGGCGCTGCCACCCCGGCTTCATCGGCAGCGACATGCACCTGGACCACCTGCCGCTGCGCCTGCCGGAGGCGCTGCTGCTGGGCGGCTTCGAGCTGCCGATGTTCATCTGCACGGCGCAGGTCTACCTCGACGACATAGACCATGAACTCTGCCCGACCTGGGTGATTCCCGGCAGTCACTGCGCCGGCCGCGCGCCGCGCCCGGACGAGCGCAGCTGGCGGGGCAGGGCGGCCGAGCCGGTGCTGTGCCGCGCCGGCGACTGCCTGTTGTTCCGCAGCGAGCTGTGGCATTCCGGCAGCCGCAACCTGAGCCAGCGCACGCGCTACCTGTTGCAGGTGCACTATGGCCGGCGCATGGTGGCGCAGAAGTTCTCGCCCTATCTCGACTGGCGCTTCGACCCCGAAGTGCTGGCCGCCTGCACACCCCGCCAGCGCCGCCTGCTGGGCGACCACGAGGCAGCGGAATACGACTGAGGAACCCGGCCATGAGCCAGACCCACCAGGGGGGCTGCCACTGCGGCGCCCTGCGCTACGAATTCACCGCCGAGCTGGACGACGTCGGCCACTGCCACTGCTCCATCTGCCGGCGCAGCAGCGGCGGCATCGTGGTCACCTGGGCGACGGTGCCGCGTAGTAGCTTTCGTTGGTTGAAGGGGGAGCCGGCCTGCTATGTGTCGAGTCCGGGCAATCGGCGGTTGTTCTGTGGGAGCTGTGGGGCGCAGGTGGTGTTCGAAACGGAGAGGACGCCGGAGACGTTGGATGTGACTGTGGCGACCTTTGATCATCCGGAGGTGGCGCCGCCGCAACGGCATGTCTGGGTGAAGAGCCGGGTTGCCTGGTTGCATCTGGATGAGCAGTTGCCGGGGGAGGATGAGGAGGTTTTGTAGGGGCGAGCTAGCCGGCGGTTCTTGTGCGCTGGATCGGTTCCGTACCCTCTCCCCAGCCCTCTCCCTGAAGGGAGAGGGGGCCTGTCCGTGCCGAGAGGAGGAATGGTTCAGCCGGAAACCTTCAGCGCTGCCGGCTGACTCAGGAATACCCATGCGCTCCGAACAGTCCCCTCTCCCTTCAGGGAGAGGGTTAGGGAGAGGGCGCTCTTCAGCTCAAATACCGAGCCAAGCCGGTAGAACCCCTTACCAGTCGTAGGGCGTACACCGTTCGCGGTTGTACGCCGCTACACCAGACTTGTCTCTAACTCCGAGGCTGACCTGGGCGACGGCCGAAGTTCACCCCAGGTCGACCTTGGCTCGTGGCTGGGCCAAGGTGAAACGGCGTATAACCGCGAACGGTTATACGCCCTACGCGGCGTTTCAGAACACCATCTGCCACTGCGCAACCAGCGCATGGTTCTGCGCCTGGCTGCCTTTCTCGCCGCTGTAGGCCAGGCCGATGCTGTGGCGGGCCGAGAGGCCCAGGTCCAGGCCCACGTCCAGCAGCAGGCTGTTGCGGTCCAGTGCCGTGCCCTGGACGCTGAAGGCGCCGCCGCCGGCGAGGAAGGCCTGGCGGGTGGTGCTGTCCAGGTCGCCGTAGGTGTGGCGCCAGCCCAGGCCCAGGCGCGGGGTCAGGCTCATGCCGTTGTCCAGGCTGGCGAGCCAGGCCGTGCGCACGCCGAGGGTGCTGCTGAAGTTGTGCTGGCTTTGCTCGTCCACGTGCAGGGCCGCGGCGCCGCCTTTCTCGTCGTAGGCATCGCGCTTGTAGTACTGGTAGCCGAGGTTGGCGTAGGGCTCGGCGCTCAGGTGGCCTTCGCCGAGCTGGTAGCCGGCCTCGGCGAAGGCCTGCCAGCCGTGGGCGTCGTAGTCGCCCCTGGGGCGGTCGCTGAAGCCGTCGAACTCGACGCGGCGCTTGCTCTCGCCGTCGTGGCTGCTGTAGGCCGCGCCCAGGCGCAGGGCCAGCGGGCCGTCCTGGCGCAGGGCGTAGGTGCCCAGGTGCCAGCTGTCGATGTCGCCGGCGGCGCCGCCCTGGCCGTCGAGGTCGGTGTGCGAGTAGCCGCCCAGCACGCCCAGGCGCCAGTGGCCGTCCACTGCCCAGTCGGCACCCAGCAGGGTGCCGCCGGTGTTCTGGTCGAGGTCGCCGCTGCCGTGTTCGCCGTCCAGTTGGCCGTGGCTGCCGATGCCTTGCAGCCAGAGGCGGCCGGCGGCGTTGGGGTCGTTCAGGTTGCGCGCTTCGCTGGGCACGCCAAGGGCGGCCAGCTGCGGGGTGTCGCGGTCGTCGCTGGCCACCAGCAGGCCGCCGCCGAGCTGGCGCAGGGCGCCGAGCATGGCGCTGCCCACCGCCTGGCTGCCGGCCAGGGTGGCGGCGGCCAGGTTGGCGTTGCTGGCGCCGGCCAGCTGTTCCACGGCGCGGCCGGCGTTGCCGGCGTCGCTGGTGATCAGCGCGTCGTACAGGGTACCCAGGCCCTGGCTCTGCAGGGCGTTGGCGGCGGCGCGGCCGTTGCCGCTGCTGGCCAGGTCGGCGAACTGCACGTCGTTGCGCGTCAGCTGCAGGTCCACGCTGTTGGCGCCGTAGCTGAGGCTCGGGGTGAGGAAGGCGAAGTTGCTGCTGACCTCGGCGAAGCGGCCGTCGACGCCGCCGTTGGCGCTCAGCACCTGGTAGCTGCTCTGCCAGGGGTAGTTGCCAGGGCCGGCCTGCAGGGCCAGGCGCGCGCCGTCCAGGGTGGCGCGGCCATCCACCTGCAGGGTGGCGTGGCTGCCGTCGGCCTCCACGCCGTAGGCCAGGGTCGAACCGCTGCGCAGCGCCAGGTCGCCGGTCACCTGGGCGGCACCTTGTTGCGGGTTGGCCAGCAGGGTGCCGCTGACGTCCATGCCGCCGACGCTGCCGCTGCCGGCGTAGCTGGCGCCGCTGTCCACCCGCAGGCTGCCGGCGATGCCACCCTGGTTGGTCAGCCGGGCGCCGGCGAAGACCTCGCCGCCTTCGCTGAAGTCGCCGGCGCCAGTGAGGGTCCAGGCGCCCTGGCGCACTTCCAGGCGCTCGAAGCCGCGGCTCTGGCCGAAGCTGCCGCCGCGGGCGTCGTCGAAGGCCAGCAGGTCCCGGCCATCGCCGCCGTCCACCAGGCCTTCGAAGCGGCTGCCGGCGAGCAGGGTGAGGCTGTCGTCGCCGCCGCCCAGCTCCAGGGCGATGCCGTTGCCGCCGTGGATGAGGCCGTCGTTGATGACGTTGTCGGCGAAGTCGCCCACCAGGGTCACGCCGGTAGAGGCGAGGCCTTCGATGGTGCCGTGGTTCTCCAGGGTGGTGGCGCCGTAGCCGCTGCCGGCGGAGCCGTCGTCCACCAGGATGCCGCGGCTGGCACCGCTGATCAGGGCACCGGCGCCGTTGTAGACACTACCGCCGCCCATGGCGATGCCCTCGCTGCCGTTGGGCTGACCACCCTTGTCGACGCCAGCCGCGCCCGTGCCTTCGATGATGCCGTGGTTCTCGATGTGGCCGATCAGGTCGATGTCCACGCCATCGCCGTCGCCATCGGGCACCAGGCCGTTGTAGGCGCCGGTGATGCGCCCGTAGTTGGTGACGGTGCCGTTGCCGTCGGAGCCGTAGCCCGAGCCGTTGCGGCCGATGATGACGCCGTCGGCGTAGTTGACCAGGGTGGCGCCGACGTCGGTGGTGATGCCGTGGCGGCCGCCGGAGATCAGCCCGTGGTTCTCCACGGTGCCGCCCTCGGCGTCCTGGAAGTCGATGCCGTCGTTCTTGGCGTCGGCGTCGATCATGTCGCCGCTGCTGATCTCGCCGTAGTTGCTGATGGTGGCGTTGGCGCCGGGGCGGATGCCGTCGTTGGCGTCGCCGTGGATCACCCCGCTGGCGCGGTTGACGATGGTCACCGGCACGCCGCTGCGCAGGTCGTCGAAGTCCACTGCCTGGCCGCCGCCGGTGGAGCGGATGGTGCCGGCGTTGTCCAGCAGCAGGCTGCCGTTGTCGAAACCGTCCTTCACCCGCACCGCGTCGTCGGTGGCGCTGATGCCGGCACCGGCGCGGTTGTAGATCTGGTAGTCGCGGGTGGTGGCGGTGTTGCCCGAGCTTTCGATGGCGCGGCCGGCGGTGGCGGTGATCTGCCCGCTGTTGTCGACCACCACGCCCGTGCCGCTGGTGGCGTCCTTCAGGGCGACGGTCTTGTCGCTGGCCGTGATGCTGCCGCTGCTGGTGACCTGCAGGCTGGTCTGGCCGGACAGGGTCTGCTTGCTGGTGCTGGGCGTGCTGATGACGATGGGGCCGGCGGGCGCGGCGTGGGCGCCGGCGCTGAAGACGAGGGCGATGCTGAACGCCAGCGGGGAAGGCTTGAACGACATGGCGACGACCTTTTTTCTTCTGAGAGTGGCCGTCGTTTATAGCGATGCAATCTTACGTTTTTGTAACCATGCTGGCTTTTTGCCAAGGCCGGGCGCCGCGGCGCCCGGCCCCTGCCGTCACTGCTTGTAGTAGACGATCTGGTTGCTGGTGGCGAGCAGCTCGCCAGCCTCGCTCCACAGCTCCGCGGCCTGGTCGAAGTAGCCGTTGCGGAAGGCCTGGCCGCGGGCCTCGCCGAGCAGGTAGCCGCTGCCGACTTCGGCCAGTTGCGCGGCGTCGGTGTGGAAGTAGGTGGTGATCGACACGGTGCCCGCCGGCACCGGGGTGGCGCGGCGCAGCCAGACGCGCGGGTAGAAGATGTCGCTCATCGCCGCCAGGGCCGGGAAGTCCAGCGCCCGCGCCCGGGCGTCGCGCAGCCAGAGGCGGGTGCGGCTGTGCTCGCCGCTGCCGTCCCAGGTGCTGGGGAAGGCGCCGTCGATGGCGCGCATCTCGTACTGCTGCACCCAGGCCACGCCCTTGCCGCTGGTGTTCAGCGGCGGCGTCTGCGCCGGCGCCTCGGCCTGCGGGCGCACCAGGTCGAGTTCGCTCCAGGTCTCGCGGCGCAGGGCGGTGACAGCGGTGCCGGTGGTGGAGACCTGCTCCACGCCGTCGGCGTCGACCTGGCTCAGCTGCAGCAGCCAGTGCTGGGTGGAGCGGTTGGTGCGGATCGGCGTGGCGCGCACGGCGAAGGCGCCGGCCTCGATGGCGGCGGCGAAGTTCACCGTCAGCGCGATGGGCGCGCCGAGCAGCCGCGGGTGGCGCAGCACGGCCTGCAGCAGGGTGGCGGCGGTGATGCCGCCGAAGGGGCCGACCATGTTCCAGTAGTCGTCGCTGGTGTGGCCGTGGAACAGGTCGGCGTCGCTGGCGTCGGCCTCCAGGGCCAGGGCGCGGTCGAAGGGGTGCAGGGCGGAATCGGTCATGCTCGGTGCTCTCGGCGCGGGTATCCGGTCCTTTTAGGGGAGCGGCCCGGGCGCGGTCAAGCGAACCGGGCGGTCAGGGCGTGACCTCGAAGCGCAGGGTGCCGATCACCTGGCCGACCTCGGTGAGCACCTGCACCTGCCAGCGCCCGACCGGGTCGCCGGGGAAGTTCTGCTTGTGCGTCCAGGCGCGGTAGCCGGCCTCGCGGCCGCCGTGGATGTCCAGGGCGATGCGGTCGACTTCCTGGCCGTTGTGCCGCCACACATGGAAGATGCGCTCGTCCAGGCCGCGCGGGGCGCTGATGGCGGTGTAGGCGTAGAGGCCCTGGCTGCGGATCTGCGCGGCGCTGACCTGCTCGACGCTGTCGCCGGGGGTGCGCTGGCTGTTGTCGAACTGCTCGGTGACCGCCATTTCCGCCAGCCACAGGGTGGAGGGCGGCACCCAGGCGCGGCCGAACCAGCCGACCACGCCGATGCACAGGGTCAGGCCGAGCAGGGCGAACCAGCGCCACCACTTGTGGATGCCCACCGACACCACCAGGCTGGGGAAGGACAGCGCCACGGCGATGCCCAGCGCCCAGCGGTAGCTTTCCGGTGTGCTCAGCTGGAGGATCAGCGGCAGCGCGGTGAGCAGCACGGCGAACAGCGTCAGGGTGTGGTAGCCGAGGAAGGTCCAGCGCCGCGGCGCCAGCCACTTGTAGTAGACCGGGTCGGTGATGGCGATCAGCCCGGCCAGCCCCAGGGCGCCGGTGAACAGGGCCTGGCCGCTGTTCCAGGTGGTGGTGACGAAGAAGAACGGCAGGACGAAGAACAGGCTTTCCTGGTGGATCAGCTGGGTCGCGTAGCGCAGCAGCCCCGGCGGCACCGACCAGCCGAAGCGCTCCTTGAAGCGCTGGGTGAGCAGGTTCTCCAGCATCAGCCAGAGCCAGCTGATCAGCATGACGATGGCCATGACGCGGGCGAAGCCGGCGCGGTGGCGGTCGACCATCATGAAGCTGAACAGCCCCGAGCAGAAGCCGAACAGGGCGATCAGCCGCGGGTAGCGTTCCAGGATCGAGAGGGCCAGCGCCACCAGGCGCTGCACGCGGGTTTTCAACACAAGCATGACGAGGGGCCGAAGCCGGACAACGGAAAAGGCCGGGGATTGTAGCGCTTGTGCCGGCCGCGGGGCAGCGGTGCTGGACGGAGGGTAGGGGCCGGCGGCTCTTCGTAGGAGCGAGCTTGCTCGCGAATGAGCCCCGCAACGGAATCTGTTCGCGAGCAAGCTCGCTCCTACGAGAAGCCATGCCGCCTGCAACGTAGGAGCGGACCTCACCCACGCCATTCCCCTGTAGGAGCGCGCCCTGCGCGCGAATCGCGGGCAGGGCCCGCTCCTACAAGGGTTGGCATTCAGCCCCGTAGGATGGGTTGAGCTTGAAACCCATGCGGTCGTGGCGATGGGTATCGCTCCGCTCAACCCATCCTACGAAGGCTTGTGTGCGGGCTCTGACACCACCCCGCCGCTCAGTTCCTCGCGGGCATAGTCGACGAACAGCCGCGCCGGCTTGGTCAACTGCGCGCGCTTGAGCCAGGCGGCCACCAGGCCGGAGGCGCTGACGTCCTCGGCGATGTTCACCATCACCACTTTCTTGCCGTCGTAGGTGCATTCCGAATGCGGCCGGGTGACCAGCACCGAGAAGCCGAAGCCCTGGCCGACCATGCCGCGCACCATCTCGATGGAGGGCGAGCTGAAGGCGATGTTCGGCGTCAGCCCCAGTTCCTCGAAGATGCTCACGAAGTAGGTGCGGCTGGGCTGCACGTCGAGCAGGATCATCGGCTCCAGCGCCAGGTCGCGCAGCGACACCTGGGCCTGGTGGGCGAAGCGGTGGTCGGCCGGGAGCAGGGCGTAGGGGCGCTGCGCCGGCATCAGCGGCTCGGTCTCGATGGTGCCGTCGAGGTCGTGGCGGTACAGCAGGGCCAGGTCGAAGCGCCCGGAGGTCAGGCCCTGCACCAGTTCCTGCTGCTCGCCGTCGCGGATGCGGATCTCCACCCCCGGGTAGCGCTCGCGGAAGCCGGCGATCAGCCGCGGCAGGTACAGTGGCGCCACCGTCTCGAAGCAGGCCAGGTCGATCTGCCCGGCCACCACGTCGTTGTCGGCCAGGGCGTTCTGCTCGAACTCGTGGGCCATGCGCAGCAGCTCCTGGGCCTTGCGGTAGAAGCGCGCGCCGCTGGGGGTGAGGGACACGCCCTGGGCGTGGTGGCGGATGAACAGCTGCACGCCGAAGCTCTCCTCAAGGCCCTTGATCGCCGTGGAGATCGACGGCTGGGCGATGTAGAGCTTGCGCGAGGCCTCGGCCACGCTGCCGCATTCCACGGTGGTCACGAAATACTTCAGTTGCCGCAAGGTATAGGAAGCCACTGCAAGACCTCTATGGCGCGGCTTCGCCGGTGGCGTGCGCGCTCTCGTTGTGTCATCGGTTCATCGGGAAGCAAGGTTCGGGCCCGCCGGCATGCGCCAGTGGGCGTCGAAGCGCCTCCAGGTGCCGCACCATAACCCAGCATGGCGCACTTTGCCGGTGCGCGCCTGCCCAGCTTTTTCATATACCCCGAAGACATATTTAATATTTTTCCTCCGCCGGGGCATGCGCGACCATCAGGGCACCACAGAACAAAACAATAATTGCTCGTGAGCAGGAGTGCCCTGGTGTATCAACTCAGCGACTGGCAGCAGCGTGCAGCCCGCCAGACCTTCATCGATGCCGCCCTGATCGATGGCCGCCGCGTGGCCGCCGCCGACGGCGCCACCTTCGCTTCCATCGACCCGGCCACCAACCGCCTGCTGGCCAACGTCGCCGCCTGCGGCGCCGCTGAAGTCGACGCCGCCGTGCGCAGCGCCCGCCGCGCCTTCGAGCAGGGCCCCTGGGCACGCATGGCGCCGCGCGAGCGCAAGGCCGTGCTGCTGAAGCTGGCCGAGCTGATGCTGGCCCACCGCGACGAGCTGGCCCTGCTGGACTCGCTGAACATGGGCAAGCCGGTGATGGACGCCTGGAACATCGACGTGCCCGGCGCCGCCGGCGTCTTCTCCTGGTACGCCGAGGCCCTGGACAAGCTCTACGACCAGGTCGCCCCGACCGCGCCCAACGCCCTGGCCACCATCACCCGCGCGCCCCTGGGCGTGATCGGTGCCGTGGTGCCGTGGAACTTCCCCCTCGACATGGCCGCCTGGAAGCTGGCCCCGGCCCTGGCCGCCGGCAACTCGGTGGTGCTCAAGCCGGCCGAGCAGTCGCCGTTCTCTGCCCTGCGCCTGGCCGAGCTGGCCCTGGAGGCCGGCCTGCCCGAGGGCGTGCTGAACGTGGTGCCGGGCCTGGGCGAGCAGGCTGGCAAGGCCCTGGGCCTGCACCCGGACGTGGACTGCCTGGTGTTCACCGGCTCCACCGAAGTGGGCAAGTACTTCATGCAGTATTCCGCCCAGTCCAACCTCAAGCAGGTGTGGCTGGAATGTGGCGGCAAGAGCCCGAACCTCGTGTTCGCCGATTGCCGCGACCTCGATCTTGCGGCTGAAAAAGCGGCATTCGGCATTTTCTTCAACCAGGGCGAGGTCTGCTCGGCCAACTCGCGGCTGCTGGTGGAGCGCTCCATCCACGACGAATTCGTCGAGCGCCTGATCGCCAAGGCCCGCGACTGGGCCCCGGGCGACCCGCTGGACCCGGCCAGCCGCGCCGGCGCCATCGTCGACGCCAGGCAGACCGCGAGCATCCTGCGCTTCATCGAGGAAACCCGCGGCTCCAGCGCCACCCTGGCCTGCGGCGGCCGCCAGCTGAGCTTCAACGGCTCGGGCAACTTCATCGAGCCGACCATCTTCACGAATGTCGACCCGCAGCAGCGCCTGGCCCGCGAGGAAGTCTTCGGCCCGGTGCTGGCGGTGACCGCCTTCGACAGCGAGGACGAGGCCCTGCGCCTGGCCAACGACAGCCCCTTCGGCCTCGCCGCCTCGGTCTGGAGCGACGACCTCAACCGCGCCCACCGCGTGGCCGGCCGGCTGAACGTCGGCACCGTGTCGGTGAATACCGTGGATGCCCTGGACCCGGCGATCCCCTTCGGCGGTGGCAAGCAGTCCGGCTTCGGCCGCGACCTGTCGCTGCATTCGTTCGACAAGTACACCCAGCTGAAAACCACCTGGTTCCAGCTGCGCTGAGGGCAGGCGCAGGGCCGGCGGCGCACCGCCGGCCCGTCCTGCCCCAGCGAACCGCTCGAGACGGCCGGTGAGACTGCCCAGGTAAGTCCGTCGCCCTCGATCCCCTGCAAACCCCTCAGGCCGGCTGCCGGAGCACCGCCGAGGGAACTAGGAGAAAGTCGATGACCGACAACCGCAATGCGCAACGCGAGACCCGCGATTACCAGGCGGCCGACGCGGCCCACCACATCCACGCCTTCCTCGACCAGAAGGCGCTGAACGCCGAAGGCCCGCGCGTGATGGTGCGCGGCGAGGGCCTGTACCTGTGGGACAACGATGGCAACCGCTACCTGGACGGCATGTCCGGCCTGTGGTGCACCCAGCTCGGCTACGGCCGCAAGGACCTGACCGCCGCGGCCAGCGCGCAGATGGACCAGCTGCCGTACTACAACATGTTCTTCCACACCACCCACCCGGCGGTGATCGAGCTGTCCGAGCTGCTCTTCAGCCTGCTGCCGGGCCACTACAGCCACGCCATCTACACCAACTCCGGCTCCGAATCCAACGAGGTGCTGATCCGCACCGTGCGCCGCTACTGGCAGATCCTCGGCAAGCCGCAGAAGAAGATCATGATCGGCCGCTGGAACGGCTACCACGGCTCGACCCTGGCGGCCACCGCGCTGGGCGGCATGAAGTTCATGCACGAGATGGGCGGCATGATCCCGGACATCGCCCACATCGACGAACCCTACTGGTTCGCCAACGGCGGCGACCTCACCCCCGGGGAATTCGGCCGCCGCTGCGCGCAGCAGCTGGAGGACAAGATCCTCGAGCTGGGCGCCGAGAACGTCGCCGGCTTCATCGCCGAGCCCTTCCAGGGCGCCGGCGGCATGATCTTCCCGCCGGAGAGCTACTGGCCGGAAATCCAGCGCATCTGCCGCAAGTACGACGTGCTGCTGTGCGCCGACGAAGTGATCGGCGGCTTCGGCCGCACCGGCGAATGGATGGCCCACCAGCACTTCGGCTTCGAGCCGGACACCCTGTCCATCGCCAAGGGCCTGACCAGCGGCTACATCCCCATGGGCGGCCTGGTGCTGAGCAAGCGCATCGCCGAGGTGCTGGTGGAGCAGGGCGGCGTGTTCGCCCACGGCCTGACCTATTCCGGCCACCCGGTGGCGGCGGCAGTGGCCGTGGCCAACCTCAAGGCGCTGCGCGACGAGGGCATCGTCACCCAGGTGAAGAACGACACCGGCCCCTACCTGCAGCAGTGCCTGCGCGAGGTGTTCGGCAACCACCCGCTGATCGGCGAGATCCAGGGCGCAGGCCTGGTGGCGGCGCTGCAGTTCGTGCAGGACAAGGCCACCCGCAAGCGCTTCGACAACGAGAACGACCTGGCCTGGCGCTGCCGCACCATCGGCTTCGAGGAAGGCGTGATCATCCGCTCCACCCTCGGCCGCATGATCATGGCCCCGGCCCTGGTGGCCGGCCGCGCCGAGCTGGACGAGCTGGTGGACAAGACGCGCATCGCGGTGGACCGCACCGCGAAGGAGATCGGCGTGCTTTAAGGCACGACCTGTAGGCGCGAGCTTGCTCGCGAAGGGCCGGAAAGGCCCCTCTCCCTGGGCCCGAGCTGCCGGTAAGCACCGATCCAGCCGGCGGCTCCGAACAGCGCCCTCTCCCTTCGGAGCGGGGCGCGCAGCCAGGGCGGGGGGAGAGGGAATCCATCTTGCGCCGGACTTCGCGAGCAAGCCCGCTCCTACGAAAAACGAACAACAACAACGCCGCGGGCCCACGCAGGCCCGTGCCGTGGAACCTTTTTGCCGCCCGTTCGGCAACTGCCCAGCAATTCAACCAACAACGCCAACCGGCTGTGGGAGTTCGTTCCATGAAATCGTCCTTGCATTGCATCCTCGCCTGCGCGGTCCTCGCCGCCACCGGCGCCGCCCAGGCGCAGGATCTCACGGTGATCTCCTTCGGCGGCGCCACCAAGGCCGCCCAGGATAAGGCCTACTTCAAACCCTTCGATGCCAGCGGCGCCGGCAAGGTGATCGCCGGCGAGTACAACGGCGAGATGGCCAAGGTGAAGGCCATGGTCGACGTCGGCAAGGTCACCTGGGACGTGGTCGAGGTGGAAAGCCCCGAACTGCTGCGCGGCTGCGACGAGGGCCTGTTCGAGCGCATCGACCCGGCCACCATCGGCGACGAGTCGAAGTTCGTCCCCGGCACCTTCAGCGAGTGCGGCGTGGCCACCTACGTCTGGTCCATGGTCATGGCCTACGACAGCAAGCGCCTGGCCAAGGCGCCGACCTCCTGGGCGGACTTCTGGAACGTCAAGGACTACCCGGGCAAGCGCGGCCTGCGCAAGGGCGCCAAGTACACCCTGGAAGTGGCCCTGCTGGCCGACGGCGTGAAGCCCGAGGACCTGTACAAGGTGCTGGGCACCGCCGAGGGCGTCAGCCGCGCCTTCAAGAAGCTCGACGAGATCAAGCCCTACATCCAGTGGTGGGAAGCCGGCGCGCAACCGCCGCAGTGGCTGGCCGCCGGCGACGTGGTGATGAGCGCCGCCTACAACGGCCGCATCGCCGCCGCGCAGAAGGAAGGCGTGCCGCTGGCCATCGTCTGGCCGGGCAGCCTCTACGACCCGGAATACTGGGCGGTGGTCAAGGGCACGCCGAACAAGGCCCTGGCCGAGAAGTTCATCGCCTTCGCCAGCCAGCCGCAGACGCAGAAGGTGTTCTCCGAGAACATCCCCTACGGCCCGGTGCACAAGGGCACCCTGGAACTGCTGCCGGCCGACGTCCAGGCCGCCCTGCCCACCGCCCCGGCCAACCTGCAGGGCGCCCGCTCGGTGGACTCGGCCTTCTGGGTCGACCACGGCGAGGAACTGGAACTGCGCTTCAACGCCTGGGCGGCGCGCTGACGGCCGCTGCAGGTGCCCGGCTCGCCGGGCACCGCGGCCTCAGCCCTGCGGCAGCGTGCCCGGGCGGACGTAGGCCAGCACGTGCGCGACGTAGTCGGCCTTGCCCAGTTCGACGCCCAGGCTGCGCAGGATGGCGTAGGCGGTGATGCAGTGGAAATAGAACTGCGGGAACGACCAATCGCGGGCGTACTGCTCGCTGTCCATGTCGAAGATGATGCCGTTGGGCAGGTCGAGCGCGATCGGCGCCTCGGGCCGGCCATCGAGCGCATCGCCGGGCAGGTCGGCGAGCGCTGTCAGTGCTTCGGCGATGCAGGCCTGGGCCTCGGCCAGGGTGCCCGGCCGCTCGTTCGACGCCCAGCCGTCATTGCGCACCTGTAGCCACGCCTGCGGAACGGCCAGGCCGCGTAGCCGGTAGGTCGGCTCCAGCGCCTGGAAGCAGGCGAAGCGCACCTGCGCGGCCAGCGGGTACATGTCCGGCGCCAGGCGTTGCGCCATCAGCCCGTCGACGTCGTTGCCGGCGGCGCTTTCCCGGGCGGCGGCCTTGTCGAGCCATTGCGAGAGGTTCGTGAGCATGTGGGTGAACGAGGGGACGAGAAGGCTGGTCAGCGACATGGCGGGCTCCGGGAAAGGGGAGCGGTCAGCTTAGTCCGGGCTTGCCGGCCGTGCTGCTCCTACCCCAAGGGGGCACGGCTTCTCGTAGGAGCGAGCTTGCTCGCGAACAAACGCGGTGCCATGCGGTTCGCGAGCAAGCTCGCTCCTACGAAGAGCATGCGGCGCGTGCCGGCTGTGGGTCCTTTGTCTCCGGCTGACTCCAGCCTCCCTGCACACGCCGAACGGTCTCCTCTCCCTCCGGGAGAGGGTTAGGGTGAGGGGGTCGTTGAGGTAAGGGGTGTCCCTGTAGGCGCGGCGCAAAAAAAGGGAGCCCGAAGGCTCCCCTGGAGAGAAACCGCGGCGGGGGACGCCGCGGTCGGAGCGTTGGCCGCGGGTTACGCGGCGCGGAACAGGTTGTGCGGGTCGATGACGAATTTCTTCGGCACGCCGGCGTCGAATTCGCCGTAGCCTTTCGGCGCGTCGTCCAGGGTGATGACTTCCACCCCGACGATGTCGGCGATCTTGATGCGATCCCACATGATCGCCTGCATCAGCTGGCGGTTGTACTTCATCACCGGGGTCTGGCCGGTGTGGAAGCTGTGCGACTTGGCCCAGCCCAGGCCGAAGCGGATGCTCAGGGCACCATGCTTGGCGGCGTCGTCCACCGCGCCCGGGTCCTCGGTGACGTACAGGCCCGGGATGCCGATCTGGCCGGCCACGCGGGTGATGCCCATCAGCGAGTTGAGCACGGTGGCCGGGGCTTCGTGCTGCGAACCCGAGTGGCCGTGGCCGCGGGCCTCGAAGCCCACCGCGTCGACCGCGCAGTCCACTTCCGGCTCGCCCAGCAGGTCGGCGATCTGCTCGTGCAGCGGGGTGTCCTTGGACAGGTCGGCGATCTCGAAGCCCTGGGCCTTGGCGTGGGCCAGGCGGGTCGGGTTGACGTCGCCGATGATCACCACCGCGGCGCCCAGCAGGCGGGCGGAGGCGGCAGCGGCCAGGCCCACGGGGCCGGCACCGGCGATGTACACGCTGCTGCCCGGGCCGACGCCGGCGGTGACCGCGCCGTGGTAGCCGGTGGGCAGGATGTCGGACAGGCAGGTCAGGTCGCGGATCTTCTCCATGGCCTTCTCGCGGTCCGGCAGCTTCAGCAGGTTGAAGTCGGCGTAGGGCACCAGCACGTATTCGGCCTGGCCACCGACCCAGCCACCCATGTCGACGTAGCCGTAGGCACCGCCGGCGCGGGCCGGGTTGACCGTCAGGCAGACGCCGGTGTGCTGCTCCTTGCAGGTGCGGCAGTGGCCGCAGGCGACGTTGAAGGGCACCGAGACCAGGTCGCCGATCTTCATGGTCTCCACGCCGCGGCCGATCTCCACCACCTCGCCGGTGATCTCGTGGCCGAGCACCAGGCCCTGGGGCGCGGTGGTGCGGCCGCGCACCATGTGCTGGTCGGAGCCGCAGATGTTGGTGGAGACCACCCGCAGGATCACTCCGTGGTCGATCTGCTTGCCCTGCGGGTCCTGCATCTTCGGATAGGGGATGTTCTGCACCTCGACCTTACCTGGGCCGAGATAAACCACACCACGATTGCCAGACATACGCATTCCTCTTTGTCGTTGTGGGTACAAATGCGCGGCACGGCGGCCACGCGGCTTTGCACTGGGATGTCGTCTGTTGCGCGACAGGGCCGGGGTACAACTGGCAGCCGGCGGGTCTGTCGGTGTTGCTCGGGTGGCGGGAGGAGCATGAAGAGCCCCTCTCCCCAACCCTCTCCCTGAAGGGAGAGGGGGTTTGTTCGGCGCGGGGCTCGACAGGCGGCCCCCGCTTGCAGCTTGTGGCTTGCAGCCTGCAGCCGCTCTAAAGGACCACCGTCCGATTGGCGTTGAGGAAAACCCTCCGCTCGATGTGATAGCCCACCGCCCGCGCCAGGGTCAGGCACTCGACGTCGCGGCCCTTGGCGATCAGGTCCTCGGGGTAGTGGGCGTGGTCCACGGCCTCGACGCCCTGGGCGATGATCGGGCCCTCGTCGAGGTCGTTGTTGATGTAGTGGGCGGTGGCGCCGACCAGCTTGACGCCCTTCTGGTACGCCTGGTGGTAGGGCTTGGCGCCCTTGAAGCCGGGCAGCAGCGAGTGGTGGATGTTGATCGCCCAGCCGTCCAGCCTGCGGCACAGCTCCGGCGAAAGCACCTGCATGTAGCGGGCGAGGATCACCAGTTCCGCGCCGCTTTCCTCGATCACCTGCCACACCTTGGCTTCCTGGGCGGCTTTGTCCTGCGGGTCGAGGGCGAAGTGGTGGTAGGGGATGCCGTGCCAGCGCGCCAGGGGTTCCAGGTCCGGGTGGTTGGAGACCACCGCCGCCACGTCCATCGGCAGCTGGCCGATGCGCTGACGGTAGAGCAGGTCGTTCAGGCAGTGGTCGGCCTTGGAGACCATGATCACTACCTTGCTGCGGTAGCCCGGCGGGGTCAGCTCGGTCTTCATCTGGAAGGGCTCGACGCGCTCGGCCAGGCTGGCGCGGAAGGCTGCCTCGTCGAAGCCCGAGGGGGCGCGGAACTCCACGCGGATGAAGAAGCGCTGGGCCAGGCGGTCGTCGAAGGAGTGGTGCTCGGTGACGTAGCACTGCTGTTCGAACAGGTGGCGCGTCACCACGTCGACGGTGCCGAGCAGGCTCGGGCTGTCGGCGGTGAGGATCCAGGTATCGGGGGTGCGGCTCATGGCGTGGCTCCGGTGGCGACGCGGGAAGGCGGGCCGGCTGGCCCGCCCGCCGGGATCAGGCGGCGATCTGCAGGCCGTACTCGGCGCTGGCGTCCTGCAGCCACAGCCAGAAGTAGTCGGCGAAGCTGCGGCGCACCACCAGTTCCCAGGTGTCCTCGCCGGTGTGGCGGATCACGCACTGGGACTTGGCGAAGATGCTGCCCACCGCCTTGCCCACCGGGAAGTTGCTCGGGTGCACGTCGTAGCTGGTGGACTTCATCAGCAGCTCGCGCACCTTCGGCCCGGAGAGCTCCAGCAGGGTCTGCCCGCCGCCGACGTTGACCACCGAGTAGTGCAGCTCCTCGCCGAGCACCTTGCGCAGCTTCTGCTCGACGGCGAATTCCTCGCCGCCGGGGACGATCAGCAGCCACTCGTCCGGGCCCAGCCACTGCAGCGAGGTGTCGCCCTTGGCCACCAGGGTCAGGGCCACCGGCAGCTCCAGGCCCAGGGCCTTGTGCACGCCCTCGGCGAAGGCCGCGTCATGGGCGCTGCCGCGCAGCACCAGGTGGCCGAGCAGCTTCTTCTCGCGCAGGGTGACGCCCGCATTGGCGACGCTGCGCGAGGCCAGCTTGTCCAGCTCGGCGTGGTGCAGCGGGGTCTCGACTTTCACCCCGGCCTCGGGGCATTGCTGGTAGAGGTTCGCTTTGCTCATGTTCTGTTCACCTTGGGATTCTGGCGCTTTCCCTCTCCCCAGCCCTCTCCCGGAAGGGAGAGGGGGCGGATCGGCTTTTGCTTGCAGCTTGCGGCTTGCCGCCTGGAGCTGCTTTCAATCAATCCACGTTCTGCCGCTCGCCTTTCGGGTCGTAGAACACCGAGCTGCAGATTTCCGCCTCGATCACCCGGCCGTCGACCAGGGGCGCGTAGACCTTCTCGCCCATGCGCTTCAGGCCGCCCTTGACCACCGCCAGGGCGAAGCCGTAGCCGAGGGTGCTGCTCATGTAGCTGGAGGTGACGTGGCCGACCATGTTCATCGGGATCGACTGCTGGGTGGTGAACACCAGCTGGGCGCCCTCGGGCAGCACGTCCATGGGGTTGGTAGGTTTCAGCCCGACCAGTTGCTTGCGGTCCTCGCGCAGGCAGTCGGCGCGGTTCATGCCACGCCAGCCGATCCACGAGAAGGGCTTGGTGCGGCCCACGGCCCAACCCATGTTGAGGTCGTCCGGGGTCACCGAGGCGTCGGTGTCCTGGCCGACGATGATGAAGCCCTTCTCGGCGCGCAGCACGTGCATGGTCTCGGTGCCGTACGGGGTCAGGTTGTACTTCCTGCCGGCCTCGACTATGGCTTCCAGCACGCCCATGGCGTAGTTGGCCTGGATGTTCACCTCATAGCTCAGCTCGCCGGTGAAGGAGATGCGGAACACCCGCGCCGGCACGCCGGCCACCTTGCCTTCCTTCCAGGTCATGAAGGGGAAGGCGTCCTTGTCCAGGTCGATGTCGGTGACCTCGGCCAGCAGCTTGCGGCTGTTGGGGCCGGACAGGGTCAGGGTGGCCCAGTGGTCGGTGACCGAGGTGAAGTACACCTTCAGTTCCGGCCATTCGGTCTGGTGGTACAGCTCCAGCCACTCCAGCACGCGGGCCGCGCCGCCGGTGGTGGTGGTCATGACGAAGTGGTTGTCCGCAAGGCACGCGGTCACGCCGTCGTCGAAGACCATGCCGTCTTCCTTGCACATCAGGCCGTAGCGGGCCTTGCCCACGTCCAGCTTGGTCCAGGCGTTGGTGTAGACGCGGTTGAGGAACTCGCGGGCGTCCGGGCCCTGGATGTCGATCTTGCCCAGGGTGGAGGCGTCCAGCAGGCCCACCGACTCGCGCACCGCGCGGCATTCGCGGGCCACGGCGGCATGCATGTCCTCGCCGGCCTTGGGGAAGTACCAGGGGCGCTTCCACTGGCCGACGTCCTCGAACTCGGCGCCGTTCTTCACGTGCCAGGCGTGCAGGGCGGTGAAGCGCACCGGCTCGAACAGGTGGCCGCAGTGGCGGCCGGCCACGGCGCCGAAGGTCACCGGGGTGTAGTTCGGGCGGAACATGGTGGTGCCGGTGTCGGCGATGCTCTTGCCCTGGGCGCGGGCGGCGATGGCCAGGCCGTTGATGTTGCCCAGCTTGCCCTGGTCGGTGCCGAAGCCCAGCGCGGTGTAGCGCTTGACGTGCTCGATGGACTCGAAGCCCTCGCGGCAGGCCAGCTCGATGGCCGCGGCGGTGACGTCGTTCTGCGGGTCGACGAACTGCTTGGGCGCACGGGAGGTGGGCTTCTCGTGGGGCACCTGGAACAGCGCCACGGTCGGCTCCTCGACCCGCTCGGAGGCCTTCGGCAGTTCGCCGGGCGCGGCCTTGAAGCCGGCGTCCTCGGCGGCCTGGGTACCGGCGTTGTAGCCGTCCTGCAGGTTGTCGGCGAGGCGGAACACGCCGTTCACGGCGCCGGCGCAGATGCGCTTCTGCAGGCCTTCGCCGGGGACGAAGGCGAGGATGTCCTCGCGCCACTCGGGCTTGCCGCCCAGGTGCGAGGCCAGGTGCACCACCGGGCTGTAGCCGCCGGAGCTGGCGATCAGGTCGCAGTCCAGCCAGTCGCCGGGGGCGGTGACCTTCAGGCGGATGGGGTCGATGGCGGCGATTTTCGCGCCAGTCACGCGCTTGCTGCCGCGTGCTTCGATCACTGCGCTGCCGGTGATGACGCGCATGCCGCGCTTGCGGGCTTCTTCCACCCACTCGCCGCGCGGGTTGGCGCGGGCGTCGGCGATGGCCACCACTTCCAGGCCGGCTTCCTGCCAGTCCAGGGCCACGCGGTAGGCGTAGTCGTTGTTGGTGGAGAGCACCAGCTTCTTGCCCGGCGCCACGCCGTAGCGGCGCACGTAGGTGGAGACGGCGCCGGCCAGCATGTTGCCCGGCAGGTCGTTGTTGGCATATACCAGCGGCCGCTCGTGGGCGCCGGCGGCCAGCACCACGCGCTTGGCGCGCACCCGGTGCACGCGGTGGCGCACCTGGCCCAGCGGCGCGGTTTCGCCGAGGTGGTCGGTGAGGCGCTCGTGGATGGTGAGGAAGTTGTGGTCGTGGTAGCCGTTCACCGTGGCGCGCGGCAGCAGCACCACTTCCGGCAGCGACTTCAGCTCGGCCAGCACCTGTTCCACCCATTCGGCGGCGGGCTTGCCGTCGAGGGTTTCGCGGGTGTCCAGCAGGCTGCCGCCGAACTCTTCCTGCTCGTCGGCCAGGATCACCCGGGCGCCGCTGCGCGCGGCGGCCAGGGCCGCGGCCAGGCCGGCGGGGCCGGCGCCGACCACCAGCACGTCGCAGTGGCGGTTCATCCAGTCGTAGCTGTCCGGGTCGACCTCGGTGGGCGCGCGGCCCAGGCCCGCGGCCTTGCGGATGTACTTCTCGTACGTCAGCCACATGGACTGCGGGTACATGAAGGTCTTGTAGTAGAAGCCGGGGGGCATCATCTTGCCGCCGACCTTGCCGAACACGCCCATCAGGTCGTTCTGCACGTTCGGCCAGCCATTGGTGCTGCTGGCCGCAAGGCCGGCGTACAGGGCCTGCTGGGTGGCGCGCACGTTGGGCACCTGGGTGGCCTCGCGCGAGCCGATCTGCAGGATGGCGTTGGGCTCCTCGGCGCCGGCGGCGACTATGCCGCGGGCGCGGGAGTACTTGAAGCTGCGGCCGACCACGTCGACGCCGTTGGCCAGCAGGGCGGCGGCCAGGCTGTCGCCGGCGAAGCCCTGGTATTGCTGGCCGTTGAAGGTGAAGGTCAGCGGCTTGCTGCGGTCGATGCGACCGCCACGGGAAAGGCGATTGATCTGGCTCATGTTCAGGCCTTCGCGACTGCGGGCTGGGCGGCGGGTTTCTTCTCGGCGCTGGTCACGCTGGGTTTCTCGCCGATCTTGTAGGTTTCGAGGATCTCGTAGGTCACGGTGTGGCGGGTGGCGTTGAAGTACTGCCGGCAGCCGGCGGCGTGCACCCACAGCTCGTGGTGGATGCCGCGCGGGTTGTCGCGGAAGAACATGTAGTCGCCCCACTCCTCGTCGGTGCAGGCGCCCGGGTCCAGCGGGCGCGGGATGTGCGCCTGGCCCTTGGCGTGGAATTCCTCTTCGGAGCGCAGCTCGCCGCAATGGGGGCAGAAGATGTGAAGCATGGTCTAAACCTCCGGGGTTGCCTTCCGTGGGAGGCGGGGCGCCGGCTCTTCGCCGAACCACCCTCTCCCGCCCTTCGGGCACCCTCTCCCGCAAGCGGGAGAGGGGAATCAGTTGTCGCCCTGCGGGCGAATGTTCAATGTGCGACAGCCGCAGCGCCGTGCTCGTCGATGAGCGCGCCACTGTGGAAACGTTCGATGGAGAAAGGCGCGGCCAGCGGGTGCGGCTCGCCGGTCGCCAGGGTGGCGGCGAAGACGTTGCCCGAGCCGGGGGTGGCCTTGAAGCCGCCGGTGCCCCAGCCGCAGTTGAAGAACAGGTTCTTCACCGGCGTCTTGCCGATGATCGGGCAGGCGTCCGGGGTGGTATCGACGATGCCGCCCCACTGGCGGTTCATGCGCACCCGCGAGAGCACCGGGAACATCTCGACGATGGCCTGCAGGGTGTGCTCGATCACCGGGTAGGAGCCGCGCTGGCCGTAGCCGTTGTAGCCGTCGATGCCGGCGCCGATGACCAGGTCGCCCTTGTCCGACTGGCTGATGTAGCCGTGCACGGCGTTGGACATGATGACGCTGTCGATGATCGGCTTCAGCGGCTCGGAAACCAGCGCCTGCAGCGGGTGCGATTCGATCGGCAGGCGGAAGCCGGCGAGCTTGGCCATGTGCCCGGAGTTGCCGGCGGTGACCACGCCGACGCGCTTGGCGCCGATGAAGCCGCGGTTGGTCTCGACGCCGATCACCGCGCCGTCCTGCTTGCGGAAGCCGATGACTTCGGTCTGCTGGATCAGGTCCACGCCCAGGGCGTCGGCGGCGCGGGCGAAGCCCCAGGCCACGGCGTCGTGGCGGGCCACGCCGCCGCGGCGCTGCACGGTGGAGCCCATGATCGGGTAGCGGGCGCTCTTGGTGCAGTTCAGGTAGGGGATTTCCTCGGCCACCTGCTGGGCGTTCAGCAGCTCGCCGTCCACGCCGTTGAGGCGGTTGGCGCTGACGCGGCGCTCGCCGTCGCGCATGTCCTGCAGGGTGTGGCAGAGGTTGTAGACGCCGCGCTGGGAGAACATGACGTTGTAGTTTAGGTCCTGGGACAGGCCCTCCCACAGCTTCATGGCGTGCTCGTAGAGCTGCGCCGACTCGTCCCACAGGTAGTTGGAGCGGACGATGGTGGTGTTGCGCGCGGTGTTGCCGCCGCCCAGCCAGCCCTTCTCCACCACCGCGATGTTGCGGATGCCGTGTTCCTTGGCCAGGTAGTAGGCCGTGGCCAGGCCGTGGCCGCCGCCGCCGACGATGACCACGTCGTACACCGGCTTGGGCGTGGGCGTGCGCCACATGCGCTGCCAGTTCTCGTGGTGGCTCAGTGAGTGCTTTAACAGGCCGAAGCCGGAGTAGCGTTGCATGTGGGTGCTCCTGGTATCTCTAGGCGGCCCTTTCTTTTCGTAGGAGCGAGCTTGCTCGCGAATGGCCCCGCAGCGGGGGTTGGTTCGCGAGCAAGCTCGCTCCTACAAGGAGGGCAGCGGGAATCTCAACGATAGACCGGGTAGTCGGCGCACAGCCCGGCGACCTGGGTGGCCACCTTGGCCTCGACGTCGGCATCGCCCAGGTGGTCGAGCACGTCGCAGATCCAGCCGGCCAGCTCGCGGCACTGGTCTTCCTTCAGGCCACGGGTGGTGATGGCCGGGGTGCCGACGCGGATGCCCGAGGTGACGAAGGGGCTCTGCGGGTCGTTCGGCACGGCGTTCTTGTTGACGGTGATGCCCACGCGGCCGAGGGCGGCGTCGGCTTCCTTGCCGGTCAGGCCCTGCTTGACCAGGCTGATCAGCATCAGGTGGTTGTCGGTACCGCCGGAGACCACGTCGTAGCCGCGGTCGATGAACACCTCGGCCATGGCCTTGGCGTTCTTGATCACCTGGGCCTGGTAGTCCTTGAACTCCGGCTCCAGGGCTTCCTTGAAGCACACCGCCTTGGCGGCGATCACGTGCATCAGCGGGCCGCCCTGGGCGCCGGGGAACACCGCGGAGTTGAGCTTCTTCTCGATCTCCTCGTTGCCGCGCGCCAGGATCAGGCCGCCGCGCGGGCCGCGCAGGGTCTTGTGGGTGGTGGTGGTGACCACGTCGGCGTAGGGCAGCGGGTTGGGGTACAGGCCCGCGGCCACCAGGCCGGCGACGTGGGCCATGTCGACGAACAGCAGCGCCCCGACCTTGTCGGCGATGGCGCGGAAGCGCGGGAAGTCGAGGGTCTTGGAGTAGGCGGAGAAGCCGGCGACGATCATCTTCGGCTTGTGCTCCACGGCCAGGCGCTCGACCTCGTCGTAGTCGATCAGCCCGGTGGCGGTGTCCAGGCCGTACTGCACGGCGTTGTACAGCTTGCCGGAGGAGGAGACCTTGGCGCCGTGGGTCAGGTGGCCGCCGTGGGCCAGGCTCATGCCCAGGAGGGTGTCGCCGGCGTTGAGCAGCGCCAGGTACACCGCCGAGTTGGCCGAGGAGCCGGAGTGCGGCTGGACGTTGGCGTAGTCGGCGCCGAACAGTTGCTTGGCGCGGTCGATGGCCAGCTGCTCGACTTTATCCACGTGCTCGCAACCGCCGTAGTAGCGCTTGCCCGGGTAGCCCTCGGCGTACTTGTTGGTCAGCCCGCTGCCCTGGGCCTGCATGACGCGCTTGCTGGTGTAGTTCTCCGAGGCGATCAGCTCGAGGTGGTCTTCCTGGCGTTCTTCCTCGGCGGCCATGGCGGCGAAGAGTTCGTCGTCGTAGCCCTGGATCTGGTCATGCTTGCTGAACATCGCGGTCTCCGTGCGACAGGCGCGTCGCTTGTGGGTGGAGGCTGCCCTGACCGCCCGCGCCGGGGGCCTGCGGGGCTCGGCGCGAAGGGGTCGGTATTAGCCAGTTGTGATCGATTGTGCTCAATAGCCCGCCCCCCCATTTGCCTGTTTGCGACGTCAAAATGCCCAAACCTACCCACGCGCTGCACCGCCCGTCCCTGCTTCGTCTGCGCCGGGCCCGCGGCGGCCGCGAAGGCGTCGGCGCGACATCGACAAGGGTGTAAGCTTGAGGCCGGCATCGCCCCCGCGCATGTCGCAGAAGAACAAGAAAAGCAGGCTGCCCTGACTGCCGTCGCCCCGCCCCGCGGAAATCGCCGCGCCAGCCATCGCAGTGGAGGTATCGAAATGATGCTCAGCGTTGTACCGACCCGCGGCCGCGAACGTCTCCCCGACGCCGTTCCGGCCACCGCCACCAGGACCTTCGGCTTCCTGCTGGTGCCCAACTTCACCACCATCGGCTTCGCCTCGGCGGTGGAAACCCTGCGCATGGCCAACCTGGCGGCGCACCGGCCGCTGTACCGCACCCTGCAGATCGCCGCCGACCTGGAGCCGGTGCGCGCCAGCAACGGCATGCGCGTGGTGCCCGACCACGGCATCGAGGCGGTGCCGCACCTGGATGCGCTCTTCGTGGTCGGCTCCAACCCCATCCCGGCCAAGTGCGACCGGCGCCTGCTCGACTGGCTGCGCAAGCTGGCCCGCCAGGGCGTGCCGCTGGGCGGCATCTGCACCGGCAGCCACCTGCTGGCCAGCGCCGGGCTGCTCAAGGACTACCGCTGCACCATCCACTGGGAAGACATCGAGCAGCTCAAGGAGCGCTTCCCCGGCATCGTCATCTCCAACCAGTTGTTCGAGCTGGACCGCGACCGCTACACCTGCTCCGGCGGCACCGCGGCCATGGACATGACCCTGCAGCTGATCGCCCGCGAGCCGGGCGGGGTGGAGATCGCCACCCGCGCCGCCGAGCTGCTGCTGTGCGACCGCATGCGCGGCTCCCGCGAGCAGCAGCGCATCCCCCTGCGGCAGAAGCTGGGCAGCGCCCAGCCCAAGCTGAGCCAGATAGTGGCGATCATGGAGGCCAACCTGGAGGAGCCGCTGGAGCTGGAGGAGCTGGCGCAGCTCAACGAGGTGTCGGTGCGCCAGCTGGAACGGCTGTTCCACAAGTACCTGCAGCGCACCCCCAGCCAGTACTACCTGGAGCTGCGCCTGAACCGCGCCCGCGACCTGCTGCTGCGCAGCGAGGCGCAGATCCGCGAGATCGCCCTGTCCTGCGGCTTCACCTCGCCGGCGCACTTCTCCAAGTGCTATAGCCGCTTCTTCGGCTGCTCGCCGCGCAGCCAGCGCAAGCAGAGCCCGCTGGGGGCCTGAAACGCGAAAAGCCGTACCCTCGCGGGTACGGCCTTGCGCTCATTGCCACGGGCCGGCTCAGTCCTCCATCGGCCGGTGCGCCGTCTCCCGCACGCAGAGCATCGCCAGCAGCGCCACCGCCGCCGCGGCCACCAGCATCCAGGCCGGCGCCAGCTTGTTGCCGGTGAGGCTGATCAGCCAGGTGGCGATGAAGGGCGCGGTGCCGCCGAACAGCGCGTTGGCGGTGTTGAAGCTGAAGGCGAAGCCGGTGTAGCGCACGCGGGTGGGGAAGATCTCCGCGAGGAAGCAGGGCAGGGTGCCGTCGTTCATCGCCAGCATCAGGCCGAAGCCGATCTGGATCAGCAGGATGAAGGCGAAGCCCTGGTCGCCCAGCAGGCGGAACAGCGGCACGGTGAGCGCCAGGAACAGCAGCGAGGCGGCCACCAGCATGGTCTTGCGGCCGAAGCGGTCGGACAGCTTGCCCATCAGGAAGATGAAGCCGATGTAGGTGGCCAGCGACACGGTGGAGGCGAGGAAGGAGTCGCTCTCGCTCATGCCCATCTCGGCGGACAGGTAGGTCGGCATGTAGCTGAGGATCAGGTAGAAGGCCACCGCGTTCAGGCAGGTGGCGCCCACGGCCACCAGCAGCTGCTTGCGGTGGGTGCCGAACAGCTCGCGGATGGGCGTGCGGTGCTGGCCTTGCCTGTGCTCCATGGCCGCTTCCATCTCGCGGAACTTGGGCGTGTCGGCCAGGTGCAGGCGGATGTAGCGGCCGATCAGGCCCAGGGGCGCGGCCAGCAGGAAGGGCAGGCGCCAGCCCCATTCGTGCAGTTGGGTGCCGTCCAGGTGCGCATACAGCTGCGCGGCGAACAGCGAGCCCACCAGCAGCCCGGCGGCGGTGCTGGCCGGCACCAGGCAGGTGTAGAAGCCACGCTTGCCTTCCGGGGCGTACTCGGCGAGGAAGGCCGAGGCGCCGGCGTATTCGCCCGAGGCGGAGAAGCCCTGCACCAGGCGGATGGCCAGCAGCAGCCCGGGCGCCGCCAGGCCGACCTGCGCGTAGCTGGGCAGCAGGGCGATGCAGAAGGTCGAGCCGGACATGATCAGGATCGACAGCGACAGCGCGTTGCGCCGGCCGAAGCGGTCGCCGATGTGGCCCCAGACGATGCCGCCGATGGGCCGCACGATGAACGACAGGGCGAACACCGCGAAGGTCGCCAGCAGGCCGGAGACCTTGTCGGTCTGCGGGAAGAACACCACGGCGATGACCGCCGCCAGGTAGCCGTAGGCGGCGTAGTCGAACCACTCGACGAAGTTGCCCATGAAGGCCGCGCCGGCGGCCCGGCGCAGGACGCGGCGTTCCTCGCAGAGGGGGGCGTTCATGGCGGTTCGGCCGTAGGCCAGGGGTTGCTGGGAGAGGCTCATTGCGCACCCCCCGGGCGTTGCGCCGCCGGGCGTGCGTGGGAATCAGTGTAGTGCCGCGTGGGGATGTCGGGGGCGCCGCTGGCGCCGTGCGGGAAGGTGACCATTGCCCATACCTCTGTTGTTATCGAAATGGAAGTTCGGCAGCGGGTGAGTCATGGCTTGCGCGGGTACGGCGGGCGCAGCCTCTTGTTGTCGTTATCGGTCGTGGCACCGCCACTGGCGGTGGTGCTTGCTCCAGAAGCGAACGAGCCGCGTGCTGTGCGCACGCGGCTCGCGGGGTCATTTACGGATGATGTTGCGCTGCGGCCCGTAGGGGAACCGGGTGATGTTCTCGGCGCCCTGCTGGTTGACGATCAGGATGTCGTGCTCGCGGTAGCCGCCGGCGCCCGGCAGGCCCTCGGGGAGCATGATCATCGGCTCCATGGAGACCACCATGCCCGGCTCCAGCACCGTGTCGATGTCCTCGCGCAGCTCAAGGCCGGCCTCGCGCCCGTAGTAGTGGCTGAGGGTGCCGAAGGAGTGGCCGTAGCCGAAGGTGCGGTACTGCAGCAGGTCGTGTTCCAGGTAGATCTCGTTCAGCTCGCGGGCGATGTCGCAGCAGCGCGCGCCCGGCCGGATCAGCTTCAGGCCGGCCTCGTGGACCTTGACGTTGACCTCCCACAGGCGCAGGTGCTCGTCGGAGCAGTGGTCGAGGAACAGGGTGCGTTCCAGCGCGGTGTAGTAGCCGGCGATCATCGGGAAGCAGTTCAGGCTGAGGATGTCGCCCTTGTTCACCTTGCGCGAAGTCACCGGGTTGTGCGCGCCGTCGGTGTTGATACCGGACTGGAACCAGGTCCAGGTGTCCATCAGCTCGCCGTCGGGGAAGCGCTTGGCGATCTCGCGGACCATGGCCTGGGTGGCATGCAGGGCCACCTCGTATTCCGGCACCTGGTCGTGCAGCGCCTCGACCACCGCGGCGCCGCCGATGTCGGCCACCTGGGCGCCGTGGCGGATGATGGCGTGTTCCTCGGCGGACTTGATCATGCGCATGCGCATGCAGGCGGCGGCCACGTCCACCAGCTCGGCGCCGGGGTAGCGGGCGGCCAGCTTGTCGCGGTTCTGCAGGTTCAGGTGGTCGAACTCCACGCCGATGCGCCGGGCCCTGGGCAGGGCCTGCTGGATGGCGGTGAAGTAGTTGTCGCGCTGCCAGTCGGTGTAGACGATGTTGTCGGTGCCCTGGGTGCGGCGCCAGGGCTGGCCGCCGTCGATGTTGGCGCTGATGCTGACCACGGCGTCCTGGGTCACCACCAGGGCGTAGGGGCGGCCGAAGGAGCAGTAGAGGAAGTCGGAGTAGTAGTTGATGTTGTGGTAGGAGGTGAAGACCGCGGCATCGATGCCCGCCTCGGCCAGGTGGGCGCGCAGCCTGGCCTGGCGGTTGGCGTATTCCTGCTCGGAGAAGGTCGGGCGGACCTTCTGGCCGTTGCGGATCCTGATCGTCTGGGGCATTTGCATGGCGTACGTCCTCGCTGCTTCCTGTCGGTCGACGCGCCTTTCTGGCCCGTCGTTGGAAGGCATTGCAGCAGAAGGCCGGGGCGCTCTTTTGCACGAATCCGACCCGAACTTGGACGTATCCGCTCGGCTTGCGCCAGGCGGATGACGCATGGCGCGTCATGGCTGTCTCGGGGCTTCTTCGTAGGATGGGTCGAGCGAAGCGATACCCATCAGGCCATGGCGATGGGTATCGCAAGTGTTCTGCCGGGACACATAGGTAACGCTTGTCGGGACACATGGGTAACGGTTTTCCCATGGTCATTCCGGCTGCCTG